>JBJMQQ010000062.1:0-10331 GCA_045802645.1 Polyangia bacterium
GCCGAGGTTGCAGTAGATGCCGACGATCATGGCGCCGACGAGGGTCCCGAGGACGAAGATCTTGTACTTACCGATGGCGTCGGCCAGCTTGCCCAGCAACGGACCCCCGACCAGCGTCACCGCGCCCGTGCAGATGTAGAGCAACGGCAGCTTGGACAGCGGGATGCCCATGTTGTTGACGCTGAACGTGCTGCCGAACGGCATCAGCATGAAACCGCCCGTCGCCAGCATCATCGTCGCCAGGAACGTGCGCTGGTAGCGCCCCTGGCTGACCGTGGCGATGAGATGCCGCAGCGGATTGCGCGTCGAGCGCACCTTCAGGTGCTCGACGATCGGCTGCAGGCGCGCGGCGATGACCAAGCCGATGGGCGCGCCGACCACCAGGATCATGATGAAGGGCGCATGCCAGCCCCAGCGGTTCGACAGGAAAACGCCCAGGGGCAATCCCAGGACCTGGCTGGCGGCGAACGCCGTCTGGATGGTGCCCATCACGCGACCGCGCATCTCCAGCGGAAACAGGTCGGCGACGATGGCCATGACGATCGAGCCGATGACGCCGCCGAAGATCCCGGTGACGATGCGCGCGCCGACCAGGAAGGCGTAGGTGTCGGCCACCCCGCACAGCAACGTCCCCAGTAGAAACCCGCCGTAGAAGAACAGCAGGAGCCGCTTGCGGTCGAACTTGTCGGCGAAGCCGGCGGCCAGTAGGCCGGACGCGCCGGCGCTGAAGGCATACGCCGACACGACCAACCCGAACTGCCGGGTCGTGATGTGCAGGTCCCCCAGGAGCAGCGCCCCCAGCGGGCTGATGATCATGAAGTCGAGGATGATCGTGAACTGCAGAAACGCGAGCATCGCGACGACGAACTTCTGATAACGCGTGAATGCGGGCGGCATGGGGGCCGGTAAGGGTACGAGGTGGACCGCCGGTGCGCCAGAGCTTCCCGGCCAGCGGCGGAGGCGCTCGGCGCTTGACAATTAAGTTATAACTAAATAAATATCAGGAGCGAGGAGGAAGCCGCCATGAAGAAGCTGCGCGTGTTCGAATCGATCTCTGTGGACGGGTATTTCACCGACGGCGACGGACAGATCGGGTGGGCGCACGCCCAGGGCCAGGACCCGGAGTTCGTCGCATGGGTCGGCGCCAACGCCAACGCGGGGGGCGAGCTCCTGTTCGGGCGCAAGACGTACCAGCAGATGGAGGCGTTCTGGCCCACGCCGCTCGCGGCGGCGCAGATGCCGGAGGTCGCGAAAGGGATGAACGCCGCGCGCAAGTACGTCGCGTCCCGCACGATCCAGCCCACCTGGCAGAACACCCATTTGCTGAAGGGCGATCTGGTCGCGGCCGTGCGCGAGCTGAAGGCCGGCGACGGACCGGGCATCGCGATCCTGGGCAGCGGCAGCGTGGCGGCGCAGCTGGGCGCGGCGGGGCTGATCGACGAGTACCAGTTCGTCATCATTCCTGTCGCGCTGGGCGCTGGGCGCAGCGTCTTCACGAACGGCCGCGGCTTGCGGTTGGTCGATCAGCGCGCATTCCGCAATGGCAACGTGGTGGTCACGTATGCCGCAGCCTAGGGGGATCCTCGTCGAAGACGAAGACGGCGAGCACGCGACGCTCACGTTCAGCCGCACGTACCGTCACGCGCCCGAGCATGTGTGGGACGCCATCGCCACGGCCGCGGGGCTCCGCGAATGGCTGATGTGCACGCACGCGGTGATCGAGGGGCGGGTGGGCGGCCGGATCGAAACGGTGTCCGGGCCCGCCGGCTACCGGTCCAGCGGCACGATCCGCGTGTGGCAACCGCCGCGCGTGCTGGAGTACGACTGGAACGTCGCCCCCGTTCCCGAGATGCCGCGGGGCGAACGGGCGATCTTCCGGTACGAGCTGAAGCCGGCCGGTGAGGCGACCCAGTTGTTGGTCACTTACCGGCGCATCACGCGGCAGACCGCGCGCGGGTTCTTGCCCGGGTTGCACGCGTTCCTGGATCGGCTCGACGCCCAGCTCGAGGGGCGCGCCCTCCCCGACTGGCTGGAACGATTTGCGGCGGTGCAGAGCGAATATGCTGAATGGAGCGGCGATGCGCCCCATCCAGGAAAATGACGTCTTTCACGCGATTGCGCACCCGGCCCGCCGGGCCATCCTGCTGACCCTGAGGAACGGGGAACGGACGGCGAGCGATCTGGCTGCGCCCTTCCACACCACGTTCGCGGCGATCTCGCAGCACCTGCGCGTTCTGCAGGAGGCGGAGCTCGTCTCCGTGCGCCGCGACGGCCGGCAGCGGTTCTACACGCTGGACCCCCGCCCCATGCAGGACGTCGTGACCTGGGTCGACGAGTTCGCGGCGTTCTTCGAGCGGCGCCTCGACGCCCTGGGCGAGTACCTGGATCGCAAGCACGGCAAGCCGGCCGCGGGCAGCCGTAGCCGGCGACGGTGACGCGCTCAGCGCATGCAGCCCTGCAACGTGCCCGTGTGCACGACCCCGTCGGCGGACGTGAGTCCGTTCAGCACGAACTGCAGATCAGCGATCGATTGATCCTTCGCGATGTGGACCTCCGTCCCGGCGCCCGCGCTGAACGATTGTCCGGCGAACGGGGCGCCAGCGGCGAACTGGATCGTGCCGGTCGCGGGCGCGGTCTGGCCGTCTAAGAGGCCCTTCTTCCAGTCGAGCTCCATCTGCGTGCCGGCGGTGAGGCCTGATTCGCCCTGGTCGAAGGCCCCGCCATTGTCGTCCTGGGAGAATCCGCCCGCGGCCGGCTCGGTGATGTCGACGGACACTTGATCGATGCTGCCCAACACCCGGAACGTGTCGGCCGGGCAAGCCAGGAACGACTGGTCGGTTTCGTTGGAAGCGCCTCCACAAGCCGAGAACAGCAGCCCACCCAGTCCCAGCATCACACTCGCGGTCGCAAGACGGTTCATCGGTCCCTCCACATGATGTGCCCGCACCCGGCGGACGATGCGGGTCGCTTCAGCAAGCCGCTTGCCACCTGCGGTTGCCCCGAAAACTCGCGTCGCGCGGGGTCGCGGCCACCGGGAACGGTGGGGTGAGTCGTGCGCACCACACCTCAGGCGTCGATTGCGGACCGCTTCGGATGGCCGGGCGCGACCCCGGCACCAACTTGATCGCCCATGAACAACGGCAAGCAACCGATGACGAACGATCCCCGCAAGTCTGGTCAGATGCCGCCCTTCCCGGCGCAGGAGCAGCAGTCGCCCGGGACGGAGGCGGAGATGTCGCCCAAGCCCGACCACGGCGAGCAAAGCTACGTCGGGCACGGCAAGCTGAAGGACAGAGTCGCGCTGATCACCGGCGCCGACAGCGGCATCGGCCGCGCCGTGGCGCTGGCGTTCGCGCGTGAGGGCGCCGACATCGCGATCGGCTACCTCAACGAGGACGATGACGCGCGGCAGACCGAGCGCCTGGTGCGGGAAGCGGGCCGCCGCGCGCTGCTGGTCCGCGGCGACATCACGGATGACGGCTTCTGCCGCGAGCTGGTCCAGAAGACCGTCGACGAGCTGGGCCGGATCGACATCCTGGTCAACAACGCTGCCTATCAAGGCAAGGAAGTCGAGAACTTCGAGGAGATCGACGCCGAACGCGTGCGCCGAACGCTGCTCACCAACATCGGCGGGATGTTCTCGCTGAGCCGATACGCCGTTCCGCACATGCAGGCCGGCGGCGCGATCATCAACACAGCCTCGATCAACGCCTACCAGCCCACGCCCGCGATTCTCGACTACGCGTCGACCAAGGGGGCCATCGTCACCTTCACCAAGGGCCTGGGGCAGGAGCTGGCCAAGCGCGGAATCCGCGTGAACGCCGTCGCGCCCGGGCCAGTGTGGACGCCGCTCATCGTTCAATCGTTCCAGGGGGAGAAGGTCAAATCCTTCGGCACGAGCACGCCGCTTGGCCGTCCGGCGCAACCGGCCGACCTGGCGCCCGCCTACGTGTTTCTGGCCTCCGATGACAGCCGGTTCATGACCGGCGAGGTCATCGGTCTCACCGGCGGCGAGCTGATGGGCTGAGCCAGGCGGATCGCGTATTCATCGAAAAAAGTTGGCAGCGCCGGGCGTGCGCGGATTTGGTCCCGCGCGCCCGCTCTGGCCGTTGCTTCCCACGCGCGGGTCGTGGTAGCCGGGGAAAATGGGACTACGGCGCCCCCCTCTGTCGTTCTCTCGCGCAATCGCCTCGTTGACGTTGCTGGCCGCGCTGGCGGCTATCAGTTCGACGACCTACGCGGCTGACGCCGACACGCCGGCGTGCACCACCGACAACCTGCTGGCCGGCCGCGTGCCGGTTCACGAGGACCACGTCACCGGCAACAGCCGCTTGGTGACCGACGGCAACGTCGTGCCCGAAGGCGCGCTGTGGGACGGGCCGGCCATGGTGCGGTTCGATTCCGGCGGTTCGGTCACCTGGGATCTCGGCCGCGCGCGGTCGATCTCCGCCGTCGTCGGGCAGGCGGACGCGAACGACACGTACGTCATCAGCGCCTCGCCGGACGGCAAGCCGGGCAGCTACGTCAACATCGCCCAGCTCGCCAACGTCGTCGACGCGGGCCCGGGCATCCGCACGCGGTCGGTACAGATCTCGCCCACGACCGCCCGATTCATCCGCATCGGCAACGGTGACGGCGACGGCGCGTATTCGATCGCCGAGCTCGCGGTTTACTGCAAGGCACCGCAGCCGTTCCCGCCGGCCTTCGCCCGGATCGAAGCGCCGATGGCCGCCGTCCCCGCCCCGCCCAACGAGCATTACGTCACCGCGGTCGGCGGCGGGGATCGCCCGACGACGCCGGCGTTCGAGCTCGGCCTGGCGATCTTGGCGCTGCTGCTGGTCGCGGGGATGATCGTCGCCGCGACGCGCGGTCAGGCCGCCACGCGCGAGCTGGTCTCCACGCGCGAGCGTTACTACCCGCTGGTGTTGCTGCTGTTCATCGGCAGCGGCTGCGCGGCGCTGATCTACGAAGTCATCTGGCTGCAGCTGTTGCAGCTGGTGCTCGGGTCGTCGGCCGTGTCGATCGGCGTCCTTTTGGCGACGTTCATGGCGGGCATGTGCATCGGCAGCCTGGGTCTGTCGCGCTATGTCTCACGCAGGCATCACCCGCTGCGCGTCTATGCGGTCATCGAGCTGGCTGTCGGCGCGTGCGGGCTGCTGGTGCTGGCCGAGATGCCGCTGGTCCAGCGCGCGTACGTGGCGGTCGCCGCGCACGGCGCCAGCGGCCTGGCGGTGCGCGGCCTCTTCGCGGCCGTCTGCCTGCTGCCGCCGACAATCTTGATGGGGGCCACCCTGCCCGCCATCGCCCGCTGGGTCGAGACCACGCCGCGCGGGGTCTCGTGGCTGGGATTCTTCTACGGCGGCAACACCGTCGGTGCGGTCGCCGGGTGCCTGCTGGCCGGCTTCTACCTGCTGCGCGTGACGGACATGCCGACCGCCACGTTCGTCGCCGTCGGCCTGAACGTGGTGGTGACCGCGGCTGCCTGGGCGTTGTCGACGGTGACCCCCGGGGACCTCGCGCACGAGCCGCCCGCCGCGCCGGCGCCGTCCGGGCTGCCGGAGCTGGCCCCCGTGTACGGCCGGCGCGCGGCGCGGGCCGCCTACCTGATCATCGGGCTGTCGGGGATGACCGCGCTGGGCGCCGAAGTCGTCTGGACGCGCCTGTTCACGCTCCTGATGGGCGCCACGACGTACACCTTCTCGATCATCCTGGGCGTGTTCCTGTGCGGCATCTCCATCGGCAGCGGCGTCGGGTCCGCCATCGAGCGGCGCACCAACGACCCGGTCCGCGCCCTCGGCTACGCGCAGCTGCTCCTGGTCGCCGCCATCGCCTGGACAGCCTGGAACCTGACGGCGTCGCTTCCGTACTGGCCGATCAACCCCTCGATCGGCGGCGGCGCCTGGTACCTGTTCCAGACTGACCTGGCCCGCTGCTTCTGGGCGATTCTACCCGCGGCGCTGCTCTGGGGCGCCAGCTTCCCGCTGGCCATGGGCGCCGTGGTGCGCGGCGCGCCTGACGGCGGTCGCGTCGTGGGCCGCGTCTATGCGGCGAACACCGTCGGCGCCATCGTCGGCGCGCTGTTCTTCAGCCTGGCGGCCATCCCGTGGTTCGGCACGCGCAAGTCGGAGTATCTGCTGATCGCGATGGCGGCGCTGTCGGCCATCGTCGCGCTGGGGCCGGCGTTCGCCGCCGCGGCAGCGCCGGGCTCGGTCGCGGGGCGCATCGGAGGGCCGGCGCGGGCGGCCGCCGCGGCCGTCATCATCGCGCTGTTCGCGGTCGTCGCCGCACGCCGGGTCGCGCCCGTCCCGGCGATCTTGATCGGGCACGGCCGCCACACCGCCTTGACCATTCAAAACCACGAGAACTTCCTCTTCGTCGGGGAAGGAATGAACTCGTCGATGGGCGTCTCGCGCGATCAGTTCGGCATTCTCAGCTACCACAACGCGGGCAAGACCCAGGCCTCCAGCCAGCCGCAAGACATGCGGCTGCAGCGGATGCTCGGACACCTGACCACGTTGATTCCGGAGCACCCGCGCAAGGTGCTGGTGGTCGCCTGCGGCGCGGGCGTCACGGCAGGGGCGGCCAGCATCGACCCGCGCGTCGAGCACGAGACCATCGCCGAGATCGAGGCGCTGGTCCCGAAGGTCGTGGCCGAGCACTTCGGCGAGTACAACTTCAACGTCGTGCGCAACCCGAAGGTGCATGTCGTCGTCGACGACGCGCGCCACTTCCTGACCAGCACCGACCAGACCTTCGACGCCATCACGTCGGATCCGTTCGATCCGTGGGTGAAAGGGGCGGCTTCGCTTTACACGGTGGAGTTCTGGGAGCTGGCGAAGCGACACCTGAATCCGGGGGGCGTCGTGACGGTGTTCGTCCAGCTGTACGAAAGCGGAACCGCCGCCGTGAAGAGCGAGATCGCCACGTTCTTCGAGGCGTTCCCCAAGGGGCTCATCTTTGGCAACACGAACCAGGGGCAGGGTTACGACGTCGTGCTGGTCGGCCAGAAGGAAGGGACGCACCTGGACGTCGACCGGCTGGAAGGCTTGTTCCAGCGGCCCGAGATGTCGGGCGTCGTGCGGTCGTTGCGCGAGATCGGCTACGACTCGGCCACCTCGCTGTTGTCGACCTACGCGGCGCGCGCGTCCGACCTGGGGCCGTGGCTGGCGGATGCGCAGATCAACCGCGACCGGAACCTGCGGCTGCAATTCCTGGCGGGCATGGACTACAACAAGAACGAAGCCGCCGAGATCTACCGCGGCATCATCCAGTACCGGCAGTCGCCGCCCGCTGAGCTGTTCACGGGTACGCCGGCAACGCTGGCAACTCTGCAATCGGCCATTCTGGGCCGGCACTACTGACGGCGCGCGCGCGGATCATCGCGCATAATCCTGCATCCGCTCCGCAGTTTGGGGGCTTGCTGTCCTCGGGCTCGGCGCGGCCGCGGCGTGCGTCGCCGGGATGGGGCTGGTGCCGGACGGAGGCGCGCGCGATCCGCGTCCGTCTGCCGCCCCCGCATCCGAGGTGTCACGCGCCAACGGCGCAGCCGGCGAAGCACGGTTGCCGCTGGCCGAGCTTCGCCGCCTGGGCGCGCGCGTCCGGCCGTGGTCCGCCCGCGCCGCCGACGGTCCGCACGGTGTTCAGTGCGGCGTGCCCGACGGCGTGACCCTGCTTCGGTTGCCGTCAGGCGCGCGCCTGGCGCGCCCCGCGCACGTGAACACCAACTTCGCGGCGCGGCTGATCCACTTCGACGAGGCGGCGCAACGACGGGCCCGCGAGCTCCTGGGCAGCCCCGTCGCGCGCATCGACCACCTGGGCGCCTACGTCTGCCGGCCCGTCAAGGGAACCGCCGGCTCGCCCAGCGAGCACGCGTCCGGCAACGCCATCGACGTCGCCGGGTTCGTGCTGCGCAATGGGCGGCGGATCACCATCGCGCGCGACTTCGCGCGGGCGGGAACCGACCCGACCACCCCAGCCGGACGATTCTTGCGCGCGCTGCTCGAGGATCTGCGGCGCGACGCCACCTTCGGCACCATCCTGACCCCCGATTTCAACGCCGCCCACCACAACCACTTTCACCTCGACGGGCGCCGCTGGTCCTGGTGGCCGGTCGTGCTCTAGCGGCTCATGCGGAGCCGAGGTGCAGCTGGTTCCCCTCCGAGTCCTTGAACATGACGGAGGTCCCCCACGGCTCCTTCTTGGGCGGGGCCAGGAACTCGACGCCGCGCGCGCGCAGCGTCTCGTAAGTTCCCTCGACGTCATCCGACCAGAGCGACAGCGGAACGAACGTGCCCACGCGGTCCTCGTGCCCCGGCGGCGTGAACAGCGCGACGCGCGTGTCGGCGCCCGGAATCTTGAGCTCGATCCAGCGCTGTCCGTCGGTCCCCATCGGCTGATTGGTGGCGACCAACAACCCAAGCGTCTCCGTATAGAACGCGAGCGCCCGCGCCTGGTCCCGCACCGGAATATTCACGAACTTGATCCCCTTGATCATGTCCCGAACCTACTCTGGCCCGACCAGCGCGAAAACGCCGAAGGGGAAGCGCTGTAGCAACGCCTGCTATAGCATTCGATTCCATGCCGCAAGCTGACCGCATCGCGTTCGACACCTATGTGATCGACGCCCTCATGCCCGACCTCGTCGGCCACGATCGCCGCGCATCCGCGTTCGTGCTTTACCTCTACATCTGGCGAAAGACCGCCGGCGCCACCCGCCCCGCCGTCGCCAGCCTGCAAATGATGGCCGATGGCACCGGCCTGGCGAAACGCTCGGTCCAGGGAGCTCTGAGAGTCCTCGAGCGCCGCCGCCTCGTCACGCTTCGCCGCCGCTCACCGACCGCCGCCCCCAGCGTCACGCTTCACTGCCACTGGCGCACCTGAGGTCGATCGCGAACCGACGGTGCGCGCGGTGAGGGCTTCTCGCAGCCACAGGCGCGCGCGATGGATCCGGGTCGCGACCGTGTTGGTGGAGATGCCGAGCTGGCGCGCGATGTCGTTGTACGGTTGGCCCGCCTCCCGGAGCGTGTAGACGCGCCGATAGAGCGGCGGCAACCGCTTGAGCGCGATCGCCAGATCTCCGTCGTCGATGTGGCGCCACGCGGACACGTCCGGCGACCCCGGATCCGGCAAGTCGGCGCCGCGCTCGAGCTCTTCGCTGACGGTCGCCCTGAGAATCTCGAAGCTGGCGTGCCGCATGCGATCGCGATGAGCGTTTCGCAGGATGCACGTCAACCAGCCGCGCAGGTTGGTGTCGACGATGAACTGATGTTCATGCTCGAGCGCCCGTCGATAAGTGTCCTGAACGAGATCGCGGGCGTCGGTCTCGTTGCGGACGATCCGACGCGCGATCGCGAGCAGATAGCGATCGTGGCTGACAAGCTGGTCGCGAAGTCCGCGCGACGGTTCGGGCTCCAAACGCTGCGTCGCAGGCATGATGGGATGAGCTGATTGCAAGCGAAGTGCCTGAGCCAGCGGCACGCGCGCTGCGGCGCTACGCTCAACCCACCCCTGCTCGGCTGCGCAATCCGTGCTCTGTTCGAACAGACTGCGCAAAACCGCATGCTGCTCGACGGCGCGAGCGACGTTCACGGGACCTGTCTTTCCACGACGATCTCGTCGGCGCCCAGAAGCGCCAGGATTGCCCCCAGCATCGCCGCGCCGATCAGCATTGGCTCGACAGAACCCCTTTGTCGCGCCCAGTCGATCCCCAGCCTGTCCGTGGCCACCTGGATCTGCTCGGTCGTCGCCCGCACGCCTCCGGCCAGCGTGATGACGGCGCTGGCGATTCCGGCCGTCGCGACCACCGGACAGCCCGTCACAAACAACTTCTCGAGCCGTCCCCGGTCGACGACCTGTTCCGCGGCCGCCCGGATCACCCGCGCGGCAGCCGGCCCACTCGCGCGGGCAGCCGCTGCCTGCGCGGCCGCCAGCAGAGCGGGCCCGTGGCTGACGATCCGATAGGCGATCGTCTGGCCGGCGTCCATCCGCACCGCCGTCGTGTGCTGGATGCCAACACAGACGAGCAGTGATTGGCGAAAGCCGATACCGGGGGTCAACGCCTCGTCGCGGGACTGCGGACCTTCGTCTTCGCGGTGACCGGGATCGGATGTGAACATTCGAGGGGCGACTGACCCGGCTGCCGACATGAACGACCTCTTTTTTATTTGGGGGCTATGGACGAACACCGATCCAGCGGCAGCAAAGGGGGTGCCATCGTTCTTTCGGCGGCATCGGCGCGGAATGTCGGGCGATTGGCGGCGTCTGCGCGCCGGCTTCACGATCTGCGCAACCCAGCGCAGCCCGGATTGCACAATCTGCGCAGCAGCCAAACC
>JBJMQQ010000063.1:0-39853 GCA_045802645.1 Polyangia bacterium
GGCGGTGGGCTGGGCGGCGGCCCCGGCGGTGGGGGACGCGGCGTGATGGAGGCGTGTGACCCGGGCCGCGGCGGCGGCGTGACGACGGGCGACGTCGGCGTGAGGACCGGCGGGTTCAAGTGATCGAGCCGCCCCGACAACCGCATCCCGTAGAACCCATCCGGCCGTTTGCCGGCGGCCCCCGCCATCTGCAGGATCGTCTGGAGCGCGCCGGCTTGCTTCAGGAAGGCGTCGCTCAGCTTGAAGCGCAGGTAGGCGTTCACCGTCGACGCGGGCATCGGATCCCGCAGCGTGATCTCCCCCTCCAGCGCCACCTCGCCGTCCGGCGAGCGCCCGCCAATCTCCTGCAGCCTGGCAAGCCCCTTGTCGATGGCGACGTGCCCGCCGAAGTCGCCCAGGCGCAGGCGCGGCAGCGTCAAGCCGCCCGCCAGGAACGGGTTGCCGGCCACGCGCAGCGGTGTCTTGCCGTCGCCGACGACGCAGGCGTCGCACGAAAACGTCGCCTCTCCGTTGGCGTCCGCCAGCTTTCCCGTCGTGGACGTCACCTTCGCCTCGAGCTTGGCGGTGCCGGCGAGCGGGATATTGAGCGACTCCCGGACGCCCGGGATCTCCGACATCTTGATGTCGCGCGCGCGAACCTCGAACCCGAACGCGCCTTTCTTGCCCGGAGCGCCGGTCTGCACCAGCTCGATCTGCCCGCCGAACGCCTCCAGGTTGATGGTGAACGTCTTGGACGAAGACAGCACCGACCAGGGGGACAGCGCGATCCGCGCCGACTCGATCGTGAAGCGCGTCGGCTTTCCGGTCGTCGGCCGCGTCCGGACCCGAATGTCGCGGAAGACCACACCCAGGCCGAAGGCCGGCGACGCCGAGCCGATCTCGACGTCCAGGTCCTTGGAGGCAGCCACCCGGATCGCAACGTCCTTGGCCCGCTGCGACGGGAACGACGCGTAGAGGGCGACGATGAACACCGCCAGCCCGAAGACCCCGTAGAGGGCCGAACGGCGAAGGCGACGAAGCTTGTCGGGGGCGATCGTGACCATGCGGGTCCTCTACTTATCGGCTTTCTCTTGACCGTCCGGCTTCTTCTTCGTGCGGTCCTCGCGGACGCGCTCGAACGCGGTGGCGGTCAGCTCGACGTCCAGCTTGTCAGTCTCGTCAGAGTAGCGGTGCTTCATCGACAAGCGCGTGAAGAAGATCAGACGGGGGCCGGTCTCGACCCGCTTCATGAACCGAGTCAGGCTCTGCAGGTCGGTCTCGCGGATCTTGAGGTCGGTGTCGTGCTCGACATAGCGACGGCCGGCAGGCACCGTCGGTCGCTCGCTGGACTCCGCGATCTGGATGTTCTCGGCGCGCGCGGCCGCCTCCAGATCGCCGGCCAGCTGGGGCGGATCGTTGCCGATGCGGGCCTCCTGGACGGAGTTGCGCGACTTGGCCTCCAGGTACTCGTCGCGGTGCTTGGCGATCGCCGTCAGCGCGTCGCGAATCGCCGCATTGCCGTCCTCGAGGTCCGTGACGTCGCTCATCGCGACGGCCGCGCTCAAAAAGACGATCACCACGACCGCGACGGCCGTCAGGATGGTCAACGACCGCTTCGTCCGCGGCGCCAGTCGCTCCCACTCGCCCTGGAAATAGGCCAGCGGCCGGCGCACCAGCGTCGCCGCCTGCTCCCGGACCCTGCCGAACGCGCTCATGCCCGCCTCCACTGTCGTGATGCCGGGCACATCATGGGCACTTCGTCGCCACGTTGAGGGTGAACTGCTTGGCACCGCCGGACACCTCGGTGATGGCGCCCTTGGTCACCTCGTCGAAGCAATCGATCTCCTTCAGCTTGCCAGCGATCTCGTCGACGGCCGCCGCCGTGTCGACGGTGCCTTTGATGAAGGTCTTCTTGGGTCGAATCTCCAGCTCGGCGACGTCCAGCTTGATCTTGTCCGCGGGCGGAACCTTCCGCGAGATCTGGTCCAGCAGGTCGAACGCCGTCGCCTTCGGCAGCGGCGCCAGCTCTTCCCGGAAACCCTTTCTCAAGAGCTCCGTCACGGCCTCGGCGTCCTCGCGCGGCTTGCCGAACAGCTCTTGCGTGGCGGTCTTCAGGTCCTTGTCCAGCGCCTTGCGTTCCGTTCGAAGGCTCGACAGCTTGGCGCCGACGTCGATGCCGCCAGCCAGCAGCATGGCCGCCGCCAGCGTCGCGAGATGCCCCGCCTTCTGGCGAAGGATCGAGTAGTTCGCGCGATAGGCGAACGGCCCGCGGCGAAAATCGATCTCGCGCGAGCCGCGCGCCGCCGCCAGCGCGATCGCGCCGGCCAGTGCGTGGACGTCCGCCTCGGGCGCCCCGCCCTCGTCCCCCGCCGACTCGGCGCCGGGGCGGCCGGCGGCCTCCAGGATTTCGCGCACCGACGGGTGTCGGGCCGGCATCCCCAGCTCGGTCTCCAGGAACGTCAGCAGCCCGGCCAGCCGTCCGCCGCCGCCCACCACCAGCAACGACTCGACGTCCTGGCGGGCGCCGGCCGAGAAGCTCGCCAGGGTCTGCCGCAGCTCGCGGATCGTGGGCGCCAGCGCCTCACGCAAGACGGCGTCCAGCTTGGACAGCAGCGGCGTGTTCGCGGCCCGCCCCGGACTGGCCAGGAAAGCCTCGCCGCGCTTGGCCTGCTCCGCCCGCTCTTGGTCGGCGCCGAACGCGCGCGCGATGGCAGCGGTCAGGTGCGCACCCCCGCGGCGAATCGTGCGGGCAAACAGCACGTTGCCGTCCCGGAGGATGCAGATGTTCGTGCGCTCGTGCCCGAAGTCGACCACGGCGCGGCAAGCGGCAGCCGGCGCCGGCGCGTCGACCACCGCCGGCTCGGACGGCTCGGCCGGAAAGCCGGCCGCAAAACCAGTCGGGAAAAGCGACCGGTAGATGACCGGAGCCGCGTACACGGATCGCGGGTGCACCCCCTGCGCGTCGGCCGCCGCCAGGAAGGCGGCCAGCTCCTCGCGTCGCGCGGCCGCCGCCAGCACGGTGGTCCCTTCGGCGCGCTGGGCCGCCACGAGGTAGTCGAACACCACGTCCTCGATCGGGTTGACGATCTGGCTCTCCAGCTCGTACCCGACGACCTGGTCGATCTTGCGCGCCTCGGAAAACGGCAGCTCCAGCACGCGGACCGAGAGCTGGTCACCCGGGATCGCCACGTAGGGGGTCACCTCGCCGCCCAGGTGCGACAGCGCCTCGCGCGCGGCCTGCATCTGTCGCTCGAGAAGCGGGGCGTCCCCCGCCGGCACCATGATCTCGTCGAGCCCGCGCAGCGTGGTCTGGCGGAACCCCGCCTCCAGCAGCGCCAGCTTGACGGAGTAGGTCCCGAGATCGATTCCGCAAACAGTGTGAGCCATGGTGGTTTGTCGCTATTCCTCGCGCCAGTACTGCAGGACGCCGGCCGCCTTCTCGGACGCCGCGTTCAACGTGAGCAAGTTCTCGATCGTGCGGCCGGTGTCGACGATGGTCGTGATCTTCTTCTTCACGCGCCCCGAGCTGCCCGTCGCCGACACGCGGTAGACGCGCGCCGGCCCGACGTAGGCCAGGTTGCCCAGCTGTCCGGCATCGATCTGGATGGGCCGCATCCCCTGGAACATCCGGTAGCGCGGATCGTCCGGCAGAACAGCGGTCTGCGGGTTGGCCAGCAAGCTGGTGATCGTGTTGAGGCTGTCGAAGCCCGCCGTCGACGCGCGGTCGCACAGGATGCTCGCCAGCGGATAAAGGACGTTGTCGTCGAAGACGGTCGGATCGCTCGGCGGTTTGGCGGGATCGGGCGTGGCCGCCGCGCGGATGACGCCCATGACCAGCGGCGTGCAGTCGCCCGTCTCCTTGTTGCTGATGGCGCCCAAGTTCACCTTGCAGTTGGGGTCCGACGCGTAGACCGTCAGGTACGGCGCGAAGGCCTCCATGAATCCGTCGGACACGCCGCGGACCATCTTGATCTCTTCCAGCGTGTCGAAGCTGTTGTCGTGGGCGCGGTACTTGTCCGCGTGCGCGTCGTAGCGGTAGTCCTCGGAGTTGGACGAGCCCCCCTCGGGCGTGAACATCTGCTCGTCGCCGTCGGCCCAGTCGATGATCGCGCGCGCCACGTCGGTGCGGGTCGCGAAGTTCCCGGTCGTATCGGCCTCCGAGAACAGCTTGTCGAAGCGGCGCGACGACATCAGGCCCATCAGCAGCCGGTACACGATCAGCTGCTTGCCGCGGTCCGACGCCACGCCCGAGCCGCAGTTGATGTCGATCTTGCCGTCCTCGGCCGTGATCTGCGCGTCGAACGTGCCGGACTTCAGGCCCAGGCCGGTGATCTTCGTCGTATCGAGGCCGATGAGGCTCCCGAGGCCCGCGACTTCGTCCTTCGAGCCGCTGAAGAACCCCATCAGCATGCTCGCGTAGTCGGTGACCCGGATGCTGAAGCCCAGCGACGGTGCCGCCGACTGGGTGCCCGCCCCCGCCCCGGTGTTGCCCCCGGTGCCGTTGGCGCCGCTGCCGGTCGCCTGGGTCAGCATCTTCTGGAGCTGGCCCATGATCGGATCGATGTACTGCTGCTGAATCTTGATCAGCAGGCGGGCCAGATTGACCGACGACCGCGCCAGGTAGTGCGCCCGCAGCTCGTCGCGCGCGTTGGCGGCCTGCGCGGCGTCCACGCTGGTGCCGTAGGTGAACTCGCCGATGATCGAGATCATCAGCGCCAGCCAGGTGATGACGATCAGCATCGCCACGCCGCGCTGGCGATTGGTTCTCGGCGCGCGCGGCGCCGTGCGCCACTTTCGAAAACGCTCTCGCAGGGTCATTGCCGCACCGGCCGGTAGTCGACCTTTTCGGTCATCTGGATGCGCGCGTCGGTCGTGTACGAGACCTCCTGGCCTCGCTCGTCGACGACGGTCAGCGTGATGCGCACGTGGGTCGGCAGGTACTGGGGTCCGCTGGCGTTCAGCGTGCTCCAGTCGTTGACCCACTCTTTCATCTTGTGGTCGTAGTACGTGAACTTCACGCGCGCGACGTCCGGGCACAGGACGTAGGTCTCGCCCGCCAGGTCGGTCGGCGCCTCGGCCTGCAGCCGGCGCGTCTCGCGGCGCATCAGGTTGAGGACGCGCCGGTCATCCGGGTCGCGTTCGCCGAAATACGAGATCAGCGCCGTGTCCCCTTCGGCCAGCCCCGACCGCAGTCGCTGGTGCGCGAAGCTCGAGAACTGCAGCTCGTCGACGTCACTGTGCGACGACCCGACCAGGAACGTCCGCCGGTTGCTGAGCGCGGTGTTCTCGGAGCCGGAGAGATACGCCATCTCGATCTCGCGCGCCATGCGGGTCAGCGCGACGCGCACCGTGTGCGTCCGCTGCTGGGCCGACTCGATCGCCTTCTTGTTCGTCACCGTCTGGCTGAACGAACCCCACATCAGCGCCGTCACGAAGCTGAGGATCGCCAGCGCGAGCATGACCTCGACCAGCGTGAAGCCGGCCGAAGCCCGTCGGCTATGCAACCTGCGTCGCATCAGCGCCCCAGCCCCTTGAGGCCGCTGAGGGGGTTGGCCGATCCGCTGGCCGCGCCCGTTCCGTTGGCACCGGTGGTGCCGCCCGTGCCGTTGCCCGCCGCCGCGCCGAAGTTGTTGATGTCCGCCTTGGCGGGGTCGGTCAGGTACTGCACGACCTCGAAGCTCTGCTCGGTTCGCCCGTGCTCCTTCCAGAGCACCCGCACCGTCACCTTGCGCACCGACTCTTGCAGCCCGATGCGCACCGGCTCGATGAAGCTGCTCATCATGCTGCCCATGATGCCGGTCAGCATCGACATGGGGTCCTTGGCGTCCTTCGTGTCGTCGGTCGCCTGATCCTTCGCGCGCTGCCCCATGTCGGCCGGCAGCTCGATACGCTCGATCGTCGTCTCCCAGCGGAACTGCGGATACCCCAGCTCCTTGAACGCGCCGACCGCCGTCTCCGTGATGTCCGAGAAGCCGACGTCGAGGATCTGGTCCTCGATGTCGGTCATCTTCGTTCGCGCCAGGAACGTCGCGGCGGTGGTCATCTTCGCGTGGTTCGTCGCCCGGATGTTGTTGGTGACGATCGACAGCATGACGACCAGCGTGATCGCCAGGATGGCGATCGCCACCATGACCTCCAGCAGCGTGAACCCGGCCTCCGCCTTTCTCATGGCGTGACCAGGTGTCCTTCGTCGTCATAGCGGACGCCCAGGTTGGGACGAATCTCGCGGTTGAAGATCTGCACACGCCCGGTGATCGGGTGGACCACCAGCGAGTAGACGTTCTCGCCCGAGTCGTCGGACAGCGTGATGATCGCGGGCTCCGTCTGCCCCAGCGGATAGAAGTACAGGTACGCGCGGCCGCTGGTGACCGGGTCGGTCAAGCGCGGCGTGTAGACGCTGCGGATGCGTAGCTTCTTGAGGCGCACCGGCTTCAGCGCCGTCTCCTTGAACGCCGCAAAGCGCGCGTGCTTGGGACGGAACTCGCCGACCTCCAGCTTGGACATGTCGAAGCTGGTCGCCGACGAGCTGCTGCTGGACGACGCCCACAGCGACTTCTGCTTGTCGGCCTTCTTGCGCTGCTCTTCGTCGGCTTCCAGGTCGGCGTTCTCGCGCTTGCGCTGTTCGCCCTCGGTCTCGGCCTGGTTCGGCGCGTAGAACTTGTCGTCGGACACTTCGGCCCAGTACTGGCCGTCGTTGAGGTCGATCACCAGTCGGTGGTACTTCCCGGTGACCGACGCCCGGTCGAACATGTACCGGATCGCCCCCGACATGTGAGCCGTCGCCTCGCGCAGGTCGCTCTTGGCAACCGAGCGGAACCCTTTCACCCCGATGCTCGCGACGAGGCCGAAGATCAAGAGCACAACCATCACCTCGATCAAGGTGAAGCCGCGCTGTCTCCGGTCCTGCATTGGCTGAGCCTCGACCTGCTACTGCTCCCAGGAGCGAATATCGTCCGGGGTGCCTTCTTGCTTGTCCGGGCCTGCCGACGAAATGTCGGCGTTATCCGTGTCGTTGGTGCCCGGGCAACGGAAGGTGAAGTCCTTGCCCCACGGATCCTTGGCGTTTCCGCGATCGAGATACTTCTGGGCAATGAGGTCGTCGACGCCCTTGGGGCAGCCGTTATTGTCGATCATGTACTGACTGACGCCGTTCTTCACCGCCATGACACGCTGGCGGGCGATCTTGACCTGCGCCTTCTTGTATTGGCTGAACACGGCAGTGCCTACGCCGCCGGCGATGAGCGCAATGATCGCGAGCACGATCATGATCTCGATGAGGGTGAAGCCGGCGGCGGCGACCCGCGCGGCACGTCGAGCAATCCCTGTCTGGTTCTCTTCTCTTGCGATCATTTGAGTCTCCTCACTGAACGAAATTCTGCATGTCGAGAATGGGCTGCAGCACCGAAAACACGATGAAGACCACGCACAAAGCCATGCCGACGATCAGGGCGGGTGAAAGAATGGTCGTGAGGCGAGAAACCTTCCCCTCGACTTCGCGTTCGTAGGCCGTTGCGACGTTTTCGAGCATCGCCTCGAGCTGCCCCGAACGCTCGCCGACAGCCACCATGTGCACCATCAGCGACGGAAACTGGCCGGACCGCTTCAGCGGTGTGGCGATCGACTCGCCCTCGCGGATGGCATCACGCGCCTCCTCGACGACTTTTTCCAGGATGGTGTTGTTGAGCACCTTCTTCGTGATCTCGAGGGCGGTCAGCACGGGGACGCCAGCCGACAACATCGTCGAGAGCGTCCTGGCAAACCGCGCCACGGCGACGAACCGCACCATCGGCCCCAGCAACGGCAGCCGCAGGCGCAGTCTGTCCATCACGGCGCGCCCCTTGGGCCGCCGCGACCAACGCCGGTAACTCCAGAAGGCCAACGCCGCCAGCAGGATCAGCGCCCACCAGTAACTGCTGGCCATGTCCGACGCGAAGATCAGAATCGCCGTGTTCCACGGCAGGGTCTTGCCCATGTCCGTGAAGATCGAGGTGATCTTCGGGACGACGACCACCATGAGCACGCCCATGATGATCGACCCCAGCACGACCATGATGATCGGGTAGGTCAGCGCGCCCGACACCTTCGATCGCAGCGCCTGCTGCGCGTCCAGGAAGTCCGCCAGGCGCGCCAGCACCGCGTCCAGGTTGCCGGCCGCCTCGCCCGAGCGGACCATGTTCGTGTAGAGCTCGGGAAAGATGGTCGGGTGCGCGTTCAGCGTGTCGGCCAGCGAGCTCCCCTCGTTGACCTTCTGGCGGATCTCCGCCAGCACCATCTGCAGCTTCTTGTTGTCGCCCTGGTCGGCGAGCGCGCCCAGCGCCTCGGCCAGCGGGACGCCGGCCTTGATCAACGTGGCCAGCTGCCGCGTGAACACCGCGACCTCTTGCGGCTGCACGCGCTCGAACATCGCCTTGAAGTCGATCTCGCGCTTGAAGACCGAGACCTTCTCACCGCCGCCGCCCGTCGGGCGGGCTGCCGCGCGCTGGCCGCCGGCCAGCACCTCGCGGTGCTCCGTGATGAAGACGCCGTCCCTCCGTAGCGCCTGGCGTAGCGCCTTGGGACCGTCGGCGTCGCGGGTGCCGTTGACGGTCTTCCCCGCGGTGTTGAGCCCCTTCCAGCTATAGACCGGCACGGCTCGTCACTCCACGTCCTGGGTCGTGATCATCAGGACCTCGGCCGCCGTCGTCATGCCGGCCAGCACCTTCTGGGCGCCGTCCTCGCGCAACGTGCGCATCCCCGCCTGCTGGCCGTGGCTCTTCACGGTCTGCGCGTCGGAGTTCTTGATCGTCAGCTGGCGGATCTTCTCGTCGATGGGCAACAGCTCATAGATCGCGGTTCGCCCCTTGTACCCGGCGCCCAGGCAAGCCGGGCAGCCGCCGTCCTTGGCGCGGAAGAGCATGCCGGCCGGCGGCACCCAGTTCTCGTCGCCCTTGAAGTAGACGCGCTTGGCCTTGCCGGCCGCGAAGGCCTTGGGGTCGATGCCGATGCTGAGCAGGTCCTCGGCCTCGGGCTTATACAGCTCGCGGCATTCCTTGCAGAGGCGGCGCACCAGTCGCTGCGCCAGCAGCGCCATCAGCGACGACGCGACCAGGAACGGCTGCACGCCGAGGTCGACGAGGCGCGTGATCGCGCCCGCCGCGTCGTTGGTGTGGATCGTCGACAGCACCAGGTGGCCCGTCAGCGACGCCTGGATCGCGATCTCGGCCGTCTCGCGATCGCGGATCTCGCCGACCATGATGACGTCCGGGTCGTGACGCAGGAACGACCGCAGCCCGGCCGCGAACGTCAGGTCGATCTTCTCGTTCACCGCCGTCTGCGAGATCCCGTCCAGCTGGTACTCGACCGGGTCCTCGATGGTGAGGATGTTCAGGTCCGGCGCGTTGATCTTGGCCAGGCAGGCGTACAGCGTCGTCGTCTTGCCCGACCCGGTGGGCCCCGTGACCAGCATGATCCCGTGCGGCCGGTGGATGAGGTCGTCGATCTGCCGCAGGTGATCGTCGCCGAACCCGATGTCGGCCAGGTCGTGCAGCACCGACTCGCGATCGAGCAAACGGATCGTCACGCGCTCGCCGGCTTTCACCGTCGGGATGGTGGCGACGCGCATGTCGATGTCCTTGCCCGCGATCTTGCGGCGAATGCGGCCGTCCTGCGGCAGCCGTTTCTCCGCGATGTTGAGGCCGGCCATGATCTTCACGCGCGAGATGATGGACGGCATGAACTGCCGCGGCGCCCGCCGCGCCTCGTAAAGAACGCCGTCGATCCGGTTGCGAACGAAGACCTCTTTTTCGCCGGGCTCGATGTGAATATCGCTGGCCCGCTCCTTGACGGCGTTGAACAGCAGCGAGTTGACCCACCGGATGATGGGGGCCTCGTCGGTGATCTCCAGGATGTCGACCAGCTCTTCGCTGCCGCCTTCGTCCTCTTCGTTCTCGCCTTCGCCGAGGTCGCCGCCCTTGTCGTGCTTGCGGCCGTAGACGTCGTTGATGACCTCCAGGATTCGCTGCGAGGGCACCAGGATGGGCTGCACCTCGGTCCCCAGCTGCATGCGCAGATCGTCCAGCGCGCCGACGTCCAGCGGATCGGCGGTCGCCACCAGCGTGATGTCGCCGTCGCGCTTGACCGCGAGTAGCCGGTGCTGCTTGGCGAACCCGATCGGCACGCCCGTCGCCAGGTCGGTGTCCACCTCGTCGATCTTCAAATCCGCGCTGTAGCCGATCCCCAGCTGCACGCCGAGCGCCTGCAGCAGATCTTCCTCGGTGATCGCGCGCATGCGCACCAGGATCTCGCCCAGGCGCCCGCCCTCGATGCGCTGGGTCGCGACGGCCTGCTCGATGACGGCCGGGGTGAGCGTCGAGCTCGCCCCCGCCTTCAGCTCGAGCAACAGGTCGCCTATGCGCTTCTTCGCCATGCGTGTTTCACCTTCAGCGAGCAGGTCCAGGTGCAGGGGTCGTTGGTGCCGGCGCGGCGTTGGGCGCGGGGCCGCCGCCGGGCGCCGCCGGACCGGGCGCCGCGTCGCCGCCGCCGCTGCTGGTGCCTGGACCGACGGGAAGGTCCACGGGGCCCGACTCGTCCATGGCCTGCTGCCGCTGGATCCTGTCCATGTCGTCCTCTTCGCGCGCGACCTCGCGGACGGCGCGGTTGATCTCTTCCAGCATCCCACGCTTACGGCGATAGTCGATCTCGGACTCGATGTTCGGGCGCTCTTCGCCGCCAAAGCGCTCCACGAACTCACGCCGCTCGCGCATCTTCTTTTCCAGCACCCGCCGCAGATCGGACTGGTCGTTGATGACGTACGGCGTGAGCGCAATGATGAGGTTCGTCTTCACCACGTGCTTGGTGGTGTTGCGGAAGAAGAACCCCAGGATGGGGATGTCGCCCAGCAGCGGAATCTTCGTCACGCTGTTGATGATCTTGTCCGACATCAGGCCGCCGATCAGGATCGTCTGCTGATCCTTGGCGACGACGATCGTCTTTGCAGTGCGCTCGGACGTCGACGGACCCAGGTTGCTGGATCCGGGCGCCAGCTCGGAGATCTTCTCGTCGACCTCCAGCCGGATGATGTCGTGCTCGTTGACGTGCGGGGTCAGCTTCATCTCCAGCGCCACCTTCTCGCGCTGGACCTGCGGGAACAGGCCACCCAACCCCAGGCCCAGCGCGCCGGCACCCGCGGCTCCCGCCGCCGCCCCGGCGCCGCCGAGGCCGATCGTGCTGACGGGGAACGGGACGCGCTGGCCGACGGAGATCTCGCCGTCCTCGTTGTTCATGATCAAGAGGTGCGGGTTCGACAGCACGTCCACGTCGTTGTTGGTCTGCAGCGCCTTCACGAGCACGCCGAACGACGGGATGTCGACCGTAGACGTCACGGCCGTTCCCAGGCCGGCCGCCTCTGACGGCGACAGCACCGGGCCCAGGATGCCGGCCAGCATCGTGTCGCCGAGCGCGGTCGTCGGGACCAGCGTGTTCGTCGGGTTCAGGCCGCCGACGATCAAGCTGGGGCTGCTGAGCCCGAAGAGATTGTTCTGCGGCTTGACGCCGTGCCACGAGGCGCCCAGGTCCCGCTCTTTGTCCAGCGTGACCTCCAGGATCATCGCCTCGACGAACACCTGCTTGCGCGGCGAATCCAGGAGCTCGATCACGCGCCGCAACGACTGGTAGTCCTTCAGCGACGAGACGATGATCAGCGAGTTCGTCGGGCGGTCGAAGTTGATCCGAACCTCCCCCTCGAACAGCAGGTTCGCCCCCTGCAGCGGCGTGCTGGAGCCGGGCGTCGGAGCGGGCGCCGGCTGCTGGGCATTGCTGCGCGAGCGCGACCGCCCGCCGGCCGTGCCAGTGACGGTGACGCCGGTGACCGCGCCAATGGTCGCGGCCAGCTCGTCGCAGTTGGCGTTCTCGCAGTAGTAGACGTGGATGCGCCCGTCGCCGCCCTCGATCGGCACGTCCAGGCGATGCACCAGCGTCAGCACGCGCGCGTAGGCCCGCTCGTTGGCGATGACGATCAGCTGGTTCGAGCGCTCGTCCGGGATGATCTTCGAGATCATCATCTCCGTCGTGAGATCGCCCGGCTTCACGCGGTTCTGCGCGCCGGGCGGCGGCGGCGTGCTGCTGCCGCCCTTACCACCCAGCTTGGCGACCTGGAAGATGTCGCCCAGCTTCTGGGCCATGTCGGCCGCGGACGTGTTCTTGACCGAGATGATCCAGACCCGCTCGCCGGTGCCGGGCTGGTCGATCTGCTTCAGGATCGCCATCATGCGGTTCACGTTCGACGACAGATCCGTCACGATGAGCGCGCCCTGCGGCGCGTAGACGATCACGTCGCCCTGGGGCCCCTTGAGGCGGCCGAACACCTGCGCCACCTCGTTGGGGTCCGCGTTCTCGACCCGGATCAACCGGGTGACGTAGCTCTCGTTGTTGGGAAGGTCGGAATCCATCCCGAACAGCGGAATGGGCGAGGTCTTGGCGTTGGCCGTCTCGATGATGCGCAGCACCTTGCCGTCCGGCTGCACCGTCAGGCCCACCGAATCCAGGGCGCCCAGGAACAGCCGGTACGCCTCCTCGGGCGTGATCAGCTCGGGCGCGACGATCGTGACCTTCTTGCTGTTGGACGGGATCGTGCCGGGCAGCAGGAACTGCTTGCACGTGATCGAGGAGATCCACGAGATGAGGTCGCCCAGCTCCGTGTCCGGCTTCAGGTTCAACTTCACGATCCGCTTGCCGGCCGGGAACTTCTTGCAGGAGTTGAACTCCTTTTCGCCGACGACGGTGCCGCCCGTCACGTCGGTGGTCCCCGTTCCCGCCGCGGCGCCCGCCGCCGCGGGCGTGGTGGGCGTGATGGTCGGTTGGCGGCGGTTCATCCGACGGATCGCCGGCGGTGTCGGCGTCGGCGACGCTGCCGGTGGAACCCGCATCGGCTGTTGATTCACGCCTTCGACGATGGCGGCCTGCGCCGCGGCCGTCAGCATCACCACCGCGGCGATCGCCGCTGCTTTCCAGGTTCTGGTCTTGGTTTTCATCGAATGGTGTAGTCCATGGTGACTTTTTGGCCGTTGCGCTCGAGACCGACGGACAGGTGGTTCGCCGTCTTGAGCTTCGTGTAGACCTCGAGTGCCTTGTCGGGGCTGGTCATCTCGAGACCGTTGATCGCCGAGATGACGTCCCCGTTCTGGAGACCGATCTTTCCGAACGGGCCGTCGGGCTTGATGCTGAACAGGCGGAAGCCGACCGACTTGCCGTCGCGGGTCTCGGGGACGATCCGCGCCGCGCGCGCCAGCGCCCCCATGTTCCCCAGCAGCGAATCCAGCGTCGAGTGCTGGACCTCGTACGTGTTGTTGCCGGTCTTGCGGATGCCCTTGTCCAGCTCCGCGGCCAGCGGATCCTTCGGTTCGGCGTGCTGCTGCGGCGGCGGGGGCGCGCCGGGCGGCGGCGTGGCGGCGTCCAGCAGCTCCATGTACTCGCGACGGCCGCCGCCGAAGTCGAGGTAGACGCGCGTCTGCTCGATCTCGTCGATCGTCGCCTCGCGGATCTTGGACCCGATGCTGTACGGCCCCGCCGTCTTCGAGTCGTTGTCGCGGATGATCGCGATCGACCAGCGCGGGTCAGCCGGCTCCGGCGCGTACATGATCGCCAGCACCTTCAGCGGCAGCGACGTCTTCTGAAGCTCGGGAACCGGTGGCGCGCCGGCGACCTCGGGCTTGCCGAGGATGGGCGGGCAGGTCGAGCAGAAGATGTTCCGGTTGAGGATGTCCTCGACCTGCTTCGAATAGACCGGCCCGGCGGGCTGCGCGATCGCGGGCCGGGCGCCCGGCTTCACGCTCGGCACGTTGCCGGCCATCCCGGCTTCGATGGCGGTCGCGGTCGCGCGCGCCGCAAAGATGGCGCAGATCGCGATCACGACCAGATCGACGGCGGACAAATACTTTCGGAGCAGCGTCTCCATGGAGGACCGGGGTGACCTCTCAAGCAACGCCGGGACCAGCCGGGCCGCGAGAGAAACCCTGAAGTTTCGCCTAGTTAGGTAGAGCTACCCACGGAAGAGCGCTGCCAATTTGGCACTTCCGGGTCGGCCGGCTCAGCCTCGGAGGCGGGCTCGCCTTCGCCCCGCTCTTCTTCCAGGCGGCGGTAGATCGTGCGGGTCGCGATGCCCAGCAGCTGCGCGCACAGGCGCTTGTCGCCGCCGACGTGGGCCAGGGTCGCGTGGATGACCCGCCGTTCGATCTCTTCCAGCGGGGTCCCGACCACGAACGACAGCGTCCGGCCGTCGCCGATCGCCGCGCCGCCGCTGCGGACCTCGGGGGGCAAGTCGTCGATCTCGATGGCGGTTCCGCGCGACAGGACCACGGCCCGTTCGACGGTGTTCTCCAGCTCGCGCACGTTGCCCGGCCAGTCGTGCCGGGCCAGCGCCTCGGCCGCGGCCCGTGAAAACCCGCTGAGATGGCGATTATTTCGGGCGGCGTAGCGCTGCAGGAAGTGCTCGGCCAAGAGCGGAATGTCGTCGCGCCGGTCGCGGAGCGGCGGGATGGGCACCGCGATGACGTTGAGGCGGTAGTAGAGGTCCTCGCGAAAGCGCCCCTCGCGAACCGCCGCACGCAGGTCCTGGTTGGTGGCGGCCACCAGCCGCAGGTCGACCTTCAGGGTCCGGCCACCCAGCCGCTCGACCTCCCCCTCTTGCAGGACGCGCAGCAGCTTGACCTGGACGTGGGTCGGGATCTCGCCGATCTCGTCCAGGAACAGCGTCCCGCCGTCGGCTTGCACGAAGCGGCCGTCGTGCCGCTGGACGGCGCCCGTGAACGCCCCCTTTTCGTACCCGAACAGCTCAGCCTCGAGGATCGTCTCGGGCAGCGCCGCGCAGTTGACGGGGACGAAGGGGCCCGTCGCCCGGGCCGAGCTCTCGTGAATCGCGCGCGCCAGCAGCTCCTTGCCGGTGCCCGACTCGCCCAGCAGCAGCACGGTCGCCTGCGACGGCGCCGCCTGCATGACGATCTCCATCGTGCGGCGCCAGGCCAGCGACTGGCCGATCAGCGCCCGCCGCTTCTCGGCGGCCAGCTGCGCGCGCAACGAGCGGTTCTCCTGGACCAGCGACCGCTTCTCCATCGCCTTGCCGACGACGCGCAGCAGGTGCGCCCGCTTGATGGGCTTGGTGACGAAGTCGTAGGCGCCCTGCTTCATCGCCTCGACGGCGTTCTCGACGGTGCCGTAGGCGGTCATGAGGACCGTCTCCGTCTCGGGCGCGATGCTCTTGCTGGCGCGCAAGAGGTCCATGCCCGACATCCCGGGCATCATGAGATCGGTCAGCAGGACGGAGACCGGCTCCCGCCGCAACAGCTCCAGCGCCTCGCCGCCGGAACCGGCCGTCAGCACGCGTAACGACTCGCGCTCGAAGATCTTGTGGAGGGACTCGACGATTGAAGCCTCGTCGTCGACCACCAGGATGGTCGGCGCCGCGCGGTCCCCGGGCATCAGATCCATCCCCCGTTCACTATCAACCCGGATGCCAGTTTCGCTGAAGCGGCGCAACCAGGCGAATTCATTGGATCGAAGCGTACGTCAGATTGGCGAGCCGCGCCACTTGCCTGTCAATCTGACATCCTGCCGCAGCCGGGCCGCCCCGGACTGCCACTTTGTCACGGCGCGGATGCGGCCTGGACGCCGGCCGTGGCGCGGGCCGGCAAGCTGATGCGGAAGGTCGTCCCCTCGCCGATCCGGCTCTCGACCTGGATGCGCCCCCCGTGGCGGTCGACGATCCCGTGCACGATCGACAGCCCCAGTCCCGACCCCTGCCCCACGTCCTTGGTCGTGAAGAACGGGTCGAAGATCCGCGGGAGAACCTCGGGCGGAATCCCGGGGCCGTCGTCGCTGACGGTGATCTCGACCTGCTCGTCCCGCCGGGCCGCGGCGACCCGGATCGTGCCGGGCTTCCCCGCCTGCCCCGCATTGAGGGCCTGCGCGGCGTTGGTGATGAGGTTCATGAACACCTGATCGATCTGCCCCGGAAAGCCCATGACGTGCAGGTCCGGTTCGATCGTCTTTTCAATCTGGACGTCGCGCAGGTGGTGGCGCAGCAGGTCCAGCGTGTCGTCCAGGCTGCGGGACACGCTCAGCTCGCGCGGGAGCTGCTCGTCGCCGCGCGAATAGTTGTGCAGCGCCTGGACGATCGCCTTCGTGCGGGCCGCGCCTCGCCGGACGACCCGCAGCATCTCGTCCGCTTCGGCGGCGGCCCGGGCAGCGCCGTCGCCGTCGGGCGCGCCGGCCAGCGCGTGAATCGCTTCGCCCAGTGGCTCCAGCGTGTTGATGACGGCGTTCACGGGGTTGTTGATCTCGTGCGCGATGCCCGCGACCAGGCGGCCCATCGAGGCGAGCTTCTCGGAGCGAATCAGATCGTCCTGCGCGCGCCGCAGCTTCTCCAGCGCGTCGTGCAGCTCGCGGTTGCGCTGCTCCAGGACCTCCGTGCGGCGGCGAACCTCGCGTTCGAGGTCGATGTTCAAGGACTCCGTCGAGCGCAGCTTGTCGCGCAGCGCGCGGCGCATCTCTTCGAACGCGAATGACAGGCGCCCGATCTCGTCGGCCTCACCGGCGGGCGGCACCGGGCGGGCCAGCTCGCCGCGCGCCATCTCGTCCGAGCGCGCCTCCAGCGCCGCGATGGGCGTGACCATGTCGCGCACGATCAGCAGGACCAGCCCCAGCGACAGCGCCAGCGCCAGCGCGATCGACCCCAGCATCGTCCCCAGCGCGTGGCGCGGCGACACCGCGAACAGCAGCACGAGCCCCGAGGTGAACACCGACACGTTCGTGAAGAACAGGACCAGCTTCACGCGCAGCGTGATGGGCGCGCGGATCTCGGCCACGGGCAGCCGGTGGCGGGCGCCGATCTGGCTCAGCAGCGGGCGCAGCACGTCGCGCAACAGCAGGATCTCGTAGAGGCCGGTGGCCAGAAGGATCAACGCGCTGGCGCCCAGCAGGCGCCCGGCGGTCGCGGCGTCGTACCCGCAGAGCCGGCGCCCGACCAGCACGACGGCGACGACACCGAAGGCGCAGGCCAGCGCCTGCGAGCCGGCCAGCCGGTACGGCAGCGCCTGTCCGGCGCGAAAGGCGGCCACCGCCTCGGGATCCTCACGGGCGGGCGCCCGCCGGGCGGCTGCGTCCAGATAGCGCGCGATGGGCTTGGTTCGCCTGACCAGCGACCGGTACCACAGCCCCATCGGGACGATCAGCGCCGGAACGGTCAGCGCCAGCAGCGTCCCGGACTGCGCGGACGTCATGTCCGTGAACACGGCGATCAAAGCCGCGTTCACGGCGTGCGCGGCGGCCAGCAACGCGGAGGCGCTCTGACATAGCCGGCGCCTGTAGCTGCCGGCGAACTCGCGAAGCGCGTCGAAGTTCGGAAAGATGGCCCGGCGCGTGCGGCCCAAGATGCGTCCCCACAACGCGCCCCGGGCAGCGGCGGCGCCGCCCGCGTGCAGGATGCCGATGCAGGCCAGGCCGATCGTCGACGGCCAGGCCAGCAGGCCGCCCGCGCCCAGGCGGATGGCCAGATACACGACCGCCAGCGACCAGATCCCGAAGCGCGTGGCGGCCACCTCGACGGGCGCGCGGCGGATGGCGGCTTCGGCGGCGGCGCTTCCCGCGGGGTCCAGCGCGCGCCCTGCCCGCTTGGCGTCGCGGGCCGCGCCCAGGGGACGCAGAAGATCGGCGCCCCGAACCCACCCCGCCGCCATGAGCGCGCTCAAAAGAGCCCCGATGCGAAACGACTCGCCGCTGGCGCGCAGCGAGTGCGCGGCCAGAGCCAGCGTCGGGCCGACAATGGCCAGGATCTCGGCGGCCGTCAGCAGGACCTCGACGGCCACCAGCCGGACCGCGAACCCGGAGCGGCGCCGGTCGAGGGGCGGGCGGAGGGGCTCCGCCTGAGCCGTGGTCATGGGGGCAGTATAGGGCGACGGCTGACCGCGGACGAGGGACCCTTTGCTATGCTTCGCGGTCTATGTCCTGGGAAACGATCCGGAACCTGGTTCGGGACGAGTGGTTGATCCTGTCGCTGCTGCTCGCCTGGTCCCTGGCCGGGCTGGCGGTCATCTGCGAACGGCTCTACGCGCTCTGGAACATCATCCCCAAGTCCGAGGAGTTCAAGGACCGGGTCATCGACGCCGTCGCGCGCGGCGATCTGGGCAAGGCAGCGGCGCTGTCCGAGATGTCCCAAGTGCCGCTGGCCGACGTCTTCGAGCGCGGTCTGCGCGTCTATCAGAAGACGCCGCAGAAGACGACGGAGGCGGTCAACTCGCAGCGCGGCGCGACGGTGCTGACTCTCAAGCGGTACCTGTGGGCGCTGGGAACCGTCGGTTCGTCCGCGCCGTTCGTCGGCCTGTTCGGGACGGTCGTCGGCATCCTGAAGGCGTTCCAGTCGATGTCGGTGGCGGGCACCGGCGGCTTCAAGGTCGTCTCGCAGGGGATCGCGGCCGCGCTGGTCGCGACGGCGGCCGGCCTGCTGGTCGCGATCTACGCGGTCATTGCCTACAACTACTTCGTCGCGCGCATCAACAGCATCTCGATGCAGTACCGGCTTTATTGCGAGGAATTCCTGTCGGCCCTGGGCGAGATGCCCAAGACGCGGCCGGCGTCACCGGCAGCGGCGCCCGAGACCGCGGGGACCAGCGCCTGAGGGTGACGACATGGGAATGAACGTTCAGCTCGACGACGGCGGCGGCGGTGGCGACGACGCCGACGTCGGCAACGAGTCGGTGGTCGCGGAGATCAACATCACCCCGCTGACCGACGTCTTTCTGGTGTTGCTGATCATCTTCATGGTGACCTCGACGGCGCTGGTCGAATCCGAAGTGGCGTCGCGTGCCGGCATGAAAGTCGTGCTGCCGAAGGCCAACGCCGCTGGCCCGGTGTCACAGCGCCACACGGACCCGGTCTTGACGGTCACGAAGGGCAACGAGCTGTACCTGGGGACGCGCAAGGTGGAGGTCGCCAACCTGGAGGCGGAGATCCGCAAGGCGCTGACGGACGCCAGTTCGGAGACGCTGCTGATCCGGGGCGACAAGAACGTCCTTCTGGGCGCGGCGGTCGACATCATGTCGACCGCGAAGAAGGCGGGTGCCAGCCACATCGCCATCCTGACCGCCCCGACGAAGTGACGGAGTGGATGTGGGGCGGTTCGCCACATGGTGAACACGAAACGAGCGCAGAATCGCCTCACGTCGCACCCCGCCGAGCCGCCCCGCACGGCCTAAGTCGCTGATATCGTGAGCCCGGCGGGAGCGGGGCCGATGGCATGTGCAGTGCATCGTGGAAGGCCCGCGGCACGGAAGCATCGGTGCCGCACCCAACCCCAATCAGGAGTCACATATGACGCTCGTTCGCACGATCTTCCTCGCCCTCGCCGTTATGCTCCCGACCGCCTGGACCGTTGCCAAGGCCGCTGACGCCCCCGCGGGC
This sequence comes from Polyangia bacterium, assembly GCA_045802645.1. Taxonomy (GTDB): domain Bacteria; phylum Myxococcota_A; class Polyangia; order Fen-1088; family Fen-1088; genus JADGRB01. The sequence goes on from JBJMQQ010000063.1 coordinate 19,405, forward strand.
GACGCCGCTGGCGACACGGGCGCGAAGAAGGAGAAGAAGGCCAAGAAGTCCAAGAAGGCCGACGACGCCGACAAGAAGGCCGGCGAAGCGAAGTAATTTCGCTTCCAGTCTCTCGTAGACTGGAAACGAAGAAGCCCTGGACCGCGCAAGCGGCCCGGGGCTTTTTTTTGCCCGCTCGAGTGGCCGGCCAGATCTTCCGATTGTTTCGTGCGTCGGGGATGGCATGAACAGAACCAAGGGAACGCTCGCGGGTATGTCGCTGTTGTTCGCCGGAAGCCTGGGGTGCGCGACAGCGCCGCCCGTCAGCGGGCCCGGGCTGTCCCTGAAGAAGGTCGTCATCTACAGGAATGGCGTCGGCTACTTCGAGCGCGGTGGCCACGTCGATTCCGACCGCGTGCAGTTCGAGGTCCGCAAGGACGAAGTGGGCGACTTCCTGGCCACACTGGCGGTGCTCGAGCGCGGCGGCAGCTCCGTCCGTTCGGCCTCGTTCCCGCTGGAAGTGGCGAGTGATGGTCCACCCCCGCCACCGAAGCCGGGTGACGCCAACGCGGACAAGCGCGAGCTGCGACACGTCGTCATGGCGCTGGACGGCAAGGAGCACGACCTGCAGGTCGGCTACATCGCCCAGACGCCCGTCTGGCGTCCGTCCTACCGGCTGGTGATCGACAAGAACGGCGCCAGCCTGCAGACCTGGGGCATCGTCCAGAATTTGTCCGGTGAGGACTGGAACGACGTCCGCCTGTCGCTGGTCGCCGAGGCGCCGCTGGCGTTCGACGCCGCGCTGGGGACGCCCGTCATCCCGGGGCGCCCGACGGTGACCGACGGCGGCGACGTCATGGCGGTCGTCCCCCACAGCGAGACGTCGCTGGCCCAGGCGGAGCCGCCGGCGCCTCCGCCGGCATCGGTCATGGCGGCGCCCGCCATGGCGGGACGAATTTTCGGGGGTGGCGGCGCGGGAGCCATGCCGCGGACCGCCGCCAAGAAGAGCTACGCCCGCGAGATGGAAGCCGACGAGAGCAACCTTCAGGAGCTCGCGTCGCCGGCGGCCGAAGCCGCCAGCTACTCCCGCGCGACCCGCAACCTGGCGGCGCTGGCGGCGATCTCGGTGCAGTCCGGCACCACCCGGTACGACCTGCCGGCGGCCGTGAGCATCCCGAACAAGAGCTCGACGATGGTCATGCTGGCGGACCAGCGCATCCCCGGCCAGGTCGTCGCGCTCTACGCGCCCGACGGTGGGGTGCCGGATTCGGCGCGCCACCCGTTCCGCGTCGCGCGGTTCGTGAACAAGACGGGCGGCCTGATCGAGCGGGGACCTCTCGCGATCTTTGCCGACGCGGCCTTCGCTGGCCAGGGCGTCACGGACGCGCTGCCCGACGGCGCGACGGCGACGGTGCCGTTCGGCCTCGATCGGCGCGTCGCCGTCGAGGTCTCGCGCGAGTCGCGCGACGAGGGATCGCGCCTTTACCACATCGAGGCCGGCGCGCTGACCGTCTCGCGCGACGTGGTCTCGGTGACGACCTACAAACTGCGCAACGGGGCCGCCGAGCCCGCCACGCTGCTCATCAAGCACCCGCGCAGCGCCGGCGCGCGGATGAAGGACTTCCCCTCCGGGACCGAGGACAACGTCGGCACCGGAACGGCGCTGGTGCCGGTGCAGGTCGCGGCGCGGGGCACGATTGACCTGGTCCTGGACGAGCGCCAGCAGACCACGCGCGCGCTGGACTGGCTTTCGCCGCTGGCGGACGAGGCGGTGCGCGGCTATCTGGCCGACCACGGCGCCGACCCGACGATCGCCCGGCAGTTGAAGTCGGCCTGGGACGTGCGCCGTGGCCTGGTCGACGCGCAGGGCGACCGGCAGAAGCTGTCCGCCTCCGATGCGGAGCTGCGGCGCTCGACCGACGAGACGCGCAACAATCTGAAGGCGCTCGAGAAGAACACGGCGGCCGCCGACCTGCGCGCGAAGCTGACCACCCGGCTGGCGGATCAGTCCGCCCAGCTGGACGTCGTCGACAAGAAGATCATCGAGACCGACCTCAAGATCAACGAGAGCCAGATCCGTTTCACGGACGCCATCCGCGCCGTCAAGCTGCTGCAACCGCTCGCCGCGAATTAGACGCGGAATAGCTTAGACTGCCGCCCATGGCGGCGATGATGACAGCAGCGATTGCGCTGGCGGCGGCGCTGACGGGCGCCGAAGCTGGCGCTGGCCCGGCGCCTGGCAAGCTGGCGCCCGAGACGTCCAAAGAGATGATGGCCTCGATCGTCGCCATCAACAAAGCGCTGGGGCTCGAGAGCTGGCCGATGCACAACGTGAAGCCGTGCGTCGACCGCGGCGGCCAGGGCATCACGGCCAAGGACGTCACGCCCGACGAAACGCGCAAGTGCGCCGACACGGCGATCGCCAGCGGCTTTGCGGAGCTGGGCAAGTCGTTCGTCATCGCCATCCCGATGGCGTCGATCGGACCGGTCACGGTGCTGGCCCTGGGGATCGGCGACAGCGCCGCGTGGGGCGCCTACTCCTGCGACCCCGAGCGCAAGTGCCTGCCCGTGAAGCTCGGCGGCGACGCCAAGTGGAGCAAGCGCGTCGCCGAGCGCAAGCAGAAGGCCTGCGCGGAGACCACGACCTTGTGGTTCCCCGCCGACAAGAAGGCCTGCCCGTAACCAGCGACCCCGACCCGGTCAGGGGTACGGGTGCAGGAAGCAGTAGGACTGGCAGGGGTAGGCGCCGTTCATGGCGGTGATGAGCTGGGTCATCTCCGCCGAATTGGCGGCCGCCACCAAGGCGTCCTGGTCGGTGGTGCCAAGGTACGCCTGCAGCTGCCGGCCGCATTCGCCGGACGGTCCGGTCGAGCAGGTTGCGTCGCTGCAGAAGCAGCGGAAGGTGGAGGTGCCGGCCAGAGTGCAAAATCCCTGGCCGGCGTAGAACATGCACGCCTCGAGCGCCTGACACGCGATCTTCTGCGTTCCATCAGTCGAGCGGCAGATGTCGTGATTGCCGAGCAGGTCCGTCACGCACTGACCGCACGACGTGACCTCGCAGAGCTTACAGAACCTGGAACTCACGACGTCGCAACCTTCACCGGGTTCGAGGATGCCGTCCCCGCAGGTCGGGGCAGGACCGAGCTGACATTTCATGTCGCAGGTGACGCCATTGGGCGGATCGCATTGTTCACCTGGGCTCACGATTCCGTTGCCGCAGGAGGCGGCGCAAGTGACGTGAGTCGTCTCGGTCAAGGCACACGACCCCGGTCCGACGATGGTGGCGGTAACGTCGATAGAGCCCTCCGCCCCGCAATCGATACTTGCGTGTGGTGGACTGGATCCCCCGAAGACGAAGAACGAGATTCCTGGGGTCCCCGAAGCCGACCAGGTCACCGTCTCACCGGCGCTCGTTTGAGCGTTGAGTGAGAATACGTCGTGGTGGCTCAGGTCGTTGCTGCCTTTCACCTCAGTGATGAGAATGTTCGTCGGGCAGATGACTGGGACGCTGGAATCGGAGGCATCGCGGCCGGCGTCGATCCGGGCGGCGTCTGGTGTGACGCTCGCGTCCGTGGCAGCCGCATCTTTCGAAACTGACGCGTCGGGCGGAGCAGCGTCGTGGTTGGCGCCCGCGTCGTGCGGCGGGGGACATTTTGGCGCGCAGACGCCGTGGTGATGAGCGGCATCGGACAGGCAGGCCTCGCGCAACCGGCGATTCCCGGGGAAGCGCCGCGCGCAACAGCTCGCCTCTTCGCCCTTCTCCCGGTGCTCCTGTTCGGCGGGCGCGGCGCTGGCCGTTGCTGACGCGACGACGACGTCCGATCCGGGGCGACCGCTACATCCCAGGGTGGCCGCCACCCCGGCAGCCGTTAGTCCAACGATCAAGCGAAACGCGACGGCACTGGGGGCAGCTCGCATGGGGGGCTCCTGGCAGGGGTGAACCGGAAGTTGCCATGCTGCACCTAACGCAGCCGCCTAACAACCTGCGCGTAACACTCTGCGCCCGCTTACAGAATCCGCCTGGCGAGTTCGGTTCAGTCGACCCAGGCGCGGGCGTTCTGGAAGAGGCGCATCCAGGGGCTGCTTTCGGGCCACTCGGGGGGGTGCCACGAGAGCTGCAGCGTGCGGAAGACCCGTTCGGGGTGCGGCATGAAGATCGTGACCCGGCCGTCGGTGGTCGTGACGGCGGTGATGCCGTGGAACGAGCCGTTGGGGTTCTCGGGGTAGCGTTCGGTCGCGCGGCCGTCGTGGTCGACGAACCGGGCGGCGACCAGCTTCGAGGCTTCCAGCTGGGCGGCGGCGCTGTCCGACGGGAACTCGACCCGCCCCTCGCCGTGCGAGACGGCGATCGGGAAGCGCGAGCCCTCCATCCCCTGCAGCACGATTGACGGCGTGGGCGCGATCTCGACCAGCGACAGGCGCGCCTCGAACTGGTCGCTGCGGTTGCGGACGAACCGCGGCCAGGCGTTGGCGCCCGGGATGATCTCTTTCAAACCGGACATCATCTGGCAGCCGTTGCAGACGCCGATCGTGAAGGTGTCGGGGCGCGCGAAGAACGTCGCGAACATCTCGCGCGTGCGCGCGTGAAACAGGATCGACTTCGCCCACCCGAGACCGGCCCCCAGCACGTCGCCGTACGAGAACCCGCCGCAGGCGGCCAGCCCCTTGAACTCCGATAAATCGCGCGCGCCGCCCAGGAGATCGGTCATGTGCACGTCGACCGCTTCGAACCCCGCTCGGTCGAACGCCGCCGCCATCTCGATCTGACCGTTCACGCCCTGCTCGCGCAGGATGGCGACCCGCGGCCGGGTCCCCCCGCGTGAGCGCGCCGGGGTCGCGACGTCTTCGACCGGATCGAACGTCAGATGAGCCGACAGGCCGGGATCGTCGGCACGCACGCGCGAGGCCTGCTCTTCGTCGGCGCAGGTCGGGTCGTCACGCAGCGCCGCGATGGCGTGTGACGTCTCGGACCAGATGCCGCGCAGCACGGCGCGCCGCTCGTCAACCAGCAGCTTGCCGGCAGCGCGGACCATGATCCGATCGTCGCCCGCCCGTGCCGCGCCGATCCGGCGCACGGCGGTCGGCAGCCCCTGGCGGCCGAACAGATCGACGACCCGGCCGACGTCGGCGGGGCGGACGGCGACGACGGCGCCCAGCTCTTCGGAGAACAGCGCCGCCACCGGGTCGCGCCCCAGTGCGCTGATGTCGACATCCAGGCCGCAGCCGCTGGCAAACGCCATCTCCAGCAGCGTGACCACCAGGCCGCCGTCGCTGCGATCGTGGTACGCCGCCAGCAGGCCGCCCGCGTTGGCCGCCTGGATCGCCGCGAAGAACCCGGCCAGCCGGGCCGGATCGTCGACGTCGGGCGGCACGGCGCCCAGCCCACCGTGCACTTGCGCCAGCGCCGATCCGCCCATCCGGTTCTGACCGCCGCCCAGATCGATCAGCAGCAGCGCCGCCGACTCGAGGTCGGCCGGGATCTCGGGCGTCAGCAGCCGGCGCACGTCCGTGACGGGGGCGAACGCGGTCACCACCAGCGACAGGGGCGCGGTTACCGACTGCGGCTGCCCGTCGGCCTGCCAGTTGGTGCGCATCGACAGCGAGTCCTTGCCGACCGGAATGGCGATGCCCAGCGCGGGGCACAGCTCCATCCCGACGGCGCGCACGGCGTCGTAGAGGCGCGCGTCCTCGCCGGGGTGCCCGGCCGCCGCCATCCAGTTGGCCGAGAGCTTGATGTCGCCCAGCTTGGCGATCGGGGCGGAGGCGATGTTGGTGATCGCCTCACCGACGGCCAGGCGGGCCGACGCCGCCGCGTCCAGCAGCGCGACCGGGGCGCGTTCGCCCATCGCCATGGCCTCGCCAGTGGTCACGTCGAAGCCGGTCGCGGTCACGCCGGCGTCGGCGACCGGGACCTGCCAGCGACCGACCATCTGGTCGCGCACGGACATGCCCCCGACGGTGCGGTCGCCGATGGTGACCAGGAACGTCTTGTCCGCGACCGCCGGCAGCCGCAGCACGCGCCGCAGGGCCTCCGACAGATCGACGCCCGCGGTGGCGAACGGCGCCACGGCGGCCGGCACGTGGGCCGCGTCGCGTACGGTGCGGGGCGGCTTGCCCAGCAGGACCGACAGCGGCAGGTCGATCGGCTTTTCGGCCGCCGTCTCGCTGGCCAGCGCGTCGGTCAGGACCAGCTGGCCGTCCGCCGTGGCCTGCCCCACCACCGCGTGGGGGCAGCGCTCGCGCGCGCACAGCGCGGCGAACGTCGCCAGCCGGTCGGGCGCAATGGCCAGCACGTAGCGCTCCTGCGCCTCGTTGCACCAGAGCTCCAGCGGCGACAGGCCGGGCTCGGCGCTCGGGACGTCGCGCAACGAGAACCGCGCGCCGCGGCCGCTGTCGTTCACCAGCTCGGGTAGCGCGTTCGACAGGCCGCCCGCGCCGACATCGTGAATGGAGACGATGGGGTTGTCGGCGCCCAGGGCGACGCAGCGGTCGATCACCTCCTGGCAGCGGCGCTGCATCTCGGGGTTGTCGCGCTGCACCGACGCGAAATCCAGGTCCTCGGCCGAAGCGCCCGAGGCCAGCGAGGACGCCGCCCCGCCGCCGAGGCCAATCAGCATGGCCGGGCCGCCCAGCACGACGACCGGAGCGCCGGGCGGGATCTCGCCCTTCTTGACCAGCTCGGAGCGGACGTTGCCGAAGCCGCCCGCGATCATGATCGGCTTGTGGTAGCCGCGCACCTCGCGCCCGTTCGGGCCGCCCACCTCCATTTCGAACGTCCGGAAGGTCCCGCACAGCGCCGGGCGCCCGAACTCGTTGTTGAAGGCGGCGCCGCCCAGCGGCCCCTCGATCATGATGTCCAGCGCACTGGCGATGCGATCGGGCTTGGACAGCGGCCGCTCCCACGGGCGGACCGCGCCCGGCAGGCGCAGGTTCGACACCGAGAACCCGACCAGCCCCGCCTTGGGACGCGCGCCCCGCCCGGTGGCCCCCTCGTCGCGGATCTCGCCGCCGGACCCGGTGGCCGCCCCCGGGAACGGCGAGATGGCCGTCGGGTGGTTGTGGGTCTCGACCTTCATCAGAAGGTTCACCGCCTCACGATGCGCGCCGTAGACCCCCGTCGCCGGATCGGGCGCGAACCGCGCCGCCACGGGCCCTTCGATGACCGCCGCGTTGTCGCGGTAGGCGGACAGCACGCCGGCCGGACTGGCCTCCGTCGTGCGCCGGATCATCTGGAACAGGGACCGTTCCTGCTTGACCCCATCGACGACGAAGTCGGCGTTGAAGATCTTGTGGCGGCAGTGCTCGCTGTTCGCCTGCGCGAACATCATGAGCTCGACATCGGTGGGGTCGCGCCCCATCGTCCGATAGGCGTCGACCAGATAAGCGATCTCGTCGGGCGACAGTGCCAGCCCCAGCGATTGATTGGCCTGGGTCAGGGCCGCCGCGCCGTCCGCGCCCAGCGGGATGCGCGACAGCGGTCGGGGCGGCGCCTGCTGGAACAGCTTCGCGCCGTCACCCACGCGGTCGAGTAGCGCCTCCGTCATGCGATCGGCCAGCGCGCGCACGATCCCGGCCTCGTCGGCGATCTCGCCGACCACCACGTAGGTGATGCCGCGCTCGATGCGGCGCACGCGGTCGAGGCCGCAGACGTGCGCGATGTCGGTGGCCTTCGACGACCAGGGGGAGATGGTCCCCAGGCGCGGCACGACGATCAGGTTGCGCCCCGACGCGACCGTCACCTTCCCGCCGCTGGTGCTGGGCGTCGGTCCGTAGCGCAAGAGCTCGCCCAGCACCCGCGACTCCTCGGCCGACAGCGAGCCGTCGACGTCGACGAAGTGCAGGTAGTTGCCGGTCAGGACCCGGACGCCCGGATTCGTGCGGCGGATGGCCGCCAGCTTCCTCTGCAGCCGCGCCGGAAACAGCGAGCTGCCGGGCACCACCTCGATCATGTGGCGCGGAGCCTGCCCCCTGCGGGCCGGGCGCGCAAGCGGCGGCGAACCACTAGGCGGCGCCGGCCAGCTGGCGAAGCACGTAGTGCAGGATCCCGCCGTGCTGGTAGTAGCTGATCTCCTGAGGCGTATCGATGCGCACCAACGTGCGGATCTCTTTGACCGAGCCGTCGGCGGCCTTGGCCCGGACCGTCAGCTCCCGGCCGCTCGCAAAGCCCGAGGTCAGCAGCGCCGGCAGCCCGACGGTCTCGAACACCTCTTCGCCGGTGAGGCCCAGCGCCGTGACCGACTCGCCCGCGCGGAACTGCAAGGGGACGATCCCCATCCCGACCAGGTTGCTGCGGTGGATGCGCTCGTAGCTCTCGGCGATGACGAACCGGACGCCCAGCAGCCGCGGCCCCTTGGCGGCCCAGTCGCGCGAGGAGCCTGACCCGTACTCTTTGCCCGCCAGGATCAGCAGCGGCACCTTCTCGGCCGCGTACTTCTCGCTGGCCTCGAAGATCGACATGACGGCGCCGTCCGGCAGGTGGCGCGTCACGCCCCCCTCGGTGCCTGGCGCCAGCAGGTTCTTGAGGCGGACGTTCGCGAACGTCCCGCGAACCATCACCTCGTGATTGCCGCGGCGGGCGCCGTAGCTGTTGAAGTCCTTGGGATCGACGCCGTGGGCGACTAGGTACTGACCCGCCGGCCCGTCCTTCTTGATGCTGCCGGCCGGCGAGATGTGGTCGGTCGTGACGCTGTCGCCCAGCACCGCCAGCACGCGCGCGCCTTGCAGCTCGCTGACCGGCGGCGCGGTGCGCGGCATGCCTTCGAAGTAGGGCGGGTGCTTGATGTACGTCGAGGACGCGTCGAACGCGTACGTGTCGCCGAGCGGCACGTCCAGCTTGCGCCAGCGCTCGTCACCCTCGAAGACGACGCCGTACGACTTCTGGAACATCGACGGCTGCACCGCGCGGCCGACGGTGTCGGTGATCTCTTGATTGGTCGGCCAGATGTCCTTCAGGTACACCGGCTGGCCGTCCTTGCCCTGCCCGACCGGTTCCTTTTCCAGGTCGATGTCGATCCGCCCGGCCAGCGCGTACGCGACCACCAGCGGCGGCGACATCAAGTAGTTCGCGCGCACGTCGGGGTTGATGCGCCCCTCGAAGTTGCGGTTGCCGGAAAGCACGCTGGCCACCACCAGATCGGCCGCGTCGATCGCGTCCGAGATCGGCTGGGGCAGCGGCCCCGAGTTGCCGATACACGTCGTGCAGCCGTAGCCGACGGTGTTGAAGCCCAGCTTGTCGAGGTACGGCGTCAGGCCTGCCTCGGCCAGGTACTCCGTGACGACCTTCGAGCCGGGCGCCAGTGACGTCTTCACCCACGGCTTGGTGGAGAGGCCCTTGTCGACGGCCTTCCTGGCCACGAGGCCGGCCGCCACCATCACCGATGGGTTCGAGGTGTTCGTGCAGCTGGTGATGGCCGCGATGACCACCGAGCCGTTCTTGACCTCGGGCGCGGCGGGGGCGCTGGGGGCGAAGCCGACGGCGGTCGTCGACTGGCTGCTGGTCGTGGCCGCGGCGACCGCCCCCTTCTTCTTCGGCTTCACCAGCGAGGGCAGCGCCTCTTCGAACGACTGCTTGGTCTTGAACAGGCTGACGCGGTCCTGCGGGCGCTTGGGGCCGGCCACGCTGGGCTCGACGGACGCGAGGTCCAGGTCCAGCACCGTCGTGTAGACCGCCTCTTTCGTGTGCGGGGTCTGGAACAGCCCCTGCTCGCGTGCGTAGGCCTCGACCAGCTCCACCTGGGCGGGTGCGCGCCCCGAGAATCGCAGGTAGCGCAGCGTCTCGTCGTCGATGGGGAAGATGCCGCAGGTCGCCCCGTACTCGGGCGCCATGTTGGCGATCGTCGCGCGGTCGGCGACCGGCAGCGCCGCGACGCCGGGGCCGAAGAACTCGACCAGCTTACCGACGACGCCGGCCTTGCGCAGGATCTGGGTCACCGTCAGGACCAGGTCGGTGGCGGTCGATCCCTCGCGCAGCTTGCCGTGCAGGCGGAACCCGACGACCTGCGGGATCAGCATCGACAGCGGCTGGCCCAGCATGGCCGCCTCGGCCTCGATGCCGCCGACGCCCCAGCCCAGCACGCCCAGGCCGTTGACCATGGTCGTGTGCGAGTCGGTGCCGACCAGCGTGTCGGGGTAGGCGCGCGCGGGCGCGTCGGCCGTTTCGGCGGTGAACACGACGCGGGCCAGGTACTCGAGGTTCACCTGGTGGACGATGCCCGTGTCCGGCGGCACGACGGCGAAGTTGCGGAACGCAGACTGCCCCCAGCGCAGGAAGGCGTAGCGCTCTTTGTTGCGCGAAAATTCAATCTGCGCGTTCAGCGACAGCGCCTCGGGCGTGCCCCACTCGTCCACCTGCACCGAGTGGTCGATGACCAGCTCCGCGGGGAGCAGCGGGTTGATGCGCTTCGGGTCGCCCCCCAGCTTGCCGACGGCGGCCCGCATGGCCGCCAGATCGACGACCGCCGGGACGCCGGTGAAGTCCTGCAGCAGGACGCGGGCGGGCATGAAGGCGATCTCGTAGCTGGGCTCGGCCTGCGGGTCCCAGGCCGCCAGGGCGCGGATGTCGGCCTCTTTGACGGTCTTGCCATCTTCGTGGCGCAGCAGGTTCTCGAGCAACAGCCGCAGCGAGAAGGGCAGCCGCCCCGGGTTCAGCCCCAGCTTCTCCACGGCCGCGAGCCGGTGAACTTCGAACTTTCGCTTGCCGACCTCGAGGGTTCCCCGACTACCGAAGCTGTTGGCCATGACTACGTCATTTTTAGATGGCCGCGCCCCGATAGTCGAGAGGTTAGCGCGCCTGTCTGATCGTCCGTCGTCGCGTTACGGATATGACAAGAACTTGTGCGTGCGGACGTTGCGGGGGGTCGTCTCGCCGGGCGGCGGGCTGTCCTGCTCGACGGTGTAAGCGTCGAAACGCACGATGCGGTCCTGAACGTGTCCGGTCCGCTCCGGATACCGCAGGATCCACTCGATGAAGGCCTGGTTGAAGACCCCCTGTTCGGGCAGGCGCTGGGAGTAGTTGAAGAAGAACGAATCGTTGTCCAGGCGCGGCGGGATACCGGACAGCCCCGGGTTCGCATAGCGACCGGAGGTCTCGCTGTAGGGGTCCACGTGCCGGCCGTCGGCCGTGGTCGCGTCGACGACCATCGACATGTCCGACATCGGCGCGTCGGACGCGAACATGGACCAGGCCTGGATCAGCCGCGGGTAGGCGACCAGCCGCTTCACCCACCCAGGCTCGTCCAGGCGGAGCGGCTTCGGGACGGCCTGGTTGATGAACAGCGTCTCGTTGACGAGCACGATCAGCATCGCCAGCACGGTCCCTTCGCGCAGGATCCAGGCGGCGCGGCCCAGCCAGGCGCGCGCCGGCGTGCGGGACTCGGCCGAGATCTCGGGGACGTATACGGGCGCGTCCGCCCCCTCTTCGGGCAGCGGCGCGGCGGCGACGCCGTCCGCGGGTGCCACGGCCGGCGCCCGCCGGGTCGGGATCGTGCAGGCGGCCAGCCCCAGCCAGACCGAGATCGTGCGCCGGCGCCGCGAGAAGGCGTCGTAGACGACGTTGGCCAGCTGCCGCAGGCCGGGCACGCGCAGCGGCGCCGACCAGAGCAACCCCAGCGGCAGCGCACGCAGCACCAGCGCCATGCCGTCCGCACGCGTCGCCCGGCGCCCGGTGGCCTCGTCCACGGCCACCATCGTGCGCGCCAGCAGCTCGGGCGACAGGTCCAGGTCCGCGGGCAGGTCGGCGCTGGAAAGCCAGCGGATCCGCTGGAACAGATCCATCCGCGCCAGCACGCGCGCGATCTGAAAGCAGACGCCGCAATCGGCGTCGAAAACCGCCGTCACCCGCCGCTGACTGCGCCGCGCCAGCCGCCCGAACAGCTCCCATTCCGCGGACGTCAGCAGGAACGGTGTGTACCCCATCATCGCCCACGAGAAGATCCCCAGGTTGATGAACATCTGGAACCCCGTATGCAGGCCAATCACCGCCAGGACGGCGATCCGGCGCGTCCAGACCCGCTTCCACGGCGACAGGATCAGCCAGGGCAGCGAGCCCTCCGTCGCCAGCGCCGCGTACGACATCACGCGCGACAGAGCCGGGGTCATGTGCGGGCGCATCCAGACGCCGAACCAGGTGACCATCCGGTTCTGGTAAAGGACGTAGTGGACGGCGGAGCCGTGCAGCCAGGTCGGGCCGCCTTTGTGGACCGCGTTGAAGAAGTACGCGTTCGCGAGCTGCAGCAAGATCGTGAACGCCGCCAGCGACACGATGCGGTTGGGGTCGCCACCGGGCGGCGGATCCACCGGGCCCGGAAACGGTCCGGCCAGGTGGGCGGCCGTCGTCTCGCGCCGGCGCCGCAAGCTGGCCCGCAGCGCATCGATCGAGAACCGGCGGCCGAGCGGCAGAAACGACGACCACAGCATCAGCTCGCCCAGCGTCCAGTCGCCGCCGTTTTCGACCAGCGTCACGCGTCCGTGCAGGCTCAGCACACAGACCAGCGCCAGCAAGCGCATGAGACGCGTTCGCCAGCCGACCAGCAGCGCCAGATAGACCAGGCCGCAGATGACGAAACCCAGCGCCGCCTCCTCGGTGCGCGACGCCATGAAGAAGAAGGAAAACATCCACTGCGTCGGCGGCCGCCAGAGCAGCGTGTGGTTCGGCAGCAGCCCCTCGTTCGTGTAGAAAAGCTGCAGGACCGGCACGCGCCGGAACAGATCGATCAGCAGCACGATCGCCACGACGATCCGCCCCAGCCCCGCGCTGCGCGCGTCCATGGTCAGGTACGACTCGGCGAACTTGCGGCGAAGGTCTCTGAGCTTCATGGCCAGTGAAGGAACGGGCGTTTTGTCGGTGCGGTCGGTGTCGATTGTCCCGGCGGCGGGCTGCCGTGCTGGACGACGTAGCCGCGGAACCCGACGATCTCGTCGCCGGGGCGCCCCGTCCGCTCGGGGTAGCGGAGCATCCATTCGAGCAACGCCTGGTGGTAGACGCCCGTGTCCGGGATCTTCAGCGCGTAGTCGAAGACGAGGGACGAGTACCCGAGGCGCACCGGGACGTCGTCGGTGGGCACCGCCGCGACCCGCCCGAATGCCTCGTTGAATGGGTCGACGTGCCGCCCCTCGCGCGTGACGGCGTCGAACACGACCGTCTGCTCGTCGAGCGGCGCGTCCGGCGCGAACAGCCCCCAGTTTTGCCGCAGGTTCGGGTACATCGTGGCCGCCACCATCCAATCGGGACGGTGACGGACCTGCAACGGCTTCGGAATCAGGATCGGATTCGTCGCCAGCACCTCGGCGCCGAACACGACGAACACCAGCGCCACCGCGAGCTCTCGGGCGACGGGCGCGTGCGCGGCGAACCAATCGCGCAGCGGGGTGGTCGGGGCTGCCAGCGTTCTTGATGCGGGCGCGCGCGAACCGGCCGGCGGCACCCCGCACGCCGCCAGCCCGAACCACGACGAGATCGCCGTCCGGTTGCGCGCGAAGGCGTCGTAGCCCCGGTTCGCCAGGCCCCGGAGCCCGGGCAGGCGCATCGGCCATGACCAGAGCCGTCCCAGAGGCAGCGCCGCGAAGATCTGCGCGAACCCGTCGGCCCGCGTCCAGCGACGGTCGCCGACCGGATCGAACACCAGGATCGTCCGTTCGAGCAGCCCGGGGTCGACGCCGGCCGGCAGCGCGGCACGCGCGCTGGCGACCCACGTGAGACGCCGGTGGACGTCCATCCGCGCCAGCACCCGGACCACCGCCCAGCACACGCCGCAGTCGGCGTCGTAGATGACCGTGCGGGCCCGCCCCTTGCGCGGCACCAGACGGGCGAACAGCGCCCACTGCGCGTCGGTCAGCAGGAACGGCACCAGCGCCATCATCGCGGGCGAGAAGATGCCCAGGTTGGCGAGGAGCGCGATCCCGACGTGGAGCCCCGTCACCAGCAGCGCCGCGGAGAACCGCGTCCACCGCCAGAAGAGCGGCGTCAGAACCAGCACGGGCGTCGCGGCCTCGATGACCAGCGTCGCGCGCGTCAGGAAGCGCGTCACCGCCAGCGGCGCGTGCAACCGGACCTGCAGCCCCAACCAGGTGACAATCCGGTCCTGCCACAGCACGTAGTGGACGGCCGACCCGTCGTGCCAGGTCGGGCCCGACTTGTACGCGTAGTTGAAGCCGTAGATGACGCCGATCTGCAGCAACAGCCCCAGCGCCGCCAGCGACGTGGTCTCACGGACGTCGGGCGGCGGCGGCCCGGCGGCCAGCTCCTCGGGGGTTTCCTCAGGTCGGGCCCGGAGGCTGGCGCGCAGCGCGTCGACGGAGAACCGGCGGCCGAGCGGCAGGAACAACGTCCAGACCAGCAGCTCGGCGACGACCACCGTCCCCCAGTTCTCGGCGTAGATGGTCCGCTCGTGCAGGCTGGTCGTCAGCGCGAAGGACAGCACCTGGAAAAGGCGCGTCCGATACCCGACGGTGAAGCACAGGAAGCAGACGAAGGCGACGACGAACCAGAGCGCCGACTCCTCGGGCAGGGACGCCATGTACAAGAACGAGAACATCCGCGGCGCCGCGGGGCGCCACAGGACGGTGTGGTTGGGCAGCAACCCCAGGTTGCTGTAGAAGTCGCGAATCAGCGGCACGCGCCGCAGCAGGTCCACCATCAGCACGACGCCGAGGACGATCCGCCCCAGCGCCAGGCTGCGGTTATCGAGGCGCAGGTAGGTGGCCCTGAACCACGCGCGCATCGGTCACCTCGCGGCGGCGCGCCGGCGGGCGGACAGGTCCACGCCGATGCGCCCCAGCTCCAGCAGCGTCCGCCCCATCGCCACCGGGGTCAGCTTCGAGCCCTTGATGTCGTGCCAGGTGTCGAGAGGCACCTCGACGATCGCGCTCAGCGGGACGGGCCCGGCGTCGCCGCCGCCCGCCAGCATCCGCCCCAAAAGCTCGATGTCGAAGGCCCAGCGCGAGATGAACGGCTGCGACAGGGCCGCCGCCAGCGCCGGCGTCGCGCGAAACAGCTTGGCCCCGCACTGGGTGTCGTAGATGCGCGCCCGCAGAATCAGCGACGCCAGGCTGGCGAACACGCGCCCCAGGTAGTGGCGCACGGCGCTCCGCTCGATGTCCGTGCCCAGCAGCGCGACCCGGGAGCCCATCGCCACTTCGACGCCGGGGCGGTCCAGCGCGACCGCGATCCGCTTCAACTCCCGCGGGGGCGTCGACAGGTCGGCGTCCAAGTAGCCGACCGTGACCGCCCCCGCATCCAGGGCATCCCGCATGCCCCGCCGGACCGCCTCGGCCTTACCGCCGTTGGGCTCCAGCGACAGGACGCGGACCCGGTCGGGACGGGCGGCCGCGATCTCCGCAAGCCGGCCCGCCGTGTCGTCCGTCGACCCGTCATTGACGAAGAGGATGTTGGCGCCGGCCCCCTCGGCGGCAAAGTCCAGCAACGGGCCGGCATCCAGACGTTGGGCCTCGTTATAACAAGGCACCACCACGGTCAAGCGAGGCACGGCCGGTTCCATAAGCGAGGGGGTCATCTTAGATCAGATTCTCGGCTACACTGCGCGGCCGAAATGTCGGTTCCGACCTTCGACCCGTTTGGCGCGCCCCCGGCCGATCCGTCACAGGGGCAAAACGCGGACCCGCCCAGCGTGGTCGTCGAGGCGGACGCAGGCCCTCCGCCGCAAATCGCGCCACCGTCGTTGCCGCCGCCTTCCTTGCCGCCCCTGACGCGCGCGATCCGCGCGCTGGGCTTGCTGACCGCCGAAGGCGCGTCGCTGGGGCTGGCCGGCTGGTTCGTCCGCGTCCAGGACCGGCTGCTGCCGTACGTCATGAACAACGCGCTGCCGCCGCGCGCCCGCAAGTTCGTCATCGGCGACATCGCGGCGGGCGCGCTGCTGCTGCCGCTGATCGGCCTCATCGGCATCATCTGGAAGCGGCTGGGCGGTCTGGCGGCCGTCGAACGCGTCGCGCGCCGCCTGGCGCCGCTGTCGCTGATCGGTTTCCTGCCGCTCTTCTTCAACTGGGAGCTCTGGTACCAGGGGCGCGAGCTGACGTTCCTGGGACTGGTCTCGGTCTTCCTGCTGGGGCTGCAGGGACTGCTGCGCGTTTCGTTCGAGGCCGGGCCGATCCTGCCGGCGTCGCTGCGCACGCGGCTGGTGCTGCCGGTGTCGCGGGCGCTGGCGCGCCTGAGCACGGTGCGCTGGCTGCCGTTCACGATCGTCGTCCTCGGCTGGGTCGGCTACACGATCTACTTCTCCGTCATCACGCTGCAGCACCACTTCCGGCTCGAGACGATGGGCTGGGACCTGGGGATCGAAAACAACCTGGTCTGGAACGCCGCCCACTTCAACCGGCCGCTCTTCAAGACGTCGATCATCGGCGGGCCCGAGTCGACGCACCTGGGCTTTCACGAAACGTACATCTCGTACTTGATGGGCATCTTCTACCGGCTGGCGCCCCGGCCGCAGACGCTGCTGGTGTACCAGGCGGCGGTGGTCGGCGGCGCCGCCCTGCCCCTTTACGCCTTCGCGCGCCGGCACGTGGGCGACTGGACGGCGTGCCTGCTGTCGATCCTGCTGCTGATGTACGCGCCGCTGCAGGGATCGAACCTCTACGACTTCCACTACCTGCCGTTCGCCCCCTTCTTCCTGTGGTGGTGCCTGTGGGCGCTGGAATCGCGGCGCAACGTGATGGCCACGATCGCGGTCATCCTGACGCTGGCCAACCGCGAGGACATGTCGGCCCTGCTGATGGTCGTCGGCCTCTACCTGGTGCTCACGGGCGAGCGGCCGCGCGCCGGTCTGCTGGTGGCGGCGATCAGCGCCGTCTACTTCGTCGTCGTGAAGCTGATCCTGATGCCCCACTTCCTGAACGGGTATCCGGCCTACATCAACCAGTACGAAGGGCTGCTGCCCGAGGGCGACACGGGGTTCGGGGGCGTTCTGAAGACGGTGTTCGCGAACCCCGCCTTCACGATGACGAACCTGCTGGAACGCGACAAGCTGGTCTACGTGCTGGAGATCGTCGCGCCGCTGGCGTTCTTCCCGTGGCGGCGGCCCATCGCACTTCTGTGTGTCGTGCCCGGCTTCATCTTCACGATGCTGGCGACGCACTACCCGCCGCTCATCCAGATCTCGTTCCAGTACACGGCCTACTGGACGTCGTTCCTGTTCATCGCGATCGTGGCCAACCTGGCCTGGATCAGGCGCAACGAGGCGGCGGGCTTGCCGGGCGCGACCCGCAGCCGCCGCGCCTGGCTGGTCGTGATGACGGCCGGCGTGCTCATCACGTCCTACCAGTTCGGCGTCGTCCTGCAGCGGCACACGGCGTGGGGCGGCTTCTCGCCGTTCCGGGTCGGCGTCACGCAGGCCGATCGGACCCGCCACGACGACCTCTATTCGCTGATCGCGAAGATCCCGCAGGATGCGTCGGTCGCCGCGTCAGAGAGCGTCGTCGCCCACATCTCCAGCCGGAAGAACGCGTACTCGCTCCGCGTCGCCTTCAACGAGGCGGACTACGTCCTGGCGCGGCTGCCGGCCGGGGGCGACGACCGCAACAACCTGCTGAACGCGCTGCGGACGCGCCACTACGGCGTCCTGGCGCAAAAGGGCGAATTCGTGCTGTTCAAGCACGGGTTGCCGCCCGACACTGCTCAAGTGTTCATTAGGCAGTTGGGCGGATGAACGGTTTCCTGTAAACTAGAGGGACCCATGGGTTCCTCCGCGCCAACCCCGAGCTACGGGGCGGGTCATCGCGCGCTCGAAATCTCCAGCATCGGGTTCGTGTTCCTGGCCCTAGCTCTGCTCGCGTCCCGCATCGGGCACGTGTTCTGGGACAACCACAACATGTGGGGGCTGGCGACGGCGGCGCTGACCGGCTACCTGGTGGCCGACTTCATCTCGGGATTCGTGCACTGGGCCGGCGACACCATCGGCGACGCGCAGACCCCGATTTTCGGGCCCAACTTCGTCACGCCGTTTCGGTACCACCACGTCGACCCCAAAGACATCACCCGACACGACTTCATCGAGACGAACGGCAACAACTGCATCGTCGTGACGCCGATCCTGGCGCTGCTGCTGGTGGTGACGCCGCGGTCACCGGGCTGGTTCTTGTTCGCCTGCACGGTCGTGACGTTCACGTCGTGGTTCGTCTTCTGCACGAACCAGTTCCACAAGTGGGCGCACGCTGATCGGCCGGCGGCCTGGGTGCGGGCGCTCCAGCGAGCCGGGCTCATCCTGTCCCCCGAGCACCACGCCATCCATCACGCCTCGCCCCAGGACAAGGCCTACTGCATCACCGTCGGATGGATGAACCCGCTGCTGGATCGGGTCGGCTTTTTTCGGACCTGCGAGACCGTGATCCGCTGGGTCGTGCCGGGCGCCGTCCGTCCCGGCTGATTCAGCGCGTGGCCAGCGCGATCCCGATCTGTCCCAGCCAGTAGAGGCCCAGCGTCAGGAAGGGCGCGTGCGGGATGCGGCGGCGAAACCGGTTCAGCGCCAGGCTGCTGTCCGAGGCGTAAAACAGCAGGGAGCCGGCGGCCGCGTAGGCCCCGTTCGGCAGCCCCCCCGGCACCGTCGCGAACGCCGCCGTCACCATCGCGGTGATCGCGGCGCCGTAGGCGATCACCGCGGCGTGCTTGCCTGTCGTCTTGGCCCAGATCGCGCGCAGCACCATCACCGTGAGCGTCCCCGTCAGCACGGCGACGACCGCGACCGAGGGAGACCAGCGGGCGACGCCGACAAACCCGATCACGTACGCGAGATGGGCCAGCAGGAACGCCCCCAGACCCACCAGGAATGCGCCGTCGCTGCCACTCAGAAGCGCGATATCGCCGACGATCGACAGCGCGATGCCCGCGTCTATCCAGGCGGTCAGGCGCGACTCCGGCCACCCGACGATCAGGAACAGCAGCGCCGTCGCGACCGGCTTCGTGACGACCTGCAGCCACCCGATGTGACGTTCGGAGGCCAGGATGGCCAACGCTCCGACGACGATGATGGCGATGACAGCGAGCACAGGCAGATCGGACAGCCCCGGCACGCGTTCATTTTAGACTGAGCCGTGCGCCGTGGATACCTGTCCGTCGGGTGCGTGGCTAGCATGAATGGTGCAAGCCAAGACGAAGCATGGACGTCAATGGACGAGCCGGAGGGGATCATGGCCATTTCTCTAAAGCCCGTGGGTGAGCAAGTCATCGTCATCACCGGGGCCTCGAGTGGAATCGGGTTGGCGACGGCGGAAGCCGCCGCCGAACAGGGGGCGAAGTTGGTCCTTGCGGCGCGCAGCGGCGAGACTCTGGACGAGGTCGCGGCGCGTCTATCGCAGAACGGCGCCGAGGCGATGGCGGTCGACGCGGACGTCGGCAAGCGCGGCGACGTCGAGCAGATCGCGCTGGCCGCCATCGAACGGTTCGGGCGAATCGACACGTGGGTGAACAACGCGGGCGTCGCGATCTACGGGCGCCTCGACGAGGTCAGCGACGAGGACAGCCGGCGGCTGTTCGACACCAATTTCTGGGGCGTCGTGCACGGCTCGCTGGTCGCGCTCAAGCACCTGCGCGCGAACGGCGGCGCGATCATCAACCTGGGCAGCGAGGTCTCCGACGCCGTGATGCCCCTGCAGGGGATGTACTCGGCGTCCAAGCACGCCGTGAAGGGGTTCACCGACGCGCTCCGGGTGGAGGTCGAGGAGGTGGACCAGGCGCCGGTGGCGATCACGCTGATTCAGCCGACCGCCGTCGACACGCCCTACCCCGAGCATGCCCGCAACTACATGGCCAAAGAGCCGAAGCTGCCGATCGATCCGATCGACCCGGGCGAGGTGGCCGAGGCGATCCTGAAGGCCGCCACCCACCATTCGCGCGACGTGAAGGTCGGCGGCATGTCCAAGATCAACACCACCGTGGCCAAGGTGCTGCCGAAGATGGGCGACAAGATGAGCGCCAAGATGGCCGACAAGCAGAAGCGCGACGAGGCGCCGCGCGACCCGCAAGGTGGGCTGCACGACGCGCGCGGCGGCGGCCGCACCCACGGTCGATGATCAGGTGCTGATCGGGGCCTGACTTGACGGGGGCCGGGTTGGCCTGCACGCTAGAGCCATGCGGGCCGCCCGACGCCACCGCTGGCTGTGCGCCGTTCTTCTGGCGCCGCTGGCCCTATTGGCCGTTTCGGCGTCCGGCTTTTCGGCCCTCCGCTGCACGATGTCGGGGCTGCTGGTCCCGGAGACCTGCTGCCCGACCGTTGCCGGCGGCGTGCCAGCGACCGAGGGGCCTCGGCAGCCGGCGCTGGAG
Organism: Polyangia bacterium; assembly: GCA_045802645.1. Taxonomy (GTDB): domain Bacteria; phylum Myxococcota_A; class Polyangia; order Fen-1088; family Fen-1088; genus JADGRB01. The sequence continues at coordinate 39,650 of JBJMQQ010000063.1, forward strand.
CAACAGGACTGCTGCGAGCGGATCCTGCTCACGAACGCCAAAGCACCGGCGGTCTCGGCTGACAGCGCCGAGGAGCTACCGGCAGGACCGGTCGCCGCCGTCACGCCCCAGGCCCCCGCGGTACGGGCCCGCGCCGAGCGGACGCGGCGTGGTTCCATGCTCCGTCCGCCGGACCCATCAGCGCCCGCCTTCCTGCTGACGCAC
>JBJMQQ010000006.1:0-9803 GCA_045802645.1 Polyangia bacterium
CGGTAACGCCAGGGTGCCGCGACTGGTAACGCCGGCCCGCCAGGCCCAAATGAAAACGCGGCGGCGGGCGCCCTGGCCCACCGCCGCGTGCTTCGACAATTCCGTGGGTGCGACTCAGATGTGCGCTGCTTCACTCGTCTCCGAAGGGACCGACATCCGCGGCTCCCCCTCGGTCTGCAGCTCTTCGGCCGTCTCCTGCATCGACGCCGCCAGCGCTTCCAGCTCGTCGTCGTCCATCATCTTCTGGACCTTGGGGAAGAGCTCGCCTTCCTCTTCCTCGACGTGGTGCTGGACCTCCTCCTTGAGGACGGTCACCTTGGCCATGAAGACGGGATCGCTGGCGTCCATCTCCAGCAGGTCGGCGATGACGCGCTTGACCGCCAGATGCTCCTCGGCCGCCTCCAGCAGCATGGACTGCGTCTGCTTCTTCTTGGCGGCCGGATAGAAGTGCCGTTCCTCGATGGTCGCGTGAACGGCGAGCGCATCGGCCACCTTCTCGAACATCTTCCGGCGCGGTCCCGCAGACTTTGCCTTCTGCAGCTCCTTGAACAGCGCCTCCACTTCCCGGTGCTGCTTCTTCAGCATCTTGATTGCGTCCATGAGATTCCTCCAGTCCTCAACATGTGCATGATCGGCGCCACACATCAGGGGGGCGCCGCATTTCGCGGGCTTTTCAGTTCCAAAAGCCGATCGAGAACCCGAGGTTCTTGTACTCGGAGGCGACGTCGGCCGCGCCCGAGATCGAGACCCTCCGCTCGTGCCCGCCCAGGTGGAACGCGAAGACGCGCACCTCGAAGCCGCCGGTCGCGTGCCACCGCGCGCTGGTCTCCATGAACCGTGAGGGTTCCAGATACGTGCCGGCGCGCAACCGCAGCCACCCCCGGATCACCTCGGATTCCAGGCCGAGACGCGGCGTGGGGCTGACGTCGCGCCCCGACATCTGAAGCTGCTGGGCCGCGAACGCTTCCATCCCGTACCCGTTCTCGACGGCGCCCACCAGCGTCAGGTCCAGGGCGACGGTCAGGGACCGCTCGTCCCGGTAGTCTCCCTCTGCGCGGTGATTCCAGGGCGTCTTCGCGAATCGGTAGGCGGCGCTGACGGTCGCGTCCCACGGGACGATGGCGTCGGAGGGTAGGATGTACCCGAAGCAGTTGTAGGGATCGTTGTTCGGAGGGCAGTTGTACTGAATGGCGCCGGTGTAGATCGGCAACGCGCCGCTGGCGCCGAACCGGTACGACTTGTCCTTCGGCATCCAGACGGCCCCCGCCTCGCCGGAGCCGCCCGCGCGCGTGAACAGCTGGTTCGACCCCATCAACGTGTACACGTTGAGACCGCCGCCGCGAATCCCGACACCGACGGACAGGGCCTGATCCAGGAAGGTGCGGGCGACGGTGAGGTGGGCAATGAGCGAGCGGACGCCCAGGCCGCCGCCCGCCTCCGGCGAAATCTCGTGCGCCGTGTAACCGCCGTCCAGGCTGACGCCCCAGTTGCCGTACTGAAACAACAGGCCCGCGGCGCCCAGCAAAGATCGCCGCACCGTCGTGACGGCTTGCCCGTTGTTGTTCATGTCCTGGCCGTCGACCGGGATGTACGAGTTCAGGTAGACGTTCCAGGCGAACTTGTCGATGTGCGTCTCGGGGCGGATCGCTGCCGACGCGGGGTTCGTGTAAAGGCCAGCCGCGCCCTCCGAGACCGCATTGATCGCGCCGGCCATCGAGATCAGCCGGGGCGATCCGATGGCCGGTTGTTCGAAGAGGTCGATGTTGAAGTTACGGTTCGTGATCGGCGGGAAGGACAGGTTCTGCGCCTGCGCGCCCGCCGGCGCCAACACCGCCGCGACAGTCAGGATGATGCCGAGTGCTCCAGCCCGCACCCGCGGGAATCTAGTGAGCCGTTGCCCTATGGAGAAGACGCTGCGTCGCCGCTTTGGCCAGCGCCGAGGCAATCGCCGTCCCGCCCGCCGTACCGATCTTCCTCGTCGCGCTGGGCTGATCGTGCGAGCGGTCCGGATGCCGCGCCGCTTCCGCGATCGCGTGCCGGAACCGCTGAACGCGCTGCGGCCAGGCGTTGTGTCGGCGGCGGCGCATCACGATGAGCGCGACGGTGCCCCCCACCGCCGTCAGCAGCGCCAGACCGCCCAGCAGGAACGGCACCGGGTTCCGGCGGATCTGCGCGCGGACATCGAAGAACGCGTGCCGCCGCCGATCGAGCTCACCGACCAACCGATCGAGATCGTTCCGGGCCGTGACGACCTCCTTCTGCAGCTCCGACGGGTCCGCGTCACCGTTGGCGCTCACGTCAGCCGCTCCTTCGCCCAGCGCACGTCATCGCTCAGCGTCTTGCGCGTTCGTGACAGCGGCGTCGACACGCGCTTCTTCCAGCTGATCAGCGCCACCATCAGCGTGACGGCCAGCATGATGCCGGTGACGATCAACCCCGCGGCCCAGGCCGGCAACACCAGCGACAACGCCAGCGCCCCTGTGACCAGCAGCAGCGTCAGGCTGATGATGCCCAGCACCGCCGACACGCCCAGGCCGCCGAAGGCCGTCGCCTCGGCTTTGAGGTCTTGCTTGAGCTCGGCCTTGGCGAGCTCGATCTGCTTGTGCACCAGAACTTCCGCCTGGGCCCCGATCTGTTTGACCAGCTCTCCCGTCCCCATCTGCGTCGGTGAGCCGACTGGATTGTGCTCGTTCATGATGTTCCCCTCCCTGGCCTCCTGATCCATCAACTGTCGTTCGCCGTGAATCGCGCGACCGACCTGAAGAATTTGGCGATAGAGGACCTGCCAGTCGTCGAATTCGACGTCCAGCTCGCCCAGCTCGCGCGTCACGTCATCCAGGACCCGGGACAGCCGCGCACTCTCGGCGGCGGTCTTCGCTCCCTGGTCATAGCGATGCCAGATCTCGCGCAGGCGGCGCTCCAGCGCCTGCGCATCCGGCGTGCCGGTCTGGATGCCGTCGGTGTGCACGATGGTCTCCGCGATGAGGCCGTGCGCCCAGGTGAGCCGGCGCGGCTTGCCGCGCAGCAGGACCCCGCTGGGGTACATCGACATCTCGAGCTCCGGCGTCACGAAGTACTCCAGCTTGGCCGGCACGTAGCCGCGGAACGCGTCCCCGCCGAACCAGAGCAGGATGCGTGTCGGCGCGGCGACCCACCACCCGGGCGTCCCGCGGTGGAAGTCGAACCCGTGGCGGTTGAGCACCTCGCAGATCTTTCGAGCCACTTCATGGTACCCGGCCGCCTCGGTGACCAGCGGAATGTTGGCCGTCTTGCGGCCGCGCACGATGGCGGCCAGACGCATGATGGGGACCGACACGAACATGATCAGGAAGGCGGCAGCCAGGCCGATCGTGATCGGGAAGCCCCGTGCGATGCGCTTGGCGACGGACTCGTGCTTGGCCGGCGGCGGTGCCTTGGCCGCGACCGCCAGACCGACCGCCACCGGAACGATGATCGCCAGCCCCGTCCACACGAGCCGCACGATCCAGGACGGAACCCAGTGGGGCAGCGGCACGAACGCCAGCATCAAGGCCGCGATCTTGGGGATGACGATCCCCACCAGCAGGATCGGCCACGCGACCGCGCCGCCGACGATGATCGACAGGAACGTCTGCTCCTTCGCGGTCGTCTGGCCGAACAGCGCGCGGACGGCCCAGCCAAAGATCGCATTCACGATCTTGCCGGCCGATTTGCTGATTGCGGCCAGCAGGGCCTGGATGGCAGCCATGACGAAAAATTAGGCCTGGATTTCTGCTTGGGTAGCCGCCGCCCGCGCTCGCGGTGCCGAACGGGTCAAGCAGCGTGCCGGTGGCCGCGCGCCTTGCCGCGCTTCCGCGCAGGCGCGGCCTTGTGCGCCGGCGCTGCCTTGGTCGCCGCTTGAGCGCCGCGGCGCCCCTGCGCCAGGCTCTCCCGCAGGCGTTCCATGAGGTCGGTGATCTCACCCGTGGGCGTTGCCGGAGCCAGGTCGCCCAGCCGCGGCGCGGCCCCCTTGCGCGTCTTCGTCTTGATGATGGCCAGCAGGTTCTCGGTGTACTTGTCGTGGTACCGCTCTGGCTTCCACGTGTCGGCGAAGCCTTCGACCAGCTTCGCGGCCAGCTCCATCTCATGCGGGTTCAGGGACTTCGCGGCGGGCAAATCCAGCTCGCGCATGTCGACGACCTCGTGAGCGAACCGGAGCGTCGTGAACACCAGCGCGTCGCCGATGGGCGTCACGGCGGCCAGGTGCTGCGACTGCCGCATCACGATCTGCGCGACGGCGACCTTCCCGGACTTGCGCATCGTCTCGCGCAGGAGCGCGTACGCACGCTCGCCCCCCTTGGCCGGGACCAGGTAATAGGGCGTCTCGAAATAGCGGGCGTCGATCTCGCCAGCGTCGACGAAGGCCAGGATGTCGATCGTCTCGGACCGGTTCAGCGCCGCGTGCTTGAAGTCTTCGGGCGTCAGCACGGCGAGCTCGCCCTTCTTGACCTCGTACCCCTTCACGATCTCCGACCAGGGCACGGGCTTCTTCTCGCGCTCGCAGATCCGCTCGTAACGAATGGGCGCGTCGTCCTTCGCGTGCAACAGGTGGAAGTGCGGCCGTTCGTCGCGTGACGCGCTCTGCAGCTTGACCGGAATGTTCACCAGCCCGAACGACAACACCCCGCTCCACAAACCGCGCGCCGCCATGACACAAACCTAAGACGGATGAGAAGGCGGTCCAGGCGCGCTGCTTGCTTGACGGGCTCGCGACCTTAGATCTGGGAGGGTGCGGCGCGCAGGCCGGACGCGAGTGGGGACCAGCGGGTGGAACTACCCGCGCTGGCGGGGCGACTTCTATCCGAAGGGGCTGGTCCACCGGCTCGAGCTGGCCTACATGGCGGCGCGTCTGCCCACCGTCGAGGTGAACGGAACGTTCTACGGGCTGACACGGCCAAGCGCGTGCGCCGCCTGGCGGGCCGCGGTCCCCGACGATTTCGTCTTCGCGATCAAGGGCAGCCGCTTCATCACGCACATGCTGAAGCTGCGGAAGTTCGAGACGCCGCTGGCAAACTTCTTCGCGTCGGGGCTGTTGCGACTGGGGACCGCGCTGGGACCCATCTTGTGGCAACTGCCGCCGCAGCTGCCGTTCGATGAGGAGCGCACCCGGGCCTTCTTCGGGGCGGTGCCGCGCGATCTGGAAGCGGCCCAGTGGTGGGCGCGCCGCCACGACGCCCGCACGACGGGCCGCGCCGCGCTGCGGGCTGCCGGCGGTGCGAGCGGACCGCTCCGCCACGCCGTCGAGATCCGGCACGCGTCGTGGCTGACGGACCACGCGCTGGAAGTGCTGCGCGAGCTCGACGTGGCGCTGGTGGCCGCGGACACGGCCGGCAAATACCCGCTCTCCTACGAGCGCACCGCCGACTTTGCGTACGTGCGCCTCCACGGCTCGGCGACGCTTTACACCAGCCGCTACACCGACGCGGAGGTCGCGGCCTGGGCCCAGCGTATCAACGCGTGGACCGAGGCGGGAAGCGACGTGTACGTGTATTTCGACAACGACGCGCAGGGGCACGCCCCGCACGACGCCGTCCGGTTGCAGGCGGCGGTCGACGCGCTGGCGCCGGCCGCGGCCCGGGGTCGTTCTGACCTCAGTGCTTCGGCGCCACCGTGAGGTCGTTCTCGACGCGCATCACACCGTCGGCGGAGCGGGCGGCGTCCAGCACCTTCTGCCGGGCTTGCTCGCTGGGGACCGATCCGGTCAGCGTCACGACGCCGTTGTTGGTCGTCACCGAGATGTCGGTGAACGACGACGCCTGATTCTCGGCCAGCTTTCCTTTGATCTTGGCGGTGATCGCGCTGTCCGAGAACGTCTGCTTCACGCCCGCGCTGCCGACGTCGAGCTGGTTCTGCACGCCGACGACGCCCTTGACCATCGCCAGCTGCGCCGCGTGCTGCTTTTCCGCATCCGTGTCGACGGTGCCCTTCAACGTCGCGATGCCGTTGTCGACGGTAACGTCGATCCGGTTGTTCTTCAGGTCGGCGTCCTTCTGGAGGCGGGCCTGGATCTGGGACGCCTGGTTGAGCTCTCCGTGTCCCGAGAGCTGCTCCGCGCGAACCCCGGCCGCGCCCGCGGCCATCAAGCCGAACAACGCAACCGCCAACATCCCTCGAACGCGTGTCATGTGGCCTCCTTGTTTCAACTCAGCTGCCAATGTGTCCACTGTCGCAATTTGGCCAAGCTCGACCGTGCGTCATCGTTGGGCTTCCATTTTTTCAGCCGGCGGCGCGCCTCTCGCTTAAAATGGGCCGCTCAGCGTGGCGCGCGGTGGCGATCGAGGGGGTGCCTTGGAGATTGAGTTGACGCCGGAGCCGGCAACGGGCGAGCAGGGGCCCGAAGAAGCGGAGACCGCGACGGAGACGCCCGCCGAGAGGGCGCTGCGCGACTCCGTCCGGGAGCTGCGCCGCAAGGAACAGACGCTGCGGCAGCGCCTGGCGGAGCTCAACCGGGCCGACGCTGCGCGCGAGCGGCGCACCCAGTGGACCGAGCGGCTGACGCGTGTGACGGCCGCCATCGCGGAGGCGGTCACCGCCGAGCAGGTGTATCAGGCGGTCGTCGACCAGACGGCCGCGGCGCTGGGCGCCACGAGCGCCGGCCTGTGGATCTTTCGCGAGGCCGAGAACGTGGCGCGGCTTTGCCGGGCGGGCGGCTGCGACGAGGCGCGCGGGGGCGCAACGCTCACGTTGCAGGATCCCGCCCCGGTGCCGATCGTCGACGCGATCCGGACCGGTGAGATGGTCTGGATCTCGACGCGCGCGGAGCTACTTTCACGGTACCCCGAGGCCGCCGAGATGATGGCGGCGGTGCCCGCGTGCGCGATCGTCTGCCTGCCGCTGGTGACGCGGGGGCGCCGGCTGGGCGCGCTGGCGCTGACCTTCGAAGAAGCGCGCGCGCTGGACGACGCCGAGCGCAGCTTTCTGTTGCTGGTCGGGCGCTACAGCGGGCAAGCGCTGGAACGATTGCGCCTTCTGGAAGAAGAGCGCGAGAGTCGTACCCGCGCGGAGCTGCTGTATCGCCTGGCGGCTTCCGTCATCAGCGCCGGGCGCGCCGACGAGATCTTCGCGGCCGCGCTGGACGCCATCTTGCCCGCGCTGAAGACCGAGCGCGCCGCGGTGCTGGTCTACGACGGTGAGGGCGTGATGCGGTTCCGCGCGTGGCGCGGCCTTTCCGACGAGTACCGCCGCCGCGTGGAGGGGCACAGTCCCTGGACGCGCGACACCCGCGATCCCCAGCCCGTGCTGGTGCCGGACGTCGGCGCGGAGCCGAGCCTGGCGGCGTACGGGGCGCTGTTCCAGCAGGAACGCATCGGCGCGCTGGGCTTCATTCCCCTGGTCTCGGGCGGCCGTCTGCTGGGCAAGTTCATGGTCTATTACGACCGGCCGCGCGGGCTGTCGCCGACGGAGCTGGACCTGGCTCAGGCGATCGCGAACCACGTCGCGGCGGCCGTGGCGCGCTTCCAGGCGGTCGCCGAGCTGCAGCAAACGGTTCACTTCAACGAGACGTTCACGGCGATCCTGGGTCACGACCTGCGCAACCCGCTGGCCGCCATCGTCACGTCGGCGCGCCTGGCGATGGATCGCGACAGCAGCGAGAAGTTACAAAAGCCGCTGGCCCGCATCCTGAGCAGCGGGAACCGGATGACGCGCATGATCGATCAGCTGCTGGACTTCACACGCGTGCGGTTGGGCGGCGGGATCGCGGTCGTCCCCGTCGACACCGACCTGGCTGCGGTGGTGCGGCAAGTGATGGACGAACTGGATCAGGCGAACCCCGACCGGTCGTTGCGCCTGGCCTGTCATGGCGACACCGCCGGGCGGTGGGATCCGGACCGCCTGTCGCAGGTGTTCTCGAACCTGGTCGCAAACGCCGTCCGTCACGGCCGGCCTGAGCACGGCGTGGCCGTCACCGTCGACGGGCGCGGCGACCGCGCCGTGCGCGTCACCGTCCACAACATGGGGACGATCCCGGCCGAGCGCCTGCCCAAGCTGTTCGAGCCGCTGGCGGGCAGCGGGCGCGCGCCCGACAATTCGCAGGGGCTGGGGCTGGGCCTCTTCATCACACGCGAGCTGGTGTGCGCGCACGGTGGCGCGATCGAGGTCTGGTCGGACGAAGCCGCTGGAACGACGTTCACCGTGATGCTTCCCCGCGGATAACCGGCATGGCGGCGGCAATGGTGTTGCGAGACCCCGGGCAGCCGTTGCTGCGGGACGCGCGCGAGCCGGCGGCGCCTGGCCCGGGAATGGTGCTGATCCAGGTCGGCGCCTGCGGCGTTTGCCGCACGGATCTCCAGCTGGCTGAAGGCGATCTGGCTGCGCGCCGCCTGCCGATCGTGCCCGGCCACCAGGCAGTGGGGCGCATCGTCGCCGTCGGCGACGGCGTACGTAGCTGGAAGATCGGCGATCGCGCCGGGGTCGCCTGGCTGGCGGGCACCTGCGGCGTCTGCGACAAGTGCCGCAGCGGGCGAGAGAACCTGTGCGTGCGCGCCACCTTCACGGGCTGGGACGTCGACGGGGGCTACGCCACCCACCTGACCGCGCGCGCCGACTTCGCGCTGCCGATCCCCGACGGATTCGACGACGTCGCCGCCGCGCCCCTGCTGTGCGGCGGGGTGATCGGCTACCGCTCGCTGGCCCGCTCGGGAATCGCGCCCGGCGGGCGTCTGGGGCTCTACGGCTTCGGCGCGTCCGCGCTGATCACCATTCAGGTCGCGCGCCACTGGGGCTGCCGCGTGTTCGTCGTGACCCGGTCGAAGGCGGAACAGGAGCGCGCACGGCTGCTGGGCGCCGAGTGGACCGGCGGCCTGGGCGACCGGCCGCCCGAGCCGCTGGACGCGGCGATCACGTTCGCGCCATCGGGGGACGTCGTGCGCGCGGCGCTGCAGGCCGTCGACCGGGGCGCGACCGTCGCCATCAACGCCATTCACCTGGATCGGCTCCCACAGCTCCCGTACGAGGAGCTCTGGTGGGAGCGGCGGCTGGCCAGCGTCGCGAACTTCACGCGCGAGGACGCGACCGCGCTGCTGCGCCTGGCGGCGGAGATCCCGATCCGCACCGAGGTCGACCGCTATCCCTTGTCGCACGCGAACCTGGCTCTGGCGTCGCTGCGCGACGGGACGGTCAAGGGCGCCGCCGTGCTCCTTCCCGAGAGCTGAGCGCGTTACACGAACAGTCGCGTCAGCAGCACGGCCAGTCCGCCCGCCGCGAGACAGCCGAACAGCGTCGCGCCAACGTACACCGCCGCCGCGCCGTAGGCGCCCTGTTGCAGGAACCGTAGCGCTTCGTAGTTGAACGTCGAGTAGGTGGTGAAGCCGCCCATGACACCCGTCCCCAGGACGACGCGCGCGTTCGGCGACAGCACACGCCCTTGCGTGCCGAGGATCAGGATGGTGACCAGCAGGAACGAACCGATCGCGTTGATGGCCAGCGTCCCGAACGGAAATCGATCCCCCCAGCTGCGCACCGCCCACATTCCCAGGAGGTACCGCGCGCCTGTGCCACAGGCGCCGCCCAGACAAACCATCCAGAATCTCGTCATTTGTGTCCGGCCACTGGATGCTAGTCCGCCGGCTGGCGCGCCCGCAAGCCGCGTGATTTGATGCCGCGCATGTCGCGTCCGTCGTCGGTTCTGTTGTCGATCTCGTTGATGCTGGCCGGGGCGGCCTGCGCTGGCTCGCGCGCCGCGGCGCCGGCCGCGTCGACGGCCGCCGGGCAGCCGGGGGCGCTGCCGGGCGCGGGTACGCCGGCCGCCAACCCCAGAGCGATCACAATCGTGTCACTGGAAGGGC
>JBJMQQ010000007.1:0-12652 GCA_045802645.1 Polyangia bacterium
CGACGCGATCTTGCGGTCGATCAAGTTGACGGCGCGCCTGGAGAACATCCTCGAGCAGACCGAGCTGGACATCACCGTCGCGCGGCTGCTGTCCTACTGCGGCGCAGGCGCGTTCCTGGGGCTGGTGCTGGGTTTGCTCAGCGACGGCGGCCCTCTGTCGGTGATCCTGGTGGTGCTGTTCGGCGGCCTGCCGTTCATGTTCGTGCTGTTCATGCGCTCGCGCCGCAGCCGCAAGCTCTCCGAGCAGCTGCCCGACGCGCTGGAGATGATGGCGCGGTCGCTGCGCGCCGGCCACGCGCTGTCGAGCGCGTTCAAGATGGTGGCGACCGAGATGCCCAGCCCCGTCTCGCTGGAGTTCGGGCGCGCGTTCGAGGCGCAAGAGCTGGGTCTGCCGTTCGAGCGCGCGGTGGCGGACATGACGCGCCGGGCGCCTTCCAATCAAGACCTGAAGATCTTCGCGCTGTCGGTCATCGTCCAGAAGGAGACGGGCGGCAACCTGGTCGAGATCATCGAGAAGATCGCCGACACGATCCGCCAGCGCTACAAGTTCCAGGGCAAGCTGGCCGGCCTGACCGCCGAAGGGCGCATGTCCAGCTACATCGTGGGCGCGCTGCCGTTCTTCACGCTGGTATTCCTGCTGTTCGCGAACCGGCCCTACGTGATGCCGCTGTTCACGACGGACGTCGGTCACTACTTCCTGGGCGGCGCGCTGGTGATGTGGTCGCTGGGGTTCCTCTGGATGAAGAGCATGACGAAGGTGACCATCTGATGGGCGATCTGTTCGCGGGCATCAGCACCGAGCTGATCGTCGCGGCCGGCGCCGGGCTGGTCTGCGTGCTGTTGATTGCCATCGGGGCGCGCACGTTCCTGGGCAGCAAGCGCGACGAGGTGATCGACCGGCTGGAACGCACGACCCACGGGATGGACCTGCCCGAGTTCGACGGGGGCAGAGCGCCCGAGCGGGAAAGGACGCTGGCACGAATCGCGACGATCCTGCGACCGTTCGCGCGGCTCGCCAAGCCCAGTGAGGGCGAGGAGCTGTCGCGAATCCAGACGATGCTGGTGCAGGCCGGCTATCGGAACGAGAACGCCGTCGAGGTGTTTCTGGGGATCAAGCTGCTGCTGACGCCCATCGCGATCATCGTGCTGTGGCAGATCAACGGTCACCTGGAACAGCCGTACGAGTTTCCGATGAGCTTTGCCGTGGCGCTGATCGCGTGCGCCGTCGCCTTCTTCCTGCCGAACTTCGTCGTGTCGTCCAAGAGGACCGAGCGCATGCAGGCGATCGAAAACCCGCTGCCCGACGCGATCGACCTGCTGGTGACGTGCGTCGAAGCCGGGCTGTCGCTGGACGCGGCGATGGCGCGCGTCGCGCAAGAGATGGAGCTGGTCGCCCCGATCCTGGGACAAGAGCTGAAGCAGACGATGCTGGAGATCCAGGCCGGCGTGAAGCGCTCGGACGCGTTCCACCGGCTGTCGACCCGCACGGGCGTCGAGGACCTGAAGTCGCTCTCGGCGATGATCATTCAGACCGAGCTGTTCGGCACCAGCGTGTCGCGCGCGCTGCGCGTGCATTCGGAGGGGATGCGCACCAAGCGCATGCAGCGCGCCGAGGAGAAGGCGGCCATGGTGTCGGTCAAGATGACCGTGCCGTTGATCCTGTTCATCCTGCCGTCGCTGATGGTCGTCGTCATGGGGCCGGCGGCGCTGATGATCATTGGGGCCAAGTGAGGAATCAGTCATGAGCGTACGTCGGGCCCTGCGGTGGTTGGTCGTGATCATTGCGCTGGAGGCGGCGGCGGCGCTGGCCGGGTGCGCGTCGGGGCAGCAGGCGGCGCACCCGTCGACGCCCGCCGACCTGGCGCGGATGAAGATGGCGCGTCAGATGACCGAGCAGGGTGACTGGGCGCGCGCGTTCCCCGTGCTGGACGAGCTGCACCGCAAATGGCCCGAGGACGCCGAGGTGCTGACCTTGCGCGGGGTCGTCTACCGCGAGCGCGGCCTGTTTCACGACGCCGAGGATGACTTGAAGGCGGCGTTGAAGGCGGCCCCCGACGACGCCGAGGCGCACGCGGCGCTGGGCATTCTGTACGACGTGCAGATGCGCCCGGATGCGGAGGCGGAGCACAAGGCAGCCGTCAAGCTGGCCCCGCAGAACCCGGCGTACTTGAACAACCTGGGCTTCTCACTGTTCCTGCGCCAGCACTACAAGGAATCGATCAAGCAGTACGAAAAGGCCGCGCGTCTGGCGCCGCTTTCGCACCGGGTTCGGACCAACATGGGGTTCGCGTACGCCGCGATCGGGGACCTGCCCAGCGCGGCGCGCGAGTTCCAGATGGGCGGAAGCGAGGCCGAGGCCAAGAACAACCTGGGCTTCGCGTACGAGCGGCGGGGCGACATGGCCAACGCGTACCAGCTTTATCTGGAGGCGGTGCGCATCAATCCCGCGGCGACACACGCGCGGTCCAACCTGGTTCACGCGGCCACGGCGCTGGGGCGCCCGGTTCCGCCCGAGGCGGCGCCGCCCATTGCGACGCCCACCGAGAAGGACGTTCCCCCCCACAAAGAGGCACAGGATGACCAGGCCCACTGAAATGGCGAGCTCTCGGCGCGGGAAGCGCGGCAGCTTCTTGATCGGGTTCGTGGCGGTGGCCGCGTCGGCGCTGGGCGGCGGGTGCACGCACGCGCACCTGTCCGACAACTACGGGCGGTCCTACGCAGCCTGGTTCAACGCGCAGCACATCGCGACGCCGACCGGCACGTCCGAGCCGGCGCGGCGTGCGCTCAGCAGCCTGGATTCCCAGGAGGCGGCGGCCATCTCGAAGAACTACCGAAAGACCGTCGGCGGGCAGGAGGGCGGGGCGGGGCAGGGGCAGATGGTGATGATCGGGCAGTCGCAGGGGGGCCGGATGGAGGCCTACACCCCGCCGCCGTCGGTTCCCGGCGGTCAGTGACGCGCAGTTCCGCCAAGCGGCGGACAGTTCCAAGGGAGGATGCGATGCGACTCAGATCGTCTCCGCTCCGAGCAGGCAGGCGCGACGTTCAGCGTGGCGCCGCGGCCATCGAGTTCGCGCTGGCGATCTTCTTCCTGGCCCCGTTGCTGATGGGCATGATGCAGTACGGGTACTACTTCTACGTCGCGATGAACGTGCTCGAGGCGCAGCACCAGGGTCTCGTCGCGGCGGCGCGTACCCAGGGGGTCAGCTGTGCGCTGACCGCCACGGCGGCGCAGGTCACGGCACGCACGGCGGCGCAGACGGCCGCCTCCACGGCGATCACGACCTACCTGACCAACAACGGCCTCAACAGCATCGTCACGTTGTCGGGCTCGACGCCGACCTGCGACACGAATCCGCTGGACCCGACCTGGACGATGACGCTCATCGCCGACTTTCGGCCGCCGCTGGGAAGGGTGCTTCCGTGGGACAAGGCTTCGCCCACGGCCGGATACCTGCGCTACACGGCGCGAACGATGGCGGTCCGCGGGAATAACTGAGCGGGGACGCTACTGGAACATCCAGTAGCCGGCGCCGCCGCCGCCGGCCGGATTGATGGACGACGTGCCGCCGACGCCGATCTGCACCGCGTTGCCGACGAGGGAACCGTTGATTGTGATGTTGGCGCCACCGGCGTTGATGCAACCATTGGGCGCGTCAAAGGAACCGTTGAGGACGACATCGGCGTTTCCGATGTTTATCGCCTGGTTCGAGTAGCAGTCGCTGGCGGCGCCCGCGTAAGCGATGATGCCGTTCGAGAAGGCAGTCAGGTTGGCGCTTGCGCTGCCAATCGTGACGGTCCCCGTGGCCACGAAGGTCACCGTTCCGACGACGGTGTTGGCGCCCAGGCTGATGTTCCCGTTGGCACAATAAACGCCTGGCTTCAGGGTGCCGCCGCTTGGACCGCCGGTTGCCCAGAATGGACCGGGTGTCCCCAACGGGAAGTCCCCGGGTGTGGTCAGCGACCCAAAAGTGCAGGCGCCGAAGCTGCTGGTCGTATAGCTGTACGGATACGCGAGCGACCCGCCCGAGTTTGCCGCCCCGCCGATGTTGGACGTGCAGCCCCCGCCGCCGCCGTAGGTGCTGCTCCCCGTGATGTTGGCCGAGCCGTAGACGTTGGCCGATCCGTTGCTTTCGATGTCGCCCGTGACATCGATCGGTCCGCCGTTGAATTGGATGCCGACCGGCGTCGGGACCCCGACGCAGGTGTTCGTGCCGGCAAAGATCGCCGGAACGGGGCTGTTGGCCTGCCCCACGGCCGTCGCGGTGACCGTCTTGGACGCGTAGCCCAGGACCTTCGCGAAGAAGAACGGCTCCGACGCCGTGATGGTGACGGTCAGCGTGCTGGGCGCGCCGGCCGCGCCGACGGCCGTGATGTTCCCGGTCGGGTAACCGCACTTGATCGCCATGTTGCGGGCGTTGGTCTGCGCCGTCGTGGGGCTCGAGCCCAGCGACGGCAAGCCCGCCATGACCGCCGCGTCGGCGGCGTCTTGCAGGTTGCGCTTGGTCAGGTACATGTGGCCGGCGTCGACGGCCAGCGCCGCCATTCCGAACAGGCCCATCCACAGCGCTGCGACGACAATCGTGACGCTGCCCTGCTCGGCGTGGCGAAGCACGCGGCGACTCATGGAATCACCATCGCGCTCTTCACCGAGTAATTCTTGGTGGCCAGCTTGCTCAAGACCGGAATGACGGGCGTGAACGTGTACGCGACTGTCACCGTCACGGTGTCGCCGCGCGTTCGTGCGGTGAAGGTCCTGGTGGCGGCCGTGCTGCCGACGGTGACGGCGACCGTGACGTTGCTGGCGGTCAGATGCAGCAGCGGCGCCGCGCCGGTCGCGGCGGTCTGCACGACGCTGGTGCTGGTCGTCGCCGTGACGACGCCGGTTCGCGCGCCGACAATGGCGGCGTAGGCGCACATCTGCTTCGCAACGACCATTCTGCCGGCGTCGATCGTTCCGATCGTCACCAGCACCAGGATCGGGACCACCAGCGAGAACTCCACCGCGGCGGTGCCGCGCTCTGGGTGGCGATTGTGCGAACGGAGGGCGAAACGCACGACTTGATTGTATCTCGACTGACAGATCCTGGTCATTGAATTCAAGCTGTCGTTGTTGTTCAAGCTTCGAGTTCAAGCTTCCGCGGCGTTGCGCCGAGTGGTCCAATGACAACGGTGTGACGCGCGGCCTTTCGTTCCCGAAGCTCGCCGAGGGGTTGCTGCTCGGCGCCGTCGCGGTCTGCGCGCTGGTGATGCCGGCTACGCCAGACACCTACTGGCACCTACGTGCGGGGCAGGAGATCTGGCAAACGCTGCACGTGCCGCTGGCGGACCACTACTCGTACACGGCGGACGGGCGGTTCTGGCCCAACCACGAGTGGCTCTGGCAGGCGCTGTCGTACGCGCTGCATCGCGCCGGTGGATTTCCGCTGCTGATCGCCGGCGGCGCCGCGATCGTGACCGGCGCCGTGGCCCTGATGTTTCGGCTGATGGTCGGTTCGATGCGGACCCGCGCGCTGTTGCTCGTGATCGGACTGCCGCTGGTGTCGTGCGCGTGGGCGCTGCGGCCGCAGCTGATCACGCAGTTGATGTTGATGGCGGTGCTGTGGCTGCTCTCGCGCGAGCGGTATCGCTGGTTGCCGCCGCTCTTCGTCACCTGGGCCAACGCGCACGGTGCCGTCGCGATGGGCGGCGTCGTGCTGGCCGCCGTGACCGCGGTCGCGCTGGTTCGCGCCCGCGCCGGCGCTGCCGCCGATCGGCGCCGGGCGCGCGCGCTGGCCATCGTGACGCCGCTCTGCGCGCTGGCGACTCTGGCGACCCCACTTGGGATTCGGCTCTGGACCGGCATCGGGGTTTCGATCGAGGAGTCTCACGACAACGGGATCGCCGAATGGCGCTCTTCACTGGAGCTGGGGCCGTTTCAGATCACCTTCTGGATCCTGGCGGTCGCGTTCGCCGCCATCCTGATCGTGCGCCGGCGGCGACTGCGTGAGGCCAGCTGGAGCGACGTCGCCGTATGGGTCGCGGCCCTGGTGATCTTCCCGCTGGCCGTCCGCGCCGTCCGCAACACGACGTTGTTTCTGCTGGTCGCGATCCCCGCCGCCAGCCGGCTGCTGGCACCGGACGCCAGGCTGGCCCAGCCGCCCGGGGCCGATCGCCCGGCGCTGAATCTGGCGCTCTTCGCCGCCGTCTGTCTGGCCGAGGTCCTGGCCGTGGTGACTGCCTGGCGCGGGCCGTACCCAAACCTGAACTGGCGCCCGCTGTCGGACGCAGCCGTGGCCGCCGTGCGCGCCTGCCCGGCGCAGCTCTACAATCGGTACAACGACGGTGGCTACCTGATCTGGCTGGTCCCAGAAAAGCCCGTCTTCGTCGACAGCCGGCAAGACCCGTACCCGACCGCGTTCGTTCAAGAGGGCGCCGCGATCGAGCATGGCGGGCCGTACGCGCCGCTGTTCCGCCACTACGGCATCCGCTGCGCCTTCCTGCCCGCGGACGACAAGCTGGCTGCGCGCCTTCACGCCGACGGCTGGCGTACGCTGTACGCCGACGCGCAGTGGACTATCCTAGACGATGGTCGGGCGACGCCTTGACGTTTCAGGCGATGGGGCTGGGGCTGGTGTTTGTGGTGATCGCGTTTCGCGCTCTCATCAGTCCCGCCCAGAACGACACCTTCTGGCACCTGCGCGCTGGCGCCGACATCTGGCGGACGGCCCACGTTCCCTCGGTGGACAGCTACTCGTACACCGCGGCCGGCCTGCCGTGGCCCGATCACGAGTGGCTCTGGCAGGCCTTCAGCTACGGCTGCTATCGCCTGGGTGGCTTTCCGCTTTTGACGATCGCCGTCGCGGGTTTGATCCTGGCCAGCGCGGTGCTCGTGTACCGTCTGGCGATCGGCACGCCGGCCATGCGGGCCGTGGCGCTGGCCGTCGGTCTGACGCTGACGTCGCCGGTCTGGGCGCTGCGCCCGCAGATCGCGACGATGCTGGCGGTTGCCGTGCTGGCAACGTTGCTGGCGCGCGAGCGGTTCTGGCCCATCCCGCTGCTCTTCCTTCTATGGGCCAACGTTCACGGCGGCGTGGTCCTGGGCGGCATCGTGTTGGTGAGCGTCACGGGCGCGGCCGCCTGGCGGTGGCGGCACACGCACGAGGGCGCCGATCGGCGGCGGCTGCGCGCGCTGGCGCTGGTGCTGCCGTTCGCCGGATTGGCCAGCTGCGCGACGCCCCTCGGCTTCGGTGTGTTCCGATTCGTCTGGGAGTCGACGGCGCGCCTCTATGCCCTGCGAATCAGCGAGTGGCGACCGACCTGGCCCGACAACACGGCGGGCGTGATCTTCTGGGTTGCCGCGGCCGCCCTGGTCGTCCTGCTGGTGGTCCGCCGCCGCGCGCTCGCGACGGCGCCCTGGTCTGCCTGGGCGCTGGTCGCGGCGATGCTGGCGTTGATGGGGCCCGCTTTCCGGTCGCTGCGCAACTTCGCGCCGTTCGCGATCGTTGCCGCGCCCGCGGCGACGCACTTGCTGGCCGGCGCGTGGCCCCGCCGGAACGCGACGGCCACCCCGGACCACCCGCGCGTCAATGCGGCGATCTTCGCCGTCCTCGGCGCGGTGGCTCTGACGCTGGTAGGGGCTGCCTATGCCGTGCGCCTGCCGTGGCTCGGCTGGCAACCGATCGGACGCCGCACGTTGGCCGCGGTGGAATCCTGCCGCGCGCCGCTCTTCAATCACTATGACGACGGCGGCGTCCTCATCTGGTTCGCGCCCGACCGGCCCGTCTTCGTCGACAGCCGGCAGGATCCCTACCCGCTGCCGTTCATGCTGGACGCGATCGCCGTCGAGCGGGGCGACCGCCCCTACCAGCCGCTGTTTGCCCGCTGGGGCATCGGCTGCGCCTTCCTGAAGGCGTCGTCCAAGATGACGGATCGCCTGCGTGCCGACGGCTGGCAGGCGCGCGCGGTCGACGCGGATTGGGCCGTGCTGGCCGCGCCGGGGACACCGTGACGCCGGCGCGGGGACGCGCGGGCCTCTCGTTCGACGGGATGGCCATCGCGTTGCTGTTCATCGCGCTCGCCTTCCGCGCGCTGCTGATGCCGGCCCAGAACGACACGTTCTGGAACCTGCGCGACGGAATGAGCATCCTGCGCACGTGGGACGTGCCGCGCGCCGACGCCTACTCGTTCACGGCCGCCGGCGCGCCCTATACCGATCACGAATGGCTCTCCCAGGTGTTCCTGGCGCTCGGCCACCGGCTGGCCGGGATGCCCGGCGTCGAGCTGGTGGCCGCCGTGGCCGTGCTGGGCGGGCTGGCGCTGGTGTACCGGCTGACGATCGGGCCGTTGCTCACGCGCTTCGTGTTGCTGGCGCCCGCGCTGTCCGTCGCCTCCTGCGTCTGGGTGCTGCGCCCCCAGGTGTTCTCGCTGCTGGCGATGTCGGCGCTGGTCTGGCTCATCGTGCGCGAGCGATGGCGCTGGCTGCCGCCGCTGTTTCTGTTATGGGCCAACGCGCACGGCGGCGTCGTGCTGGGCGGCCTGACTCTGGCGGCGGCCGCCGTCGTCGCGCTGGTCCGTTGGCGCGTGCGCGGTGACGCGGCCGACGCGCGGCGGCTGCGGGCGCTGGCGATCGTGGTGCCGCTGTCGGGGCTGGCGACCTTGTGCACGCCTCTCGGCGCGCGCCTGGTTCCGTACATCGTGCTGACGGCGCGCCGCAGCCGCGCCATCGAGATCTCCGAGTGGGCCGCCACGCTGCCCGTCGACGTGCTGGGCGTCGCCTTCTGGATCGTCGCGCTGGCGTTCGTCGCGATCATCGTTGCCCGGCGCCGGGCGCTCGCGACTGCCGGCTGGGGCGAGTGGGCGTTGCTGGGGATCTGCGCCGCCCTGCTGCCCGTCGCGATTCAGTCGCAGCGGAACATGGCTCCCTTCCTGATGTTCGCCGCCCCCACCGCGAGTCGCCTGCTGGGCGCCGACTTTCGTTTCCGCCTGCCGCGACGCCATCCACGTCCGCCCAGCCCGGATCACCCGCGCCTCAATCTGGCGCTGGCCGGCGGGGTCGGCCTCCTCGCTGCCGCGGTGGTGACCGTCGCGTGGGCCGCACCGGTCGAGCGCCTCGAGTGGCGGCCCATCGCGCCGGGCGCGCTGGCGGCAGTTCGCGGCTGCCCCGGCCCGCTCTACAACCACTACGACGACGGCGGCTTCTTGATCTGGTTCGCGCCCGAGCGGCCGGTGTTCGTCGACAGCCGCCAGGATCCCTATCCGCTGGAGCTGCTGCTGGACCACGAGGCTGTCGAGCGCGGCCAGCGCAGCTACCGGCCGCTCTTCTCTCGCTACGGCATCCGCTGCGCGTTCCTGCCCGTGGGCTCGCCGACCCTGAAGGCCCTGGCCGGCGACGGCTGGTCGACGCGCTTCCGCGACCAGCTCTACGCCGTCCTGACCGCGCCGGCTCCCTACTAGTGTCCCGGCGTCTTGCGGAGCTGCTCGACGGTGCTCAGCACCTCGCGCGCGTTGACGACCGGATCGACCTTCGGCCAGACGTGCGCGATCTTTCCGTCGGGGCCGACCAGGAACGTCACGCGCGAAACCATCTTCGTCCCCGGCAGCATCGACGAGACGCCGTAGGCACGCTGCACGTCACCGGACGTGTCCGCCACCATGGGGAACGGCAGCTTGTACTTGTCGCGAAATTCCTTGTGGCTGGCCTCGTCGTCGCGCGAGACGGCGAACACCGTCACGCCCGCCTGCCCGAACTTGTCGTGCGAATCGCGGAACGCGCAGGCTTCCTTGGTGCAGCCCGGCGTTTCGTCCTTTGGATAGAAGTAGACGACCGCGAACTTTCCCTTCTGGTCGGACAGCTTCACCGGCTTGCCCGCGGCGTCCGCGCCGGTGACGTCCGGGGCCGCCGCGCCGACGGGCAGCAGATCGGCCGCGCGCGCGCGCGCCAGCAATCCCAGCAATCCCATCCCGATGACGGGAACCATCACGATCGGAGCGATGCCCAGCTTCATGCCCGCAAGTCTGGTCGCGCCGGGCGCCCGCGTCCAGCGCTGTCCAGGTTTAAAGGACCTTGCGCAAATACTGGCCGGTGTAGCTGGCTGCCACCCGCGCCACGTCGTCGGGCGTCCCCTGGGCGATGATCTGCCCGCCGCCCGGACCACCTTCGGGGCCGAGGTCGATCACCCAGTCCGCCGTCTTGATGACGTCCAGGTTGTGCTCGATGACGATGACGGTGTTCCCGGCCTCGACCAGCCGGTTCAGCACCGACAGGAGCTGCGCGATGTCCGCGAAGTGCAGCCCCGTCGTCGGCTCGTCGAGGATGTACACGGTGCGCCCGGACGACTTCTTGGCCAGCTCCTTGGAAAGCTTGATCCGCTGGGCCTCGCCGCCCGACAGCGTCGTCGCCGACTGACCCAGCTTCAGGTAGCCGAGCCCGACCTCGCGCAGCGTCTCCAGCTTTTGCCGCAGCTTGGGGATGTTCTCCAGGAACTCGCAGGCCTGGTTCACCGTCATGTCCAGGACGTCCGCGATGCTGGCGTTGCGGTAGCGCACCTCCAGCGTCTCGCGGTTGTAGCGCCGGCCGCCGCACGCCTCGCACTCGATGTAGACGTCCGGCAGGAAGTGCATCTCGATGCGGATGATGCCGTCGCCCTGGCACGCCTCGCAGCGGCCGCCCTTCACGTTGAACGAGTAGCGCCCCGGCTTGTAGCCGCGCGCCTTCGACTCGGGCAGGTTCGCGAACAGGTCGCGCACGTGCGTGAAGACGCCGGTGTACGTCGACGGGTTCGACCGCGGCGTGCGGCCGATCGGCGCCTGGTCGATGTCGATCACCTTGTCGACGTGCTGCAGCCCCTCGATGCCGTCGTGCGGCTCGGGCGGCGTCTTGGCGTGGTTCAGCTTTTGCGCCAATGCGCGCAGCAGGGTGTCGATGACCAGCGTCGACTTTCCCGAGCCCGACACGCCCGTCACGCAGGTCAGCACGCCGATGGGGAACGAGACGCTCAGGTCGCGCAGGTTGTGCCCGCGCGCGTGCTTGACCATCAGCCCGCGGTTTCCCGACTGCCGGCGCTGGCGCGGGACGTCGATCGACTTGCGCCCCGACAGGTACGCCCCGGTGATCGAGTGGCTGTTGCCCGCGATGTCGTCGGGCGGGCCGGCCGCCACGATCCGCCCGCCATGCACGCCGGCGCGCGGTCCCATGTCGATGACGTGGTCGGCGGCGCGAATGGTCTCCTCGTCGTGCTCGACGACCAGCACGCTGTTCCCCAGGTCGCGCAGCTTGATGAGCGTGTTCAGCAGGCGCGCGTTGTCCCGCTGGTGCAGCCCGATCGACGGCTCGTCCAGGATGTAGAGCACCCCCACCAGCGAGCTGCCGATCTGCGTCGCCAGGCGGATCCGCTGCGACTCGCCGCCCGACAGCGTCGCGGCCGTGCGATCCAGCGACAGGTAGTCGACGCCGACGTTGTTCAGGAACGACAGGCGGTCGCCGGCCTCGCGCAGGATTCGACCCGCGATCTCCTTCTGCTTGGGCGTCAGCGTGAGCCCCTTCAGGAAGTCGTGCGCCTCGCGGATGGTCAGCGCCGTCATCTCCGTGATGCTCTTGTCGCCGACCTTGACGAATCGCGCTTCCTTGCGCAGCCGCGCGCCGCCGCAGGATTCGCAGACGGTGTGCGACATGTACCGGTGGAACTCGTCGTAGATCGCCTCGAAATCCTCTTCGGATGTCCGACCCTGCTCGCGCCGGCGCCGTTCGTGATCCTCGAAGCGCCGCTTCAGGTTGGCCAGCACGCCTTCGAACTCGCGCTTGAAGCTGTGCTTGCGCCCGTTCTTCTCGAACGTCAGGTCGACCTCGGTGCCGGGCACGCCCTCCAGCAGCAGCTTGCGCTGCTTTTCAGGGAGCTTGTTCCACGGCGCGTACTGGTCGATCTCGAACTGCGCGCAGACGGCGTCCAGGATCTGGTGGAAGAAGATGTTGTTGCGCCGTTCCCACGGTTCGATCGCGCCCTCTTTGATCGACACCTCTTCGTCCGGGATGATGAGGTCGGGGTCGAAGAACATCTTGGCGCCGATGCCGTCGCAGTCGGGGCAGGCGCCGGCCGGGTTGTTGAACGAGAACAGCCGCGGCGTGATCTCGGGGTAACTGATCCCGCAGGTCGGGCAAGCGAACTTCTCGCTGAACAGCAGGTCGTCGCCCCCCAGCGGCGACACCTTGACGACCCCTTCGGCCAGCTTGGCCGCCAGCTCGATCGAGTCGGTCAGCCGCTGCCGGATCCCGTCCTTCTTGACGAGTCGATCGACGAACACCTCGATCGTGTGCGCGGCGGTCTTGGACAGCGTGGGCGGCTCGGCCAGTTCGTGCAGGTCGCCGTCGATGTTGGCGCGCACGAAGCCGTCCTGGCGCAGCTTGTTCAGAAGCGGCGCAAAGTCCCCCTTCTTCTCGCGCACCACGGGCGCCAGGACGGAGAACCGCTCCCCCTCGGGGAAGTCCATGACCTGGTCGACCATCTGCTGGATGGTCTGCGATTCGATGCGCTGGCCGCAGTTCCAGCAATGGACGGCCCCGACGCGCGCCCACAAGAGGCGCAGGTAGTCGTAGATCTCGGTGGCCGTGCCGACGGTCGACCGTGGGTTGCGCGACCCGGTCTTCTGCTCGATCGAGATGGCCGGCGACAGCCCCTCG
>JBJMQQ010000064.1:0-15282 GCA_045802645.1 Polyangia bacterium
CTCGTTCACGGCGAGCCGCTGGACTTCATCATCGAACGTGAACAGCGCCTGCATCCCGCCCGCGCGATCAACCTGACTCTCCAGATTGCCGATGCGAGCGCCGCGGCCCACCAGCAGGGGATCATTCATCGCGATCTCAAGCCGGCCAACGTGATGGTGAGCACGCGCGTGGAATGGTCGCAGGGAGCCGGTCGGTCACCGGGCACGATCTTTGAAACGATCAAGCTCCTGGATTTCGGCGTGGCGGAGATGAACGATCCGGAGACAGGCGGCTGGCTGGCCGACCCTGACACCATCGCCGGCACGGCGGAGTACATCGCGCCTGAAGTCGTGCACGGGATGGGCATCGACCCGCGCGCGGATATCTATTCGTTGGGCGTGATTCTGTACGAGATGCTCACGGGTTCGGTTCCTTTTCGCGGCGTCTCCGCGGTGGACACGATGCTGAAGGCGGCGACGGATCCAGTTCCATCGCTTCAGTCTCATGGCTTGGACGTCGACGTGGCGGCGGACCTGGATGCGTTGCTGGCCCGGGCACTCGCCAAGGACCCGGCTGAGCGATACGCATCCGTCGAGGAATTCGCCGAGCATCTTCGGCGCGGGAAGTCACGACCGGGGAACAGGTAGCGACAGGGTGAACGCGCAACCGCGCCCGGGGATGTTGCGCGCTGTCACTGACCCGCCGTGCGCCTTCATCGCCTCGACGACGAGCGACAGACCGAGCCCCAACCCCGTGCGGTTCGCGCCCTGCTGGACGAATGGCGCGAACAGGGTGTCGATCTTGTCGTCCGGGATCCCGCCGCATTGATCTTCGACCTCGATCAGCACGTCGTCACCGTTCTGGCTTCCTCGGACGACGACACATCCTCCGGCCCGGGTGAACTTGATGGCGTTCTGCACGACATTCATCAGCGCAGAGGAGAGGAGCTGGGGGTCGGCGCACACCTTGACGTCCGCCGCGATCGCCGTCTCGAGCTTGACGTCGTCTCGCTTCGGAATTGAACAAACGAGGTCTTCGACGAAGCTGCCCAGCGGAAGGGCCTCGCGCGCTGGCGGCACGCCCGCGTTCAGTCGGCTCTGCCCCACGAGGTCGTTCACCATTTCGGTCAGGTAGCCAAGATGGCGGTCCAGAACCTGACTGGTCCGGCTGGCTGCGCCCACCCGACCCGTTTTTATGGCGTCAAAGGCGGCACGCACCGCGGCCAATGAATTGCGGAGCTCGTGAGCAACCCCGCCCAGGTGAAGCGCCGTCTCCCGACGGGCTCTCGTGACGTTCTGATCCTGGTAGGACGAAATCGCGCCAGCAATGCAGAAGTCTATGGCGCGGTTGAGTGCCTGCCAATCCGCCGCGGGCACCTGCAACTGGTGTCGCTTGGCGATCTCCGCGACCGCGTCGCACACCATTCCGTAATCGTTTGCGACGTCCGCTAGCTCGATCCCCAGTCGCTCGCGCTGACGGCCGTGTTCGGCGGCGCGGCGCGCGACGTTCGAAAGGTGCGGGTCATGGCCAATATCGTCGCCGTTGTTCAGAGAAACGATGATGTCGTCGATCACCGCGGGCAGGTGATCCACCGTTTCGTGCTCGGGATGATCCGGTAGTCTGGTTCGAAGGTTCTCGCGGGCGAAATCCAGCACCTCCTCCCGGTGTTCGCGCAGCACCGCGCCCAGCATGGTCCCTAAGTTAGACAGCCGGTCGGGGGCGGTCGATAGGGACCAATAATGACCTGGCCCAGCGCAGCGCGGTATGGTGCTGCGATGAGGACCACGAAGGTCAGGGCCCAAACTCTGCTCGTGCTCGGGAGCCGCAACGGACATCGCGGACGACACCTGCGCGTTCTTGCGCTGCTGATCGGTGCGGGCGCGCTGCCGACGGCGCTCTGCCGGGACGCGCAGGCTGGAAAGTCCCGGCGTCCCAAGCCATCCGTGACGTGTCCTCCTGTTCCGTCCACCGACGTAGACGCACCGACGCCGCTGGCCAGCAAGACCGTCTCGGGCTGCCGGCCTGGCAAGCGCGTCTCTTACT
The DNA here is from genome assembly GCA_045802645.1 of Polyangia bacterium. Taxonomy (GTDB): domain Bacteria; phylum Myxococcota_A; class Polyangia; order Fen-1088; family Fen-1088; genus JADGRB01. The sequence goes on from JBJMQQ010000064.1 coordinate 2,024, forward strand.
ATTACAAATTCGCCGCAGACGCCGGACCAATCACCCTGTCGGCAACCGGGAGCAACCGGCCGTCCGGATTCGCAAACGCGCTGCAGGTGATCATTCTCAACAGCAAGTCCGAAGAGCTCTGCTCGGTGAGCCTCGGCAACGCCACAAGGCGGACCACGAACACCGCGACCTGCAAGAACGTCGCGACGCAGTCCCTGCTCCTCCGCATCAACCTCGACCCCGACAGCAACGACTACTCGGTGACCCTTGGCGGACCGATCACGCTGGGCCGGTCAGGCGGCACGCCCGTTGCCGCCGGTCCGGCCGCCGCCGATGCGGGCGATGCGGCGGCATCGACGAACATCGACGCTCCAACACCCTTCGTCGGTCCCACGATCCGCGGAACGGGAACCAATCAGGCCAGCTCATACTACTACTCGCTCTCAGTCGGACCGGGCGACGTCACCCTGACCGCCGACGGAAAGAACCGGCCAGCCGCTTCTGCGAGCGCGCTGGGTCTAACGCTGCAGGACAGCCGCGCGCGTCCCCTGTGCACCGTCTCCATCGGCAACACGACGCGCGACGCGCGGAAGGTCGCGACGTGCGCCATCCCAACCCAGCAGCAGGCCATCCTGCGCGTGGACCTGGCGCCCGAGACGATCGACTGGCGCGCCAAGGTCGAAGGTGCCGTCAGCACCCCGTAGCTTCAGTTGTCAGCGAAGCTCAGGGAACCACCTCGTATCGACCCAGTTGCAAGGTGTGCACGACGCTCGGTTCGAAGAACTGCGCGCGAACGGCGAGGTAGGCTGGGTCGGCAAAAAAGGCGTCGTGCGCGCCACGCGATGGAAAGCGGATTGTGAACAGCCGATTGAACGCGCGCATCTCGGGGCTCTTCAGCACCTCCGATACGCGCACGTCCAGGCCAAAGCTGCCGCCCGCTGCGCCCAGAAGCGGCGTCATGTGCGCCCGATAGGTCGCATACAGGTCGTCGTCCTTCACCTGAAGCGCCACCAAGATCTCGAACATGGTCAGGACCACTTTCCGGCGTGGGCACCGCCGTCCAGGTGCAAGATCTCTCCTGAGACGAACGCGGCGCCGTCCAGGTACAGCACGGCATCCGCGATCTCGCTGGCGCGGCCCAGGCGCCGGCTCGGGCTCAGAGTCTCCAGGAACGGATGATTGTCCGGGCTGTGCATCGGCGTGTCGATGATGCCGGCCGCGATGGTGTTGACGCGGATGCTGGCCGACGCGTACTCGATCGACAGCGACCGGGTGGCCGCTTCGATGCCGCCCTTGATCAGGATCGGCAGCGCGCTGGGTACCCCCTGGATGGGCTGACCTGCCAGCGAAGTGCCAACGTTGACGATGTGGCCGCCTTTGGCCGCCGTCATCTGCCGCAGGGCGTGCTGGGTCATGTGGAAGAACCCGGCCAGGTTGGTGGCCAGCAACTGCGCATAGTCCTGCGCCGTGTACTCCGTGAACGGTTTGGCCATGAACGTGCCCGCGTTGTTGACCAGCAGATCCAGGCCGCCAAAGCGCGCCCGCGCCGCGGCGATCGCACGCTCGGCCGTCGCGGCGTCGCCGACATCGCCGTCGATGACCACCAGCTGCGGCGAGGCCTTCAAGTGCGGTGTGCGCGACGCCGTCCGGGACGTGGCGACCACGTTGTAGCCGCGTGCCAGAAGCGCCTGCGTGGTGGCCAGCCCGATGCCGCTGGATGCGCCGGTGACCAGTGCTGTTTTCCCCTGCATGTCATCCTTCTTTCCGGCCCGGGCGTCGTGCCCTTTGCCTGCCCCTTCAGTTCGCCAACCGGCCGCGCGTTACGCGGTTTCGTCGAACGAGCAGCTGCGAACGTGCTCGCGAGCCCGGTGCAGCAGCACGCGCACGTAACCCGACGAGATGCCCAGCAGCTTGGCGACGTCGTCATGAGACTGCTGGTCCAGCAGGCTCAACATCACGACCTGGCGCTGCAGCTGCGTCATCAGAAGGATGCACCCCCGTACGCGCGCCAACTCCTCGGCGCGAATCAGCAGCCGCTCACTGCTCTCGTCGTCCAGCTGCGCGACTTCCGCCTCGATCAAGGCCTGCGCGCGCCCGTGCCGGCGCTGCTTGCTGATTCGATTCTGTAGGTTGTGACGGACGACGACCGTGAGCAGCTTGATGGCGTCGTCCCCGTCCCGGGCGATGGCCCGCGCTTGCGGCAAGCGCAGGAACGACACGAACGCGTCCTGGACCGCGTCCAGAGCGTCCTCGGCAGCCAGCCCGCGATGCCGCGCGTACATCAGCAGCCGCTCGCGGTGCGCGTGCACCAGGTCCGAAACCCAGGGCAGGAACCCCGGCGGCGCATGCACCAGCGCCTCTTCTTCCGCCACAGTCTGGGACACGGGAGTTGGCAACGAACTCATCCTAGCCGTAGGTCGCCAGACGCGCTGCCGTTACAACCTTTATCACGCGGCACATCATGAAGGAGCCGACACCGTGTCCTCCCAGTGTCGGTTAGGACAGGTGCCACACTCCTGTCCCTGTCTATTGGCCCCATCGAGCTGACTGTCCGAGATTCCGATTGCAAAGCACGGGACATTGAAAAACCGGCCGGCCGACAACAGCCTCGATGCAGGGATTGCGATCAAGGGTAGACCCACCCTGAGCGAGGCCGGCCCGATCCTTGATGCTGCCATCGCCGCGGCCGCGGCCGCGGGCGAGGAGGTGCGCGTCGATTGCACGTCTGCCGAGCACCTCAACGGCGCCGTCATACAGGTGCTGCTCTGCCTCAAACGAGACCTCGAACGCGCTGGGCGAAAGCTGGTCCTGACCAGTGTTCCGCCCCCGATCCAGCGCTTCGTCGAGCTCTCCGGGCTCGGCCCGAGCCCTGCGCCAGGCCGACCACACCAGGAGAGTCCAGCCAATGAGTCGTAAGGTGTTGGTGGTCGACGATTCGCAGACCATGCGCGATCTGTTGAGCCTCACCCTCAAGGAGGCAGGCTTCCAGGTGGTAGAGGGAGGCAACGGCAAGGAGGGGCTAGATCGGCTGGGCGCCGGCAAGGTCGACCTCATCATCTCGGACGTCAACATGCCCGTCATGGACGGCATCACCTTCGTGCAGCAGCTGCGGACGCTGCCGTCGTCCAGGTGTACGCCGGTGCTGATGCTGACCACCGAGACCGCGCCGGGCAAGAAGGCCGCCGCGAAAGCAGCCGGCGCCACCGGGTGGCTGGTGAAGCCGTTCACCCCCGAGCAATTGCGCTCCGTGATCGCGCGCGTCCTCCCTTAGGGACGAACATGGCCGCGTTCGATCTCAAACAGCTCCTGCCCACGTTCCTCGAAGAGGCCGCCGAGCAGCTGGCCACCCTCGAGCAGGGGCTGCTTCGGCTGGAGGACGGCGCCAGTGACCGCGAGTTGATTGACTCGATCTTTCGGTCGGCCCACTCAATCAAGGGCGGCAGCGCCACCCTCGGCCTGACCGAGATGACCCGCGTCACCCACGTGCTCGAGAACCTGCTCGACGGCCTCCGTCGGAGCGAGCTGGAGGTGACCTCCGAGCGGGTGGATGCCCTCTTGCGCGCCACCGACGTCCTCGGGGTGCTGCTGGACGCTGCCCGCGACGGGACGGTTGCGAAGTTGGATCTCGAGCCAATGATCGCCGAACTGGAGCACCTCGGTCCCACCGCCGTCGCTGGCCCCAGCAAACCGGCGCGGGCAACGGCGCAGGCGACTCCGGTCGACTACGAGGTGGTCTTCGTGCCGAACCGCGGTCTCTTCGCCACGGGAATGGATCCCATGCTGCTGCTGCGGGATCTGTCCGAGAGCGGCGACGTGCTGGCGGTACGTCCCCACCTCGATCAGCTGCCGCCTCTCGCGGAGCTGGACCCGGAGCAGTGTCATCTCGGGTGGACCATCCGTCTACGCAGCACCAGCACCCCGGCCCAGCTGCGCGATCTGTTCATGTTCGTCGAGGACGAGTGCCGCCTCGAAATCACTCCGACCGCGTTCCATTCGCCGGCAGAGCGCGCCACCGGTGGGCCGGCCGCCTCCGCTATCTCCACCGCTTCCCGGGCCGAGACCTCTTCGATCCGTGTCCCCACCGAGAAGCTGGATCGTCTGGTGGATCTGGTTGGCGAGCTGGTGATCGCCCACTCGATGATCGCGGAGGCGGTCAACGACTTCTCCGCCGCCAAGCTGCCCCGCATCAAGCTGGCCATGGTCGAGATGGAGCGCAACACCCGCGAGCTGCAGGAACGGGTGATGTCGATTCGCATGGTCCCGGTTTCTACCGTCTTCAGCCGCTTCGGACGGATCGTCCGGGATCTCTCCGCGTCGCTCGGCAAGTCGGCGATCGTTCAGATCGACGGCGGGGACATCGAGCTCGACAAGAGCGTCATCGAACGGCTCGGCGATCCGCTCATACACCTGGTCCGCAACGCCCTCGACCACGGGCTGGAGGACCCGCCCGCACGCGCGGCGGCCGGCAAGACCGAGCAGGGGACGTTGCGTCTCTCCGCCGCCCACCGCAACGGCAAGGTGGTGATCGAGGTAGAGGACGACGGTCGCGGTCTCGACCCCGACGAGATCCTGGCCAAGGCCCGGGCTCAAGGCCTGGTCGGCGAAAGCCAGCCCCTCTCCCGTGAGGAGATCTACGCGCTCATCTTCAAGGCAGGCTTCTCCACCGCGAAGGTGGTCAGCGACGTCTCTGGCCGCGGGGTGGGCTTGGACGTCGTGCGACGGAGCATCGATTCTCTCAACGGCACCATCCAGGTCGAGACTGAGCTGGGCGCCGGGACCCGCTTCCGGATCATGTTGCCGCTGACTCTGGCGATCCTCGACGGGCTTTGCGTCGCCGTGCGCGGCGAGACCTATGTCATCCCCCTGGTCTCGATCGTCGAGTCACTCCGCATCAAACGGGATGACGTCCGCGCGGTGGCGGGACGCAACGAGGTGGTGGTGCTCCGGGGCCAGGCCATCCCCATCTTGCGGTTGGATGCGTTGTTTGGGCTCGACCGCACTCGCCCCGATTCGCCTTGGGAGCTGGTGGTGATCATCGAGAACGAAGGTAAGCGGGTCGCGCTGTCGGTCGACGACACCCAGGGCCAGGCCCAGGTGGTGATCAAGAGCCTCGAGGCGAACTACCGGCGCGTGGAGGGCTTGATGGGCGCGACGATCCTGGGTGACGGGCGGGTGGCCTTGATCCTGGACGTGCAGGCGCTGGCGCGTTTGGCGCAGCCGACCACGCGCGCCGCCACGGAGGGACAGATGGACGTGGAACGTGAGGTGCGCGTGTGAGCCTGACGCAGAGGGAACCGTCGAAAGCGAGTCACGAGGAGGCGAGTCAGCAGTTCCTCACCTTCCTGGTGGGCCGAGAGGAGTACGGCATCGACATCCTGCGGGTGCAGGAGATCAAGGCATTTTCCACGGTCACCGCCGTCCCGAACACGCCTGTTTGCATCCGGGGCGTGATGAACCTGCGGGGCACGGTGATCCCGGTGCTGGACCTGCGCATCAAGTTCGGCCTGGCCGATCCCCGTTACGACAAGTTCACGGTCATCGTGGTCGTCAAGCTGCGCAGCAAGGTGGTCGGTCTGGTGGTGGACGCCGTCTCGGATGTGCTGGACATTCGCACGGCCTCCATCGAGCGGCCACCCGAGCTGGTTACCGACGCCGAGACCGCCTTCATCCGCGGGATGGCCACCTTGGCCGAGCGCCTCATCATGCTGGTCGATGTCGACCAGATCATCACGCTGGAGTCGCTGTCCGCCGCCGAACGCGGCGCGGGCAGCCGAGCTGCTTGAAAGACGAATACAAGGGGGCGCGAATGTTGGCGAAGCTGTCGATTCGAGCGAAGTTGCTGGCCCTCCTGGGCGTGTTTGGTCTGGGTCTCGTCGGGCTGCTCGTTTACGCCTACTCCAGCTTGAGCCTGGTGAAGGTGAACGGGCCGTACTACGAGGAGATCGTGCAGGGGAAGGATCTGATCGCCGACATCCTGCCTCCACCCGAGTACATCATCGAGACCCACCTGGTCGCCCACCTGATGGCGACCGAGGGAGGCGACAAGGAGCTCGACGTTCTCTTGCAGCGGTACGCCCAGCTGAAGAAGGACTTCGCGGATCGCCATGAGTTCTGGGCCAAGGAGCTCTCTGCCGGCGAGATCAAGACCATCCTCTTGGTCTCGTCGACGAAGCCGGCCGAGCAGTACTACCAGCTGATGGACAGCACCTTCATCCCGGCGGTGCGCGCCGGCGACCGCAAGAAGGTGTCGGCCACCTTGGATGAGCTGGGACGCCTCTACGGCCAGCATCGCGAGGCGATCGACAAGGTCGTGACGCTGGCCAACGACAAGAATGCCGCCATGGAAAAGGAGGTGGCCAGCGTGGTCACCGGCCGAACGTTCGTGCTGGTGATCCTGGGCCTGGTCATCCTGGCCTTCGGCAGCATCTGGTGCCTGCTGCTGGTGCGCTCGATCCTCTCGTCGTTGAGGCAGACGGTGTCGGCGCTGCAGGTGGTCGCCGAGGGCGATTTGACGGTGCACCTCGACGACAACCGCTCCGACGAGCTCGGCGAGCTCTCGAGCTCCGTCAACGGCTTCCTTGCCGGGCTGCGGAGCATGTTGCACGACACCCGCGCCGCTGCGCAGAACGTCGCCGAATCGGCCGAGCAGGTGTCTGCCAGCGCCGAGCACCTCTCGAGCGGCGCGCAGGAACAGGCCGCCAGTCTGGAGGAGACTGCCGCGACGGTCGAGGAGATCACCGCCACCGTCACCCAGAGCGCCGACAACGCCCGCCACGCCTCTCAGTTGGCCAACAACTCGCGGGAGGTCGCCGAAAAGGGCGGCAAAGTCGTGGAGAGCGCCGTCGAGGCCATGGCCAAGATCAACCAATCGTCGAAGAAGATTGCCGACATCATCACCACGATCGACGAGATCGCTTTCCAGACCAACCTCCTGGCGCTGAACGCAGCTGTCGAGGCAGCCCGGGCCGGCGAGCAAGGACGCGGTTTCGCCGTGGTGGCCGCCGAGGTGCGCAATCTCGCCCAGCGGTCGGCCACCGCCGCCAAGGAGACCAAGTCCCTCATCCAGGAGTCGGTCGCGCACGTGGGAGAAGGCACCGAGCTCGTCAATGAGTCGGGGCGGCGGCTCCACGAGATCCTGGGCGCGGTCAAGCGGGTGACCGACATCGTCGCCGAGATGGCCGCGGCGGCAAAGGAGCAGAGCGCCGGCATCGCGCAGGTCAACAAGGCCATCACCCAGATCGACTCGGTCACCCAGTCGAGCGCCAGTCGCAACGAGGAGCTGTCGGGCACGGCTGATTCGCTGTCGCAGCAGTCGGTCGAGCTGCTGAGCCTTGTCGAGCGGTTCAAGCTGGAGGCCGAGGCGCCGCGGTCGTCGCACGCCAAGGTGCGCAGCTCCAGCAACGCCGCGCGACCGACGAGCAAGCGCCGCCCGGCCATCGCAGCCGCTCCACGGTCGGCTCCCGCCCGCGAGTTGACCTCGGAACCGGCACCCGCGGAGCCTCCGAGGGACGACGGCGAACGGCAGATGGATCAGGTGATGAACGGGGCGGTCGCGGCCAACCCAACGCACGAAGACGGATTCCGGGAGGTTTGAGCAGCTCTTGTCGAACGCCGACTCGGCGATTGCACTCCGACCGCTCGACCACCAACGGGAAGACCAGCAGCTGCCGGCCGGGCCTCACCTCTCGGCGGCGGACTTCCACTGGTTCCGCGCCCGGCTGCATCGCAGCGTCGGGATCGCGTTGCAACCGGTCAAGCAGACCATGGTGGCGGCCCGTCTCGGCAAACGGCTGCGGCAACTCGGACTGTCCAGCTACGCCCAGTACCGACGCCACCTGGAGTCATCGGGCGAGGGCGATCCCGAGTGGCGAGAGTTCATCAACGCGCTCACCACCAATAAGACCGACTTCTTTCGAGAGCCCCAGCACTTCGATCTGCTAACCCGCCGGCTCTTGCCCAGCCTGCGGGCGAGCGCGGCCAGGCGGCCCCAGGAGCCGCGCATCTCGATCTGGAGCGCCGGGTGCTCGACTGGCGAAGAGCCCTATACGATCAGCATGGCCCTGCGCGACGCCATGCGCGGTCGCCATGACGGTTACCGCATCATGGCGTCCGACGTGGACACCGCCGTCCTGCAGACGGCCGAGCGGGGCATCTACCGCGCCGATCGGCTGGACGGCATGCCCAATGGGCTCAAGAGTCGCAACTTCATTCGTGCCCGCAACCGGGATGGGTGGCAGGTGTGCGATGAGGTCCGAGCCGCCGTCCGCTTCCAGCGGATCAACCTGATCGAGGAGCCCTGGCCACTGCAGGAGCGCTTCGACGCCATCTTCTGCCGCAACGTGATCATCTACTTCGACCGGGCCACTCAGCTGCGCCTCTTCGAGCGCTTCGCCCGGCAGCTGGCCCCCGGCGGCTATCTGTTCATCGGCCACTCCGAGAGCTTGCTGGGACTGACCGACCTCTTCGAGCGGGTGGAAGGCACCGTCTATCGGCTGCGGCAACGGACCGCCAGCGCGCGAGCTGCCCCATCCACTCCCCGCCCCGACACGACAGTGGGGCGTAGGATCATCGTCGGCGAAACCTTCGCGAGCGGCGCGCCCAGCTGCGTGAGCACGGTCCTCGGTTCGTGTGTCAGCGTTTGCCTCTTCGATCCGCTGCAGCGGGTCGGCGGCATGAACCACTTCCTCTTGCCGGATGGCGGTCCCGACGGCGGCGCCTCGGCACGCTACGGCGCCTACGCCATGGACCTGCTCATCAACGAGCTGATGAAGCTGGGCGCCGATCGTTCTCGCGTGGTGGCGAAGGTGTTCGGGGCGGCGCACACCACCGGGTCGCCCGAGGTCTCGCGGCGCAACCGCGAGTTCGTCCGGCAGTACCTCGCCCGCGAGCAGATCCCCGTGCTGGCGGAACGCCTGGGCGCCGATCGCGGGATGGAGGTGCGGTTCGAGACCCACACCGGCCGAGCCCGCTTCCGCTACCTGCCCCGGTTGGGGCAGGCCCTGCTCGATCAGGAGCGGCAACTCCTGCAGCAAGTCACCACTGAAACCGAGCGGACGCCGGAGACCTCCTTCGACTTGTTCCGATCCGGGACTAAATGAGTCGCACGCGGGTGCTCATCGTCGACGACTCGGCCCTGATGCGCGAGCTGTTGACCGAAATCATCAACGCCGATCCCGAGCTGGAGACGGCGGGGGTGGCGCCCAATCCAGTGGTGGCCTGGCAGAAGATCAAGGCCCTCAACCCTCAGGTGTTGACCCTGGACGTCGAGATGCCCCGGATGGACGGGGTCACCTTCCTGGAGAAGCTGATGATCCACCGGCCAATGCCGGTGGTGATGATCTCGTCGCTGACGCCTCGAGGGGGCGACATCACGCTGCGTGCCCTGGAGCTAGGGGCCGTCGACTTCGTCACCAAGCCCCAGGTGGGAGTGCGCGACGGGACGCTGGAGCTCGCCAAGGCCATCGTCGAGAAGGTGAAGATCGCCGCCCGCGCGCGCCTGCGCCCCCGCCGTTCCCCGAGCGCGTTGCCCGGGCCAAAGCCAGCGCACGTCAGCGCGGGAGCGCTGGTAGGGACTCATCAGGTGATCGCGATCGGCGCCTCCACCGGCGGGACCGACGCCCTGGAAGTGTTCCTATCCTCGCTGCCGCCCAACGCCCCGGGCGTCGTTGTGGTCCAGCACATGCCCGAGAAGTTCACCCGCTCCTTCGCCGAGCGGCTGGACCGGCACTGCCAGATCCGGGTCAAGGAAGCCGAGCGCGGCGACCGCATTCTGCCCGGCCACGCCCTCATCGCCCCCGGCAACTTCCACATGCGCGTCACCCGCAGCGGCTTCAGCTATCGCGTTCAGGTGGTCGAGGGCGCACCGGTGAACGGCCACCGCCCCTCCGTCGACGTCCTCTTCGATTCGTGCGCGCGCCAGCTCGGGGTCAACGCCGTTGGCGTGATCATGACCGGCATGGGCGACGACGGCGCCCGCGGCCTGCTGTCCATGCGCCAGGCCGGTGCCTGGACGTTGGCGCAGGACGAGGAGACCTGCGTGGTCTTCGGTATGCCCGCCGCCGCCATCAACCTGGGCGCCGCTCAAGAGGTGCTGCCGCTGGAGGCGTTGTCCGGAGCAGCGCTTCGCGCGGCGGGCCGCCACCATGCCGACAGCGCTGGAAGCGACGAGTCTGGGACGGGCAACGCGTCCGCAAGAACGCTCAATCTCGGCCACGACACATAGCAGCCGATCTCTCCGCCGACGCGCAGCGACCAATGCACGATGACGGCTCTCTATCTCGAACTGCTTGCGAACGTCATCGAGTTGGGAGCGGGCCGCGCCAAAGGGCTTCAGCAAAACTAGACGATGAACCGAGGTCGCCGGCGCGGAGAGCGGCATGCTCCACCGAGCACCAGCAGCAGCACCCACACGGCTGCGATGCCGCCGGATGATGAGGCCGACATCCGACAATCGCAGCCGCTGCCATTCCCGGTCGCCTGGGAATCGGCGCGCGCTCCGGCGTCGCGCGCGGTGCGAGCATCATCCACCGGGGCGCCGTCGCGCGCGGGGCCTCCGTCTGCCCACCAGCCGCCCGGCCCGCCGCCCGCCCCATCGCTGCTACCACCGTCGCCGCCCGCTGACCGTGTGGGCGTGCCGAACAGGGTGGGATCGCCGAACAGGATCCACGTCCGACGTGCGTCGACGTCGGTGATTGCCCGTTTGGCCGCTCCGGCCGCTTCACCCAGCGAGGTGCGCGTGAGCCGGCTCACGAACTCGCGATTCAATGTCGCCTGTTGATCGAACGAGGCCAGCGACGACGAGGCCCACACCGCGACGGCGCCCCCGTTTGGTGCCTTCATGAGCGACTCGGCCAGGCTCTCGGTGTAGATGTCGTGAAAGAACCCGTTTAGGCAGTTCATGTTCACGTAAATCGAAAGCGACTGGTTGCTGAGCGCGGCGGCATCCACCCCGTTCAACAGCTCGTCCCAGACAGACACCGAACCGTGTCCGAAGTAGTTGACCAGAAACGGACCACGGTCGAGGAGTGGAATGAGATTGGCCTCCGTCGAGGTCGGCTGATCGAGGTAGAAGTTCGTTGCCGGCAGCAGGTCCGCGACCGAGGCGGCGCTCGCCGCGCTGTCCTCTTCGAACGGCACCCCGGGTTCGTCCCGGCCGGCGATGAACAGCGCCCCGCGGGGCAGGTCGGCGGACCCTGCGTACCCGACGATCTTGTCAACCACCGTGGTGGCCTCAGCCGGGGTGCGCACCGGCAATCGGCCGATCGCGATGTCGGGGAGCCCATCGTCGTTCCAGTCGACGAACCAGTCGTCTGACGCCGTCTCCATCTGCTGCGTGTCGATCAACTTCGTCGGGGCGAAGTCGAAGTCCCCCTTCCCCAGGAAGTTGCGGGAGTCGAACGACGCGTCGCCCACCAACAGCACAAACCGCGGCGGCTGCGTCCAGCGCGAATGGATCGCGCGCAGGAAGTCGCGCACGGCAAACACGCTCTTGTCGCCCGCGCCGAACTCGTCGTAGACATCTTGCAAATCGACGAGCTGCACCGACCATCCTTGCTGCCGGCGCGCCGTCACCAGCGGCGCCAGCGCGTCGAGGAAAAGCCCGTTCGACAGAATCACCAGCTCACCGTTGCGCGGCTCGGTCCACGTCGAAGGATGGTTCTGCGCGATCCTGGGGGTAGCGACCGTTGCGCTCGAGAACGCGTACAGCGTCGACGGGAACGTGTTACCCGGCGTGTTGACGGTAACCGCGTAGGTCGACCCAGTGGTGCTCAACCCGGTCACGAGCTCGACGGGACTATCGGGGTCCGTCACGTCCATCACGCGCACGTCCGGGCGGGAGAACCCGGCGATCGTCAACTGGGTCACTGGTGGCGCGGTGAGGGTGAGCGTGTCGGCATCGGCGACGAACAGGTGGCCGTAGTCGATCTCGGCGCTGGCCACCACCGAAACGTCGGGTGCGGCTCCCTGCGCGACCAGCTGGATCTGGTTTGGGCCTTCGACCACACTGACCGGCGACACCGCGCAGGTGTGCAGGTCCTGCCCGTCGAACCAGCAGTGACCGACCGGTTGCCCGTTCAGCGCGATCGACACCTGGTGATTTCCCGCGGTGACCCCCTGCAACACCACCTGCAGCGCCGCTGCCTCTGAAACGTCGAGGTGAACGACCGCGACCGTCTTCGTGACGCCAGTGGTGGTCACCTGGTCGCCGAAAAAGTTGGTTGCATCGCCGTTCTTGAGCGCGGCCAGGTAGATGGTTCGCTCGCGCAGGGCGGCGGCAGTCAAGAAGCTGGTGGGCGCCGGCCCACCCGCCAGGTTGGCGATCCCCGGGATCGGCTTGCCGCCCGCGCCGTCGATCAGCCAGTAGGTGCGCGCCGCCGCCCAGAGCGTGTCGCGGCCGACGCCGTAGAACTCGATAGACTCGTCGCTGTCGAAGACGCCGTCGCCGTTGCCCGTCACCGAGACCCCCTGCTCGATGCCGTCGGCGAACAGACGCAGCTCGCGCGGGTCAGTCGCGGGATCAAGCCCCGCGGCCAGCAGGGCCGGCTGGCGAGCCTGCTGCCAACCCGTGCCGGTCACGATCAGCTTGAGGGCAGGGCGGGCCGCCAGTTCGCGCTGGCTCGGGGCGGTGGCAGCCAGGGCCGATTGCCGTCCGGCCGGCCCGCCCAAGGCGAGCGCGAGCCCGATCGAGACGAACAACACGCGCCGCATCTGCGTCCCTATCGGGAGCCCGACCCCGTACTGAAGAGGGACGGCCGAACTACGGTCGAGCTAACGTTGAGTCCCGGAAGAACCGATTCGCCCACGGGATGAGGCGGCGCGTGTGGGGCAGGTGGATGTGGGTTCTGGCAGCCGTCGTGGCTTGGCCGTCCATGGCCCGCGCGGCGGCCTGTGGGACGACCGCCTGCGGGTCCGCGACCACCGTCACGTACAACGGCGTCGCGCTGACGTTCGCGGGGGCCTCCACCAACGGAACGGTGCGGAGCGAAATCTGGTACCTCGTGGCGCCAGCCAGCGGCACACACAACGTCGTGGTCACGGCGCCCAACGCGACCGCGGTGACCGCCACGTCGATGTCGTTCACGGGTGTCAACCAGACCACCCCGCTGGGCAGCACGGTCGGTGCGATCGGGACCAGCACCAGCCCGCAGGTCTCGCTGACCAGCGCGGTCGGCGAGCCGGTGTTCGACGTCGCGGGGGCGGTCGGGACCACGGCGCCCACCGTCGCCGGCGCGACGCAGACCGTTCGCAATACCAACACGACCTCCACCGGGCTCGATCGC
>JBJMQQ010000065.1:0-14247 GCA_045802645.1 Polyangia bacterium
ACCCGTTGCCGTCTTGCTGCTGCCCCCGCCGCATCCAACCGCGGCCGAAACGCATGCCCCCAGAGCCACACCCCAAAATGTCGCGCGCAATTTCATGCGGCAGAGCTTCGCAGGGTTTTACGCGTCAGTAAAGTAATCCAGCCCACTGGATGCTCGGGCCGGCCGCTTTTGTGATACCGTGCTGGCCCTTCACGACCAAGACAGGAGCGATCGATGCGCATCTCGACCAAGACCATTTCGTTGATGGCAGGCAGTCTCTTCGTGGTCGGCCTCGCGGCCGGAACGAACACCGGATGCGGTAGCTCCAGCTCTTCGCCGAACCTGACCGGCATCTGCAACCAATATTGCGCCAAGTGCAACGGTGCCAGCGCCGATCTGACCACGGCGGCGCTCTGTGCCAACTGCGCAGCGTTTTCGAGCTCGATGTCCAGCTGCTCGAACCAATCGGCAATCACGCAGGCGGCTCAGGCCTGCGCGAACATGTCGACCTGTACGGCGAGCGAGTCGTGCTTCGAGACCGACATCCCCGATTGCCAGGGTGGCGGCGGTTCCAGCGGAAGCGCGACAGGCGGGACGGGCGGCGCGCAGACGGGCGCCACAGGCGGCGCCGGTGGTCACACGACCACCACGACGGGCGCGGCCGGCAACGGCGGGACGGCGGATTGCTCGGTCTGCGCGAAGGCGGCCGCTTGCTGCACCGCGGAGGCCGCGTTGACGAACCAGCCCGCCACCAGCTGCAGCATGTTTTCGGTCGCGATGTGCAACGCCGGGAGCACGACCTCGACGGCGCAGAACTGCCAGACCATCGTTCAGGGCGGCGCCGCGCTGAGCCTCCCCGCCTGCCAGTAGCAAACCGGCGCCAGAGGCGCCGCGCCCAGGGCCAGCCCGGGAGCGGCGCCAACACGCCGAATCTTCAGAACCGCATGCCGCGCTTGGCGCGGTAAAGAAACCACTTCCAGGTCAGGTACCCGGCCCCCGCTGCGGCCGGCAGGATGAAGAACGTTCCCGCGCCGGCGACGCCCAGAAGGACGGTGCCGCCCCAGGCCGCGGCCGCGAATGCGCCCTTCTTCTTGGCTTCGGACTTGTCGCGTTCGATCAGGCTCTCCATGCGCCGGTCCTCCCAGGGCTCTAAGATGGCACCGGACGCGCCGCCGCGCCATGCACCCCCGCGGCGCCGCGCCTAATTCAGCAGTTGTGGGGGGCTGAGCGCGAACGGCGCGATCTGCGCGTCGAACCGGTCGCCCTCACTGGTGATCATCTGGTAGGTGCCGCGCATCGACCCCGAGGGCGTCGCGATCACGCACCAGCTCGTGTATTCGAACTCTTCGCCCGGGCGCAGCACCGGTTGGGCGCCCACGACGCCTTCGCCGCGCACCTCCTGGATCGTCCCGAACGCGTCGGCAATGATCCAGTGCCGGCTCTTCAACTGAGTCGTGACCGTCCCCTGGTTGACGATGTTCACCGTGTAGGCAAACGCATACTGTTTCGAGGACACGGAAGATCGGTCCGCCATGTACTCGGTACGAACCGTGACCAGAATTCCTCGTGTCAGCGCGGACGACATTGCCCGTCAACCGTGCCAAAATCGCGGGGCGCATTCAAGCCGAGGCCGTCGGAGGTGCCCATGCTGCTCAGTGAAAAACGTTGCGTCCCCTGCCGCGAGGGCACCCCCTCGCTGGACGAGGCGACGATCCGCCTGCTGCTCGCCGACATCCCCGGTTGGTCGGTCGAGGCCACGGCGGGGAACCCGGCTCGAATCACCAAACGCTACGATTTCGCCGATTTCCTGGCGGCGATGGCGTTCGTCGACAAGATGGCCGCCCTGGCGGAGGGGGAAGGGCACCACCCCGACTTCTGCGTGCATTACAGCCGCGTCGACGTGTCGCTGTCGACGCACGCGGCACGCGGGCTGACCGAGAACGACTTCATCCTCGCGGCCAAGCTGGATGCGAGCCTGCCGGGAAAGGCCAAATGAGCGGAACGGTCGCCATCACCGGTGCCACCGGCCTCATCGGAACGGCGCTGGCCGCTTCTTGCGCGCGTGACGGGATTCGCGTCGCGGCCCTGGTGCGCAACACGGCGCGCGCGGCCGATCGGCTCCCCGGGGCGACGCTGCACGCGTGGGACGCCACCAGCGGTCTCCCGCCGGAGGCGTCGCTGGCGGGAGCCGAGGCCGTCGTGAACCTGGTCGGCGAACCCCTGGCCGAGGGTCGCTGGAGCGACGCGCGCAAGAAGCAGCTGCGCGACAGCCGCGTCGTGGCCACCCGGGCGCTGGTCGACGGCCTGCGCGGGCTGTCGGCGCGCCCGCGCGTGCTGATCTCCGCGTCGGGCTCCGGCTATTACGGCGATCGCGGCGACGAGATCCTGACGGAGACGTCGCCGCCCGGGAAGGGCTTCGTCGCGGAGCTGGCGCGGGACTGGGAAGCCGAGGCCCTGAAGGCCGAAGAGCTGGGCGTCCGGGTCGTCATCCTGCGCAACGGTGTCGTCCTGGCGCGGGAGGGCGGAATCTTGAAGAAGCTCCTGCCGCCGTTCCGGCTGGGACTGGGCGGCAAGATCGGCAGCGGCACCCAGTGGATGCCCTGGATTCACCTCGAAGACGAGATCGGGCTCATTCGCCACGCGATGACGCATGAATCGGTGCGCGGACCTCTGAACGTCGTCGCGCCCGAGCCCGCCACCAACGCGGAGTTCGTGCGGGCGATCGGCGAAGCGCTGGGACGACCGACGGCGTTCACCGCGCCGGCGTTCGCGCTTCGGCTGGCGTTCGGGACGATGACCGACGAGGTGCTACTGGCCAGCCAGCGGGCGATGCCGGTGCGGACGCTGGAGACCGGCTACACGTTCCGGCACCCGCTACTGCGCCAGGCGCTGACCGAGCTTCTGGCGCGCCGGTCTCGCACGGAGACGGCGGAGGCGGCCAGCTCGACCTGAAAAAAGGAGGCGGTGGTGGGGCAGCAGGGCAGGGCGGGATGAGTCGACCGGACAGGCCGAAGCAGCTGCTGCAGGCGGAAGCGCGGGGTGAAGGGCCCGTGCGACGCCGCTTCGCTCTGGCGCTGGCCGCGGCGGCCCTGGCCCCGCTGCTGCTGGCGATCATCCTGGCGGCGACTTTCTTGGCAGGCCCGGCCGGACATGCGCCGGAGCTCCGCCAAGCGCTCCAGCGCTGGCTGATCGTCTCGGCCGTCGGTGGCGGCGCGCTGGCGACGGCCCTGGGGGCGCTGGCGGCGCGCGAGATGCTAGCGCCTTTGCAGCGGCTGGCCGCCACCGCGACCCAGTCCTCCGCCGAGCTGGAAGCGCGCGTGGCCGAGCGGACGCGCGACCTCGAGGCGGCCCACAGGGAGCTGGAGGCGAAGTCCCGCCGCGGCGAGGAGGCCGACCGCCTCAAGAGCGCCTTCATCGCCAACATGAGCCACGAGATCCGGACGCCGCTCAACTCCGTGCTGGCGCTGTCGCAGCTGTTGCGGGACGGGGTCGCCGGCCCACTGACCGTCGACCAGCGCCGCTATCTGGAGGTGATCGAGCGGAACGGCCAGGGGCTGCTGCACCTCATCAACGACATTCTGGATCTCTCCCGCATCGAGGCGGGACACATGGAGATGGACGCGCAGGACCTGGACCTGGGTCCGGAGATCGCCGCCGTCGTCGACGCGCTGACCCCCTTGGCGTCCGCCAAGGGACTGGACCTGGTGAACGTGCTGCCGCCCGATCTGCCGCACGTGCGCGCGGACGCCGATCGCTTCCGGCAGATCCTGACGAACCTCGTCGGCAACGCGGTGAAGTTCACCGAGTCCGGGCAGGTGCGCCTGGGCGGCGAGGCGCACGGCGATACGGTCACGCTGCACGTCACGGACACCGGCGTCGGCATCCCCGACGCGTACCGCGACAAGATCTTTCACGAGTTCTTCCAGGTCGATCAGACGCTGGTCCGCCGCCAGGGCGGCACCGGGCTGGGGCTGGCCATCGCACGCCGCCTGGCGCGCATCATGGGCGGCGAAATCTCCGTCGAGAGCGTGGTGGGGCGCGGGTCGCGGTTCTCGCTGCGGTTGCCGCGCGCGACCGGTGACCTGGCCCAGGCCGCGCCCCCGACGCTGGCGCCGGCCGCCGGGGAGGGACCGCTGGCCCCCGCCACGGTGCTGGTCGTCGAGGACAACGAGGACAACCTCTTCACACTGCGCCAGGTGCTGGCACGCCTACCCCTGGACCTGTCGTTCGCGAACAGCGGCCGCCAGGCGATCGAGGCTTGCCGCCGTCAGATGCCTGACCTGGTCATCATGGACGTGCAGATGCCCGGGATGACCGGCCTGCAAGCGACGGGTGCGATCCGTGCCCTTCCGGGCGGGGCAGAGGTCCCGATTCTGGCCCTCACAGCGCAAGCCATGAAGGGCGACCGCGAACGGATTCTCGCCGCCGGCTGCGACGACTACGTCGCGAAACCATTTCAGCCGAAAGAGCTGACCGAGGCCATCGTCCGACTTTTGCGTCGCGACGCGCGGCTCTTGCGTCGGGACGCGCCGAGTGAGACGATCAGGACGCGCGCGGTGCCCCCCGCCGGGCCGCCATCCGACTCACCGACACGCCATGGCGCGCATAATCCTCGTCGATGACCCGCCCGGCGCCGCGCGCGCCGCGAGCGAAGCGCTGGCACCGCGCGGCGGGGCTGGCGTGCAGCTGTCGTTCGCGCAGACGGTGACCGCGGCCGCCGGGGCCGGTCAGGACTTCGTCGTCGTCCGCGCCGACCGGCTGAACGCAGCGCTGGCGGGGGGCGACGCCGCGCGCGACGCCGTCCTGCGCGAGACGTTCCAGGCCTTCGAGGACGGCGTGTGCCTGGTCGGGCCCCGGGGCGATCTGGAGATCGCCAACGCCCCCGGGGAGCGGCTCTACAACGGCCGCCTGCGCGAGGAGCTGGCGGCGGCGGTGCAGGAGGCCATGTCCAGCGCGACCACGGCCGACCGCAGTCTGTCGCTGGACGGCCAGGTTTTTGCGGTGCACGCGTACCCGCTGCCCGGGCGTGGCGTCGTCCTTTACGTGCGCGACGCCACCGACGAGCGCGAACGTGAGATTGGGCGACTGCAGGCCGAGAAGCTGGCCTCCATCGGCTTACTGGCGGCGGGCGTCGCGCACGAGATCAACAACCCCGCGGCGTTCGTCCTGGCGAACATCGAAGCGCTGGCGGGACAACTGCGCCTCATCGAAGAACGGCTGCGCGAACCGGCCGATCCGGCCGCCGCCCGCCGGGGCCTCTCGGACCTGCTGTTCGAGGCCAACATGATCCTGCAGGAGTCCAAGGAAGGGATGGCGCGCATCCACCGGATCGTGCGCGACCTGGGATCGTTTTCGCACGTCGACGAGGAGGCCAACGCCCCCGTCAACGTCAACCTGGCGATCGAATCGGCGCTGGGGATGCTGCGCAACGAGCTCAAATACCGGGCCCGTGTCGAGCGCGAGCTGAAGGCATCGCGCAGCGTGCGCGCCAGCGGCGCCCGCCTGGGGCAGGTGTTCCTGAACTTGATCCTGAACGCCGCCCAGGCGCTGGACGAGACGCAAACGAAGCGGAACCTCGTCCGCGTGCGCAGCTACGACGACGGGCCGGACGTCATCGTCGAGGTCTCGGACAACGGTCCCGGGATCCCGGAGGAGATCCGGCCGCGCATCTTCGAGTCGTTCTTCACGACCAAGCCGCGCGGCATGGGGACGGGGCTGGGGCTGCCGATCTCGCTGGGGATCGTGCGGTCGCTGGGCGGCGAGATCGTGGTCGACACGCACCCCGGCGACGGCGCGACGTTCCGGGTGCGCCTGCCCGCCGATGAGGGGAGTGTGCCCGCGCAGGTTGCCTCGGCCGCGTCGGCGCCGACGCGGGGCTACGCGCGCCGCCGCGTGCTGGCCGTCGACGACGAGGCGCTGCTGCTGAAGGCGTACCGTCGCATGGTCGGCGACGCGCACGAGCTGACGACGGCGCTGGGCGGCCACGAGGCGCTGCGGCTGCTGGAGCGCGACGCGGGGTTCGACGTCATCTTGTGCGACCTGCAGATGCCCGAGATGTCCGGGATGGAGCTGCACGCGGCCGTCCGCGCGCGCATGCCGGCGCTGAGTGAGCGGTTCGTCTTCGTGACGGGCGGCGCCTTCTCCAGCGACGCGCGACGCTTTCTGGAAGAGTCCGTCGCCGCGGTCATCCAGAAGCCATTTCGCCTCGAGGACCTGATGGCGCTCATCGAACGGACCGCCGGCGGGCGCGACCCGACGACGCCGGTCCCCGCGGATGGCGGACAGGCCGCCTCGCGCGTGAGCTGACGTGCGGTCGCGCAAGCTGGTCGTCGCCGCGCTGGTGCGCGACGGGTCGAAAATCCTCATGTCGCGGCGTCGAGCCGACCAGCCGATGCCGAACCTGTGGGAGTTCCCCGGCGGCAAGGTGGAGCCCGGCGAAGCGCCCACCGACGCGCTGGCGCGCGAGGTTCGCGAAGAGCTGGGCTGCGTGGTCGCCGTCGGTCGCATTCACGAGGTGGTCTTCCACGCTTACGCCGAGTTCGACCTCTACATGCTGGTCTACGCGGCGACGATCACCGCGGGCACCCCTCACGCTGTCGATGTCGCGGAGGTCGCCTGGGTCGAGGCCGCGCGGCTCCCCGAGCTCGATCTGCTGCCCGCCGACTACCCTTTGGCCCGCGCGCTCGCGGCCGGGTGATCGCGCAGGCAGTCGGCGCGCGCTCGGTAGAGAGCGGGGACCCGCTCCGGCGGTGAAGGTCGAGGGCGCCACGGGGTGACTCGAGCAATCAGCGCCTTCAGCCGCGCCATCGCCGGAGCTGCCCGGTACTTCGGGCAGGCCTCCTGGCAGGCGATCTTTCGGCCGCCGTAGCCGTGTCCGGACAGCCCTGGACGGAATAGCCACAGGCCCACCTCGTCGCAGCGCTCGCAGGGATGCTCGCCGCCACCTGAGCACGCCCGCCATTCGGTCGGCCCCGCGCAGTACGGGGTGAGCTCCAAGGGCTCACCGGCAAAGCGGGCCACCTGTTCGTCGACGGACGTCAGCGCCCCGAGCTCGGTCGGCGGGGATCCGTACCCGCTGCTCGATTCGACCTTCCAGGTGCCGTCTTGCTGGCGCGCGCCCGTCGTCGAACTGTCGTCGTCCCATTCCAGAATCGCTCCGGCGGAACCGAATGCGAGCTCGCGCAGCTGGCGGCCCTTCTCGACGCGCCGCCGCCCGAGAATCGTGAGCCGAAGGGCTGGCGACTTGCCTTCGAGATCGGTCCCGCGCGTGAGCTCGACGGGGGTACAAGCGTGATCGGGGCTGTAGAGAAATGCGCCCAGCTTCCGATCGCCGGACGCCCAGTCCAGCAGTCGAGCGACGGGCGAGCGGAATTGAACGCCCCGGAGCTCGTCCGGCCATTCGGCTCTCGCCCAGGCGATTTCGCCCGCCAGCTCCGGCGCGGCCGTGTCCGCTGTCGCCCCGGCGGTCGCGAGAGCAGTCAGCAGCGCGAACCAGCCCGGATGCGGCGTGGCCGGGCGCCTAGGACGCCGAGCCGGCGTCGGCGGGAGCCGCCGGTGATTCCGCAGCCGCTTCCGGCGGCCCGGCCTCGACGGCGGACGCGTCGGGTGCCGGCTCTGCGGCAGGCGGGTGCGGCTGGTTCGCCGTGGCCGCGGCGCGCAGCGCCTCGCGTTCGACCGCGCGCGCTGCCTCGGTCGCGTCGCGCTTGCATGCGCCGCACATCGACGGCTCGGACCAGGCGCCGAGGTGCGTCTGCAGCTGGCTCTCCGGCGGCCAGTAGATCGGCGTCCCGCAATGCTTGCACGGGATCTCGACCGTCTTCTTGTCCTTCAAGAAGTCGACGCAGGACTGGCATTTCCGCTCGGGCGGGCGGATCTCGCGACGTCGCTTCTTGCGGTTGCGCGAGCGCTTCTGGTTGCCGGCCGCTGGCGCGGCTGCGGCGGTGAGGGTGGAGGCTTCGGGTGCATCCGCTACAGGGGCGTCCGCGGCGACCGACTCGGCGTCGGCGGCCGTGGCGGCAACCGCCGGCTCGCTGCCCTTGTGGTGTCCGTTTCGCTCGCCTTTGACCTCGGCTCCATGCTCGGCCTTCGGGTCGAGCTTGGGCTCCGGCCGCACGCCGGCCGCGAGCTGGGCCTGCTTGGTCCAGGTCCACGTCCCTTCGCAGTTCTCGGTCTTGCAGGGGATCTGCCGATCCTCCAGCTCGCCCATCTCCTTCGCGCAGATCTCGCAGTACTGCGGGTACGGATCGCCCGTCTTGCCGCGGACGGCGCGCGCCAGCTGGGCGCCGCGCTTGTCGGTCCACGTCCGCTTGCAGCCAGATCGGCGGCAGGGGCGCTCGACGTCCTTCACCGACTGGTAGATGGTGATGCAGCTCTCGCACATGCGGCGCGGCGCCTTCGGAATGGGCTTGCCCGCGATGCACTCGTCCAGCTGATCGCCGCGGCTCCAGGTCCACGTGTGCTTGCAGCCAGAGGTGCGGCACCGGACTTCGCGGTCGGCGATCGCGCCAAAGTCGGCCTTGCAGCTCTCGCACATCCGCCGTGGCGGCTCGTTCGAAAGGCCGCCCGCGTAGGCCTGGATCTGCTCGTCGGCGCTCCAGGTCCACTTGTGCTTGCAGCCGTTGATCCCGCAGGCGACGGCGCGATCCTTCAGCTTGCGGTAGACGCTCTCGCACTGCGCGCAACGCAGCGCGGGCGGCTCGATCGTCGTGTCGGGCGCGCCCGCCAGCAGCTGCGCGCGTCGAGAATAGGTCGCCGTGCGCGAGCAACCCGGCACGGCGCACGGCAGCGACTGGTCGCTCAGCGCGCTCAGCTTGGTCTCGCACCCGGCGCAGAGGCCGCGCGGGGCAGGGCGGTTCGCCGCAGCGGCTTCGACCTGCGCCATCGCCGGCCACGTCCAGGTGCCGTCGCAGCCCGGGCGATCGCAGGGACGCTGCACGTCCTCGGCGCGACGGTAGACCTCGCGGCAGGGGTCGCACATCGACGACGTCGGGTCCGAGGGATCGGCCGCGCCGCGCCCTCCCAGCTTGGCAGCTTTGCCGCCGGCGATGCTGATCCAGGTGCGCGTACAACCAGCAACGGAGCAGGGCGAGGACTTGGCCCCAAGGCGATCGGCAAGCGTGAATCCGGCGAGACCCATGGAGGGGCCTATGCTGACCAAAGGCCTGCCCGCGTGCAAGCCCGATTCCGTGACGCTTGCGTCGCATGGGGGGCGGGGGTAGACAAGCCCGGCCAAAACGATGCAAATCACCATCGAGGATCTTTCGCCGGTCGAAAAGCGGGTCGAGTTCGAGCTCCCCTGGACCGACGTCGCCCCCAAGCTCGACAAGGCCTATGACAGCCTGCGCAAGGGGGTCCGGCTGCCCGGATTCCGCCCGGGCAAGGTTCCGCGCGCGCTGCTGGAGAAGATGTATCGCCGGCAGGTCGAGGACGAGGTCGCCCGCGAGCTGGTCGAACGCTCCATCGGCCAGGCCATTCGCGAGAACCAGATCCAGCCGGTCGCGCCGCCCGCCGTCGCGGAGATCGAGATCAAGAACGGTGAGCCGTTCAAGTTCTCGGCCCGGGTCGAGGTTCGCGCCAGCGTCACGCCGCAGGACTACTCGGGCGTGCCCCTGTCGCGCCGCCCGCCGAAGGTCACGGACGAGCAGGTGCAGGAGGCGCTGGAGGGGTACCGCAAGCGGCTGACGCAGTTCAAGCCGGTCGAGGGGCGCACGGAGACCGGCGCGGGCGATCTGGTCCGCGTCGAGCTCACCGGGAAGGTCGGCGAGCACAAGATCAAGCATCGCGAGGTCGTCGTCGATCTGGAGGACGAGGTGGGCGGTCCGCTTCCGGGGCTGGCCAGCCACTTGCGCGGCAAACCGTTCGGCGGCCAGGCGACGTTCGAGGTGGACTACACGCTGCCGGCCGAGGGGATCCCGCCCGAGCTCGCCGGCCGCCACGTGAAGCTGAACGCGGTCATCAAGGAGGCGCGCGAAAAGCAGGTGCCCGCGCTGGACGATGAGCTGGCCAAGGACACCGGCGAGGCCGAGACGCTGGACGCCCTGCGCGCCAAGGTTCGCGAGAAGCTGACCGAGACCGAGCAGCAACGGATCAAGCGCGAGGTCGAGCGCGCGCTGGTCAAGGAGCTCGTCAAACGCAACAGCTTCCCGGTCGCCCCGGCGCTGATCGATCGCTACGCGCAGGCCATCGTCAACCGCGCCAAGAACCAGCTGCAGATGATGGGCGTCGACGCCGAGAGCTTCGACGAGGAGCGGATGCGGCGCGAGGTGCGCGGCGAGGCCGAGGAAGAGGCGCGCGGCGGGATCCTGCTGCAGGCGATCGCCGAGCGCGAGGGGATCACGTCGACCGACGCCGACGTGCAAAAGCGTCTCGCGGAGCTGGCCGCCGCCCGCAACGTCGCCGTGAAGCAGCTGCGCGCGGACCTCGAGAAGGACGGTCGCATCGCGCAGATCGAGGCGCAGATCCGTGAACAGAAGACGCTTGATATGCTGATCTCGCAGGCTAAGATCACCGACGAAGATCCGCCGACGTCCGAGGGTTCCCTGATCGTCACGCCCGAGGAAGCGCGCCGCGAGGCGCGGTCGCAAGACAAAGACAAAGCCAAGTAAGCAGTCAGCCGCCCCGAAAGGAACCGCCCATGCGCGACGTGCCGCCGCCCCCGATCTCGAACTTCATCATCCCGACCGTCATCGAGCAGACCCACCGGGGTGAACGCGGCTGGGACATCTTTTCGCGCCTGCTGAAGGACCGGATCATCTTTCTCGGGACGGCGGTCGACGATCAGGTCGCCAACATCATCATCGCCCAGCTCCTGTTCCTCGAGAGCGAGGACCCGGACAAGGACATCATGCTGTACATCAACTCGCCGGGCGGCATGGTCACGGCGGGCCTGGCGATCTACGACACCATGCAGTACGTGCGCCCCGACGTGGCGACGTTCTGCATGGGACAGGCGGCCTCGATGGGGTCGTTCCTGCTGGCGGCCGGCACCAAGGGCAAGCGCTTCTCGCTGCCCCACGCCAGCGTCCTCATCCACCAGCCGCTGGGCGGCTTCTCGGGGCAGGCGACCGACATCGACATCCACGCCCGCGAGATCCTGCGGACGCGCGACCGCTTGAACGAGCTGCTGGTCAAGCACACCGGCCAGCCCATCGATCGCATCAAGCAGGACACCGAGCGCGACTACTTCATGAGCGCGATGGAAGCCAAGGAGTACGGCATCATCGACGAGGTCCTGATCCAAAAGCCGTCCGCCGCCGGGAAGTAGCCGACGCGCGGCCCCCGCGGGCTCCGCTCGGCTTCGGCGTGGGGCGGGTGGACTGGGGGGTTCCCTCCGTGCTCAAACAGGTCCTCGCGGGTCGACCGCGGATCTGCTCGGCGGGCCTCGTAGACCGCTGCGGAACTGCGCGCGGAGGGAACCCCCCAGTCCACCCGCGCTGCACGCCTAGCGCCTCACTCCGCCTGTAACGCTCGCGTCAGGATCCGGACTAGGAGGCGGTCACAAGGTGGAGCGAAGCGGCGGGTTGAGAAGACGTCGGAGTGTGTGTCCCCTCCGCGCGCAGTTCCGCAGCGGTCTACGACGCGCGCCGAGGAGATCCGGGGTCGACCCGCGAGGACCTGTTTGAGCACGGAGGGGACACACGCTCCGGCGTCCCCTCAACCAAAGCGAGCGGAACCCCGAGGCACCGCCCGCCAGAAGCCGAGGGGCCCCACGCGCGCGTGGGGGTGTGCTATGGTTTTCTAGGTGCCAGCCGAGCGCAAGCGTGACGATCACGGAAACCTCTCCTGCTCCTTCTGCGGAAAGAGCCAGAAAGAGGTCAAAAAGCTGATCGCGGGGCCCACCGTTTACATCTGCGACGAGTGCATCGGTCTCTGCAACGACATCATCGCGGAGGAGATCGAGAAAGAGTCCGAGAGCTTCGGGCTGGCGCCCGTCCCCAAGCCCGCCGAGATCAAGGCGGTCCTCGACGACTACGTCATCGGGCAAGAGCGCGCCAAGAAGATCCTGGCGGTCGCGATCCACAACCACTACAAGCGCATCGACGCCAAGGTGGGGTCTGAGGACGTCGAGCTCGGCAAGTCGAACATCCTGCTGCTCGGCCCGACGGGCTGCGGCAAGACGCTGCTGGCCCAGACGCTGGCGAAGATCCTGAACGTCCCGTTCGCGATAGCCGACGCCACGAACCTGACGGAGGCCGGCTACGTCGGCGAGGATGTCGAGAACATCATCGTCAACCTGCTGCAGAACGCCGACCACGACATCGAGAAGGCGCAGCGCGGGATCGTCTACATCGACGAGATCGACAAGATCGCGCGCAAGGGCGAGAACCCCAGCATCACCCGCGACGTGTCGGGCGAGGGCGTGCAGCAGGCGCTGCTCAAGATCCTGGAAGGGACCGTCTGCAACGTGCCGCCCAAGGGCGGGCGCAAGCACCCGCAGCAGGAGTTCCTGCAGGTCGACACCACCCACATCCTGTTTGTCTGTGGGGGCGCCTTCGTCGGGCTCGAAGACATCATCGAACAGCGCATCGGCCAGCGGCAGATCGGCTTCGGCGCCAAGATCCAGTCCAAGAAGGAGCGCCGCGTGTGGGACCTGCTGCGCGAGGTGCAGCCCGAGGATCTGCTCAAGTACGGCATGATCCCCGAGTTCGTCGGGCGCCTGCCGGTGATCGCGCCGCTGCACGAGCTGGACGAGGCGGCGCTGATAGACATCCTGACGAAGCCAAAGAACGCGCTGGTGCGCCAGTACCAGAAGCTGTTCGAGATGGACGGCGTGAAGCTGCGCTTCACCAAGGGGGCGCTGCAGGCGGTCGCGGCCGACGCCCAGAAGCACAAGTCGGGTGCGCGCGGCCTGCGCGCCATCCTCGAGCAGGCGATGCTCGACATCATGTTCGAGGTCCCGAACGCGGGCGCGCCCATCCGCGAGGTCGTGATCAACGAGGAGACGATTCAGAAGGGCCAGCAGCCCCTTCTCATGTACCAGAAGGGGGCCGCCGCAGCGGGCGGTGGCTCAGCTTCGTAGATCCTAAGCCGGAGGATAGCCATGCACGCTTGTGGTTCTCGCTCGAATTGCCTGCCTTTTCGTTCCGGTGGCAGAGGTGAACGGGCGGCATGGCTTCCGCTGATCTTCATCGGGGCGATGATGTTCTGGACGGTCGCCCTGAGCCTGGGCGGGTGGTCTTTCATGCTGGTCAACGAGCAGGCCATGGGCATGGAAGCTGTGGGTCCCACACCGACAGCGACGGAGACGATGCCCGGCCTCGAGGCGGCGGCGGGGATCAGCGGATCCGAACGGATCGCCGTCCAGGTGGAAGAGTCTCAGGAATCCGAGGATGTGAACGATAACGCCGGGGCGGCTCTGCCAGCGGCGCTCGATCGCGGCGCGCTCGAGCCCTGAGCCGACCGCCCGGAACGCGCGGCCGGGGGCCGTAAGTGAAACTCGGCCACACTCGTTATTTGGTGTACTGCCCGTAGCGTTGCTAAGATCGGGGCTCGGATGTCTGACCGCCAGGACGATAAGAGGGGTCCGCGCCGCGTTCCGCTGCTGCCATTGCGCGACATCGTCGTGTTCCCGCACATGGTGGTACCGCTGTTCGTCGGCCGCGAAAAATCGATCAGCGCGTTGGAGGAGGCGATGGGGAAGGGTGCCGCGGGCGGGAAGGAGATCTTCCTGTCAGCCCAGCGCAAGGCGAAGACGAACGAACCGATCCCGGAGGACATCTTCACGATCGGGACGATCGGGACGATCATCCAGTTGCTGCGGCTGCCCGACGGCACCGTGAAGGTGCTGGTGGAGGGCAAGCGCCGCGCGGCGGTGCGGCGCTTCACGCAGACCGACGGCTTCTTCATGGTGGAGATCGAGGAGATTCCCGACATCCACGAACGGTCCGTCGAGCACGACGCGCTGATGCGCGAGGTGCACGCGACGTTCGAGACTTACGTCAAGTTGAACAAGCGGATCGCGCCCGAGATCCTGATCTCGGTGCAGACAATCGAGGACCCGGGGCAGCTCGCCGACACGATGGTGGGCCAGCTGCAGTTGAAGCTGGGCGACAAGCAGTCGGTGCTGGAGATGGATTCTCCGTCGAAGCGCCTCGCCCGGCTCTACGAGCTGATCAAGGCGGAGATCGAGATCCTGCAGGTCGAGAGGAAGATCCGGACGCGCGTCAAGAAGCAGATGGAGAAGACGCAGAAGGAGTACTACCTCAACGAGCAGATGCAGGCGATCCAGCGCGAGCTGGGCGACAAAGACGACTCCAAGGGCGAGATCCA
>JBJMQQ010000066.1:0-29201 GCA_045802645.1 Polyangia bacterium
GAAGGTGACCGTGTAGTCGTTCTTGTAGACCTTGTGCGGCTGCCGGTCGACGCCGTCATAGTCGGTCGTGTAGTTGAGGTAGTAGCTCTGCTTCGGGGATGACACGGTCATCGCGAAGATGTTGAACCCGTTGAAGCAACCATCGCTGGGGTTGATATCCACCGGCACCGTGAACCCCAGCGCGTAGTCTGCGTCCGTCTGCGGCGGGTGGATCTTGCAGGCGCCCTTCCCCGGCGAAAGGTTGCTGTTGGGAGCCTGCGTGCTGTGGATGGTGGGAAGACCGCCCGTATAGAACAGCTTGCCGGCGGGATCCAGCGTTCCACCGGTGTACCAGTACCGCTCGGCGATGCCGGCGATGCGCACGGTCACGTTGTACGTCACGCTGGCGTCACCACCGAACTGCTGGGTCTTGTGCTGGTTCTCGGAGGCCGCGGTCTCTTCGCAGCAGCAGTCACCGTTCGCGTTGGGCGTCGGTTTGAAGGTCGACACGCACGGCTTCAGGATCGCGTAACCGTCCAGCACCTTCGCCGCCGCGCGATCGTCGCTCGACGCGCCTCCTGCGGCGCCGCCGGTTGCTGTTCCCACCCCGCCGGTTCCCGCGCTCCCCCCGATTCCGCCGTTCGCGCCCGCCGCGCCGGTCACCGCTCCGCCTGCGCCTCCGGTCGCCGTGGTCGCGCCGGTGCCACCCTGCCCCGCCGCCGTGCCTCCCCCCTGCCCCGCGCCAGACCCGCCGGTCCCACCCGTTGCCGAGGCTCCCCCCGTCCCTGGCACGCCGCCCGTCCCGCCGCTGGTCCCGCCGGTGCCGGATTGGACGGTCGGCTCCTGGGTGCACGACGCGCCGAATCCCAGCAGGGCAGCCAGCGTCGCGGCCCGAGCCGCCCATCTGAATCCCGTCGCATCGTGGCGCATGTCCTCTTTAGGGTCGCCGTCGACTGGAAATGGTGCAGGCCAGCGTATAAACCGTCGCATGTCCGCTGACCGGCGATCACCCGACGCCCTGCCCCCCGCCATCAACCTCAAAGGTCGCCGCGCCGAGCTCGCGACGCTCACGGCAGCGCTGACCTCTGGACGCGTGCGGCGCCTGGCGCTGGTCGGCGGCGGCGGCAGCGGCAAGTCGGTCCTGGCGGCGACGCTCGCGCAGCGGCTTCGCCCGCGGTTCCCGGGTGGCGTCGCCTGGCTGCGCGTCGGCAACTGGGACCACCGGACGCTGCTGCAGATGCTCGCCATGCGCCTCGGCGTCCGTCGCGAGCCGCTGATCCCCACGCTGCGAAAACACCTGCTGGCGGCCGGGCCGATGCTGGTGGTCCTGGACAATCACGAGAACGACCGGGAGATGGCCCGGTTCTTCGAGGCGCTGGCCGACACGCCGGTGACCTGGATCGTGACCGCCCGCCGCTGCCTGCTGTCGGGGGTCTCCGTGTTCCCGGTGATCGCGCCCTTGATTCAATCGCGGCGGAACGCGTTCCCGGCGGTGCGGGCGCTGACCAGCTTGCTGCGCTGGAATCCCCTGGCGCTGGGCATCGCCAACGCGCTGGTCGGGTCACGGGCGGTCACCGTCGACGGGTTGCGCGCCTGGCTGGATGAGCAGGGGGTGAGCCGGGTGCGCGTCATGGCCCACGAGGACGACGTCGCCGAGGTGCGGCTGCTGGTCGACTGGGCCTGGGCGCGCTTGACGGCGGCGGCTCGCCGGACGTTGACCGTGCTGGCGCATTGCCCGGGCGATCACATGGACGGGCCGGCGCTGGCGACGCTGGCCCGCGCGGGTGGCGGCGCGCGCGCCGCGCTGAACCAGCTCCGCCGGTGGGAGCTGGTTCAAGAGCCGCTGCCGGCGCGCTTTGCCCTGCACGCGGTCGTCCGCTACGCGATCGCGCAGAAGGCCAGTCTGCCCGCCGACCGCTACTTCGACTACTACGTGCGCCTGCTCGAACACCACCCCGAGCGGTTCGTGATCGAGCAGTCGCACCTCTTCGCCGCGATGGACCACGCGCAGGCGATCTCGTCGCTGGACAAGATGCTGCGGGTCGAGGCGCTGGTCGGCAGCGCCTGAACGCCCGACTACCCGCCCGGGCGCGCGCGCAACGGGCCGGGCGCCTCGCACAGCGGGCAAGGGCCGGCGTCCGTGCGCTCGACGGTGACGGCGCCGCAGCCGCGGCACGTGGCGCGCAGGCCGTGGAACCCGTCGTCGTGCGGCTCCGTCGCGGTGCGGGCCTTGTCGGCGCGGCGCTGCTCGTAGCTGACGCGCGCCGGAACGAAAGCGACGTAACGGAGCTCCTCGCCGCCGCAGTCGGGGTCGGCGCACGCGGGCGGCACGGCCAACGCGTTGGGCGTGGCCAGCGCGCGTGCCAGACCGTCGGGCGCGTGGCACCGCGGGCACACGTCGGCCGAAAACAGGGTGGCGGCGCAGGCCACGCAGGAGACGTGATAGACGCCGTCGACGAACCGCTCGCCGTCGTAGGCCCACGTGACGCGCCCCACCGGCTCGGCCGCGACGAACGGAAAGACGCCGTCGACGTAGGTCCGGAACAGCAGCGTGTGGCTGCCGCAGGTGCAGCCGGCGGCGATCAACCGGTCCAGCCCCGGCTCGTCCAGGAGTCCCATCAGGACACGAACTTCAGGCCGATGATGGAACCGATCAACGTGGTCAGGAACAGCAGGCGCAGCGGATTCGTGGGATCGCCGAAGAACACGATGCCCACCAGCGCCGTCCCGAACGCGCCCATGCCCGTCCAGACGGCGTAGGCCGTTCCCAGCGACAGGGTTCGTGTCGCCAGGTTCAGCAGAACGAAGCTCAACATCGCGCAGATCGCGAAGCAGACGTTGTACGCCCAGTGCTGGAAGCCGTTCGAGAGCTTCATGAAGCTGGTGAAGCCCATCTCCGCGAACCCGGCAGCGACCAGGTAGACCCAGGGGTTGAGGTGCATCAGGGATCGCACGAATGTCATCCCGAGAGGATGTGCCAATGCCCGCGGTTAGGCGAGTCCGGGGAGCTTGCTAAACTCGAAGAATGGCCAAGACGCAGCCGCGTCCTCAGCCGGTGGAGACGGTCGTCCCGGCGCGCAACTTCACCATGACGGTGGACGACCGGATCCGCGCGTACACGCTGGGGGTCCCGGGCTACGTGCGGCGGCGGCGGCGAATCGAAGACCTCGAGGCGCACCTGGTCGGCGTGCTGGCGGAGGCCGAGGCTCCAGGTCAGACGGTGACGTCGCGCCACTTCACGGAGAACCTGGCGGCCTTGAACGACCTCATCGCACGCCACAACCGCTACTACCCGATCGAAGCCAGGCTGCCCATCGAGGTGCGGACGGGCCAGCTGCTGGACCGCGGCGTGCCCTGGCGGCCGCTGCCGCCCGTCACGGCCGCCGACCTGCTGGCGCGCGCCCGGGGCTGATCTTTTTTCTGATTCGGATGTAACGCAGGCGCAGGTTCCCGTACGTCGGGGTGGAGGATCGACATGACCAACGCGACCGAATCCAGCACGACCGTCGACGAGATCGCCGCCGGTATCTACCGCATCAGCACCCCCATCCCGCCCGCCGCCTTCCCGGGGGGCTTCACTTTCAATCAGTTCCTGGTCGTCGATGACGAGCCCCTGCTGTTCCACACCGGCATGCGCGGGTTGTTCCCGCTGGTGCGCGGGGCCGTGGCGCGCGTCATCGACCCGGCGCGCCTGCGCTGGATCGGGTTTTCGCACGTCGAGGCCGACGAGTGCGGCGCCCTGAACGACTGGCTGGCCGTCGCCCCGCAGGCGCGCCCGGTCTGTAGCCAGGTCGCGGCGATGACCTCGGGTGACATGGCCGACCGGCCCCCCCGCGCGCTGGCCGACGGTGAGGAGATCGTCCTGGGTCCGAACAAGCGCCTGCGCTGGCTGGACGCGCCCCACCTGCCCCACAACTGGGAGTGCGGCTACATGTTCGAATCGGCGACGCGGACGCTGCTGTGCGGGGACCTCTTCACGCACGCCGGGGCGGACCTGCCGGCCGTGACCGAATCCGAGGTGCTGAGTCCCGCCGAGGCCATGCGGCACGCGTCGCCGGCCAGCGTGGCCATCGACGTTCACGCGCGCGCCATCCTGAACAAGCTGGCCGCCACCGAGCCGCGCACGCTGGCGTTGATGCACGGCAGCTCTTACCGCGGCGACGGCGGCGCGCTCTTGCGGGCCTTCGGTGACGCCCTGGGCGTGTGAATCGAGCCGGGGGCGCCCGTGCTACGCTCCCGCGCCGATGCAGGCGTCGGACGCAGACCTCCTGCGCGCGATCGCGGCCCGCGACGCGGCGGCGCGAACTGCCGAGGCGGAGCTGTGCCGGCGGTTCGCGCCGCGTATTCGCCTCTACGGCCTGCGCCACCTGCGCGACGACGACCGGGCCCGCGATCTGGTGCAAGCCGTGCTCCTGGCGGTGCTGCAAGCGGCGCGGGCCGGGCGGATCGAAGATCCCGAGCGGGTCGACCGGTTCATGCTGGGCACCAGCCGCAACGTCGCGCAGCGCATGCGCGAGGGGGACCGGCGCATGGAGGGCGACGCGGCGCTGGCCACCATTGCCGCCGAAACCGTGGACGATGCTCGCGTCGACGTGGCGGCGCTGATTCGCTGCGTGGCCGCCCTGGACCAGCGCAGCCGCAGGGTCGTCATGCTGTCATTCAACGAAGAGCGCCCGGCCGACGAGATCGCGGCCGTGCTGTCGATTTCGTCCGGGAACGTGCGGGTGCTGCGCCACCGGGCGATCGCCGCGCTCCGCCGCTGCCTGGACACGCCGAAGGAGGGCGACGCATGACCTGCCTGAACCCGCTCGATTGGGCGACGCTCGTCGATTACTGGGCGGGGGACCTGGACGCGGCCGCCACCGACACCGTCGAGGATCACCTCTTCGGCTGCGCGGATTGCACCGCCGTCGCGGCGCGCGTCGCCGGCGTGACGGAGGCGTTGCGCGCCGCCTTGCCGCCGGTCGTCTCGCGCGACCGGATCGAGCGGCTGCGGGCCCGTGGCGCGCGCATCCGGGAGAATGAATTTCTCCCCGGCGAGCGGCGCGAGGTCGTCTTCATGCGCGACACCGACCTGCTGATTCACCGCCTGAGCGGCCTCGACCTGGGCCACGCCGAACGCGTCGACTTCCGCATCGCCGCCGAATCGAGCGGCGAGCTGCTGGCCTCCGTCGACCGCGTCCCGTTCGACCCCGCGGAAGGCGCGGTGCTGGTCGCCTGCCAGCGCCACTACGCGACGATGCCCGCCGACACCGTCATCTCGCTCGCCATTCACACCCCCGGCGCCCCCCCGCAGACCGCGACCTACACGATCTTGCACCACTTCGAATAGCGCCTCACGGGCTGTCGCTCTCGTTGCCTCGTTGCTCGCCGGGCGGCGGGCGGCGCCGGAGCGCGATGTAGTTCAGCGAGTCCCACGCGTTGTGGATTCCGGTGCACAGCAACAGACAGGCGCCGGCGGCAACCACGAACAGCGTCTGCTCGGGCGCGCCGGGCAGCAGCAGCGCGCTGACCAGCATCGAGGCATAAGCGACGAACGGCGCGACCGCGTGCCAGATCCAGTCCTCCAGCACCGGCTTGTAGACGGTTTGCCGTCGGGCGTGCCGCGCGACCAGCAGCGTGTACGCCATGCCCGCCAGCCCGAAGGCGCCGACGAGCATGGCGACCCGCGACACGCTCCGCCACGGCGCGCTGAGGAGCGCCGCGTTCAGCAGGACGACGCCAAAGTGAACGATGTTTGGCGTGCCGAAGGCGCGCGTGACGGACTCGCCCCCGACGGCGCGCAGCTCGGCGCCCAGCACCGACGCGACGAACTGCAGCCCGATCAGCGCGGCCGCCGCGCCGCCGGTGATGAAGTAGAAGTTCTCCCAGTCTGACAAGATCGAATGCATCGCGCCTCCCCCGCGCTAGTTTACGGACATCGGGCGGCCTGCGGCGGATAGGCCCGCCACCAGGTGGTCGTTTGCGGTGCGGGGCGCGCGACCGGCTCGATGGGCTCGCCCAGAAGCGGCGTCAGCACGGCGGCGCCGCGGCGGGCCGCCTCGGTGACCAGGGTCTCGGCCGGCTCGGACCAGTCGTGGTACGCCAGCACGAACGTCCCCCAGTGGATGGGGATCAGGACCTTCGCCCCGCTGTGCGCGAACGCGTCCAGCGCGCCAACGGGCCCCAGGTGGATGTCGCCCCAGGCGGCGTTCCACTGACCAATCTCGATCAGCGCGACGTCGAACGGCCCCTCGCGGCGCGCCACCTCGCGCAGCGATTCGGTCGGGCCGGTGTCGCCGCTGAAGAACACACGGTGTCGCGGGCCCACGATCGACCAGGACGTCCACAGCGCGCCCGTCCGCCCCGGCAGGCGCCCGTTGAAATGGCGCGACGGCGTCGCGACCAGCCGCACGCCCCCCGGCAGCGCCGCGTCCTGCCACCAATCGTGCTCGACGATCTGCGCCGGGGAAACCCCCCAGGCCGCCAGATGGGCGCCGATCCCCAGCGGCACGTGGAACGCGACGCCGCGGGCGCTCAGTGCCCGGACCGTCTGCTGGTCCAGGTGGTCGTAGTGCTCGTGCGAGACGACCACCGCGTCGACGTGCGGGAGCTGGTCCAGGGGAAGCGGCGGCGGGTGATACCGCTTGGGCCCGAACCACACCGACGGCGATGCTCGATCGCTCCAGATCGGATCGGTCAGGATGGTCGCCCCGTCGATCTCGATCAGCGTGGTCGAATGTCCCAGCCAGGTGACCCGCAGGCCCGAGGTGGGCGCGACGGCCAGCCGCCGCGCGGTGTCGGTCACCATCGGCAACGCGCAGATCGGGCGGCGCATCTGGTTGCCGAACAGCCACTCGCGCATGGCCCAGAACCAGCGGCGGCCGGACATCAACGACGTGGGCTCCGGGTTCTGGAACTTCCCGTCGACGAACTCGGGCGAGCCGCGCAACCGCGCCAGATCGGGCTTACCGCCGAAGGCCGAGAAGTGACCGGTCGAAAACCAGGCCAGGACCGCCAGGACCACGCCCAGCGCGACCGCCGCCGCCAGCGAATAGCCGAACAGACGCAGCAACCACCGCCACATCCCCGGAACCTACAACACGCGCCCCCGCCGCGCCGTCGTTCGAATGGTCCGCTACGGCGTGATGGCCGGCGACGGGTTGCCGGTGTAGACGGCGGGGCAGCGCGGCTTGGTCGCGTCGGTGGGGCAGGTGAGGCCCTGGTAGTACGACAGCGACTGCTGCGGCGGCGAATAGCCGCTCGGGATCGCCTTCTTGTTGAGGCTGGCGAAGTAGGTCAGGCAGGCGTCGCGCCACCAGCGGGCTTCGTAGTGCTGCGTCTGCAGAGAAGCCGTCACGTCGTTGAATCGCTTGCTGTCGACGCGCCCCTTCACGGTCGCCCACTGATCCTTCATCGTCTGCACGGCGTCGACGCCCAGGCTGTAACGGTAGACTAGCTCTTCCCAGATCGATCGCCCCGACGAGGGGAGCTTGTCGTCCCACTTCACGTGCTGGAAGAAGAGCAGGAAGTCGTCCGGTGTGGTGCTGCGCGTGCCGAATTTACTGGCGACCTGCGACGCATACTGCGCGACGGTGTTGCTTCCGGTCGACGTGCGGTCGAAGCCAATCCCGCTGGCGTCCGCCTTTTCGAAGTAGGTCGGGTTCGCGTTGACCGGCGTCTGATTGCTGACCCAGGGCGCGGGGCCGTAGTGGTGGCTGGAGCCCATCATGTGGACCAGCCCCAGCGGCTCCATGTAGTTCACGCAGTTCTGGCGCGAATTCATCATCAGCTGCGTGACCGGCGCGATGACGACCGGATCGTTCGAGAACGTCTGGCGGATCCACTCGTCGGCGATGTCCTGCGCGGACTGGTCGGGGTTCCAGGCCAGCCGCCCGAACGCGTACCAGTTCGCCTGGTTGAAGTGCGACCCCATCCAGTTCGTGTCGCTGCCGATGCCGGCCACGCCCGCCATCGCGCTCACCGGCGCGCTGGTCAAACTGCCGTCGACGACGCGCGCGACCAGCGACCCCTGCCCCTTGGCGTACGTGTCGGACTGCAGCGCCTCTTGCCACATCGGGCCCAGGTAGACGACGTGCGTGTCCTCGCCCAGGTACTCCTTGGTGATTTGCACCTCCAGCGCCAGCGGCGTCTTGGTCATCGCGCCGAACAGCTGGTGGAAGGGCTCGCGCGGCTGGAAGTCGAGCGGACCGTTCTTCACCTGCACCATCGTGCCGCTGTTGAACTTGCCGTCCAGCGGCTTGAACTCCGTGTAGGCCTGCCCGATGCGATCGGTGCCGTCGTCCTTGTAGACGAACGCGCGCCACATCACGATGCCGCCGTGAGGCGCCAGCGCGGCGGCCAGCATGTTCGCGCCGTCGGCGTGTGTGCGGCCGTAGTCGGCCGGCCCGGGCTGCCCCTCCGAGTTGGCCTTCACCAGGAAGCCGCCGAAGTCGGGGATCTTCTGGTAGATGGTGCTGGCCAGCGTGGTCCACCATTGCTTGACGCCGCTGTCCAGCGGGTCGGCCGTGCTGAGCCCGCCGATCACCTTCGGCGCGCCGAACTGCGCCGACAGATACACCGCGATCCCGTACGGCCGGAACGCCGTCGCCAGCGCGGCGACCTTGTCCAGGTTCGCGCTGGTCAGGATCTGCGGGTCGGCGTTGACGTTGTTCAGCACCACGCCGTTGATCCCGATCGACGCGTTGGCGCGCGCGTAGTCCGTGTAGCGCGGCGACAGCGTGCCGGGCAGCGACGACCACTGCCACAGCGACTTGCCGGCGTAGCCGCGCTCGATGCTGCCGTCCAGGTTGTCCCAGTGGTCCAGGATGCGCCGCTGGATCTTGGGCGCGCCGCTCAGAGCCAGCCCCGCCAATGAGCGGTGGCACTGCATGTGTCGCAGCAGCGCGAACGCACCACGAAGGACGCCGACGTCGGTGTTGCCGGCCACGACGATGGCCGCCTTGCCGCTGACGGTGGTCGCCTGGACGACGTAGCCCTCCGTGCCGGCTCCGGTCAGCGTCGCGCCCAACGACAGCGACTGGATGATCGTCGACGAGGCGGGCGTCCCCAGCACCACCGCGCCCGCCGCGCTCGGCTGGTCGACGACGGGAATCGTCGCGCCGGTCAGCCCGCCCAGCCCCTTGACCAGCTCGGATTGCGCAGCCTGTAGCGTGGCCGAGGTGCCCGCCTTCACAATCTGTGCAATCGCCGCCTGATACTCGGCCAGCCGACTGGGCAGCGAGACCTTGGGATAACGCAGCCAGAGCTGGGAACCGTCCTCGTCGGCCGGGGGCGTCGCCGGGACTGGATACGCTTCGCTGCCGCCGACGCCGGGCATGCCTGCCGCGCCTGTGGCGCTTCCCGCCGTGCCGCCAGAGCCGCGACCGCCCGCGCCGCCCGTCGCGCTGCCGCCGGCGCCTGTCGTGACTGCGGTGCCCCCGGCGCCGCCCGTGTTCGCCCGACCGCCGCTGCCAACCCCCGAACCTCCCGTGGCGCCACCTGAGCCGACGGTGCTGCCGCCGGTGGCACCAGGCGCGGACCCACCCGAGCCGGCGGATCCGCTGGGCCCGCCGGACGAGCAGCCCAGCAGCATGGACGCGCAAGCCACCAGCACTCCACCCGCAACGCGGCGACCCGGAAGCATCAAGATCCCATCCATTGTCGCGGTCGCGCCTCGATTGTCACAGGGGGCCGGATATGCCCAACCAGGCAAAATTCCGTAACCGGCTCAACCTGCTCCGCCAACGGATGTCACCATCCGGCCACGCCTTGCGCGGGGATCTGCGAAGTTGCCGAGGTTGCCGCCGGCCCGGAGCTTGCTAGGTGGTAGCAGAGACATGATCGCGGTAGGGGAAACGGTCGGCAATTATCGGGTCGCCACCAAGCTGGGTGAAGGCGGCATGGGTCAGGTGTTCCTGGCTGAGCACCCGGTGATCGGCAGCAAGGTCGCCATCAAGGCCGTGCACTCCCACTTCGCGCGCAATCCGGAGGTGGTCTCGCGCTTCGTCACCGAGGCTCGCGCCGTCAACCAGATCGGGCACGAGCACATCGTCAGCATCACGGACTTCGGGACCACGGCGGCGGGCGACTTCTACTTCGTGATGGAATACCTGCAGGGACAGATGCTGTCCGACGAGATCGGCCGCCCGTTCCCGCCGGGACGGGCGCTGAACATCGCCGCGCAGATCGCGGACGCCCTGCAGGCCTCGCACGACCAGGGCGTCATCCACCGCGACCTGAAACCGGGAAATGTCCTCCTGATCGAGCGTGAGGGGACACCGGATTTCGTGAAGGTGTTCGACTTCGGCCTGGCCAAGCTGATCGGCAAGGACCCCAAGGACGGCGCGATCCCGACCCACAGCACGGGGGCCGGCATCGTGATGGGGACGCCCTTCTACATGAGCCCGGAGCAGTGCTCGGGGCGCGCCGAGGTAGACCACCGGTGTGACATTTATGCCCTGGGTGTGATTCTTTTCGAGATGCTGAGCGGCTGCGTCCCGTTCACGGGCGAGGGCTACGGCGAGGTCATGCTCAAGCACGTGAACGAAGCGCCCCCCTCGGTGTGCGCGCTGGTGCCGACGCTGCCGGCGGCGATCGACCAGATCGTGCAGCGGGCGATGGCGAAGGCGCCCGAGGCCCGCTTCCAGACGATGGCCGAGATGCGGCTGGCGCTCCTGGATGTCGCCGCGACGTTCTCGGCGCCGCCAGTTCCGGACGTGCGCCCGCGCCGGCTCAGCGGGCCCAGCGAGATCCTGCGTGGTGGCACCGGGGAGCTGATTCACACCGAGAGCCCGCGCCCGCAGCGAAAGCACCGCGGGATGTTCCTGGTCGGGGCGGCGGCGCTGGCCGTCGGCGCGGTCGTGAACGTCGGGTTCCGCAGGGCGGCGCCACCAGCCGCGGGCGCCGTCGCAGCGGCGAGCCAGGCCCCCGCGAACCCCGCTGCAGTACGCGTGAATTTCAGCTCCGATCCCAACGGCGCGACGGTGTCGCGCAAGGACGGCACGGTGCTGGGAACCACCCCGCTGTCGACGCAGATCGCCTACAGCGACGCGCCCGTCGAGGTCGTCATCCAGAAGCCGGGCTTCCAGTCGAAGACGGTCGCCTTCGTCCCCAACATGCCGATCCCGGTGCTGGCGGTGTTGCGCAAGGAGACGGCGCGCGCCCCAGAGCGGGCGCCGGCGCCGGTGGCCGCGTCCGACACGGCGACGCGCCCGCGCGTGACTCACGAGGCGTCGGTGGCGACGGCGCGGCCCGCCCGCACGGCGGCGCCCCGAACGACGCGCGTCAGCGATGTCGATCAGGACGACGACGTGATGGCGCCGACCACCTGGTGAGTCGGGGGCGTCAGTTGGTGCCGGTCGAGACGATCGGCGTGCACGTCCCACCGGTCGAGGCGTCGGTCGGCTTGCAGCCCTCCATTTGAGGGACGATGCACAACACGGCGGGGCAGATGCCGCTGTGCGGGCACCCTTGCTGCTCGTACTGAGCGCGCAAAGCGTTCAAGGTCGTGTTGTCGTTCACGTACCGCCCGCAACCGGCGCATCCCCCGAGCGGACCGGTCAGCGCTTGCTGCTCGCACTGGTGCGTCGCCCCTGGCGTGCAGGACTCGGCAACCGGAATCGCCGCCTGGAACGCGGCGGCGAGCTCATCGCAACTCTGACCGCCGTGGCCACCGCCGCCGGCCGCGCCACCCGCGCCGGCATGGCCGCCCGTGCCGACGGTCCCGGCCGTACCACCGCCACGCCCTCCGGAAGCGCCGCCGTCGCCACCGTGACCGCCTTTGCCTCCAGCGTGCCCGCCCGTCCCCGGTGCGCCCGCGTGACCTCCGGTTCCCGGCGTCCCCGCGGCGCCGCCCGTCCCCCCCGTGCCCGCGGCGCCGCCCGTTCCCCGCGTGCCCGCGCCGCCGCCGGCCTGGCCGCCGGTGCCCTGGGCCCCGCTGCCGCCCGTTCCACTGGTAGTCGAAACCGAGCCGCAACCCGCGGCGATCCACGCGAAACCAAAGCCGACGACCAGAAAACGGTGTTTCATCCGACCAATCATGCGCCCACAGCTCAGCAACTTGCGGACCAATTGATCAGACAGGAACCCTTGCCGAGTCGGGTGCCTGCCTCAACAATCTGACACCGCCCATCAGTTTGTCGGGGTGTGTCAGTCGGGTGGTT
The DNA here is from genome assembly GCA_045802645.1 of Polyangia bacterium. Taxonomy (GTDB): domain Bacteria; phylum Myxococcota_A; class Polyangia; order Fen-1088; family Fen-1088; genus JADGRB01. The sequence goes on from JBJMQQ010000066.1 coordinate 12,123, forward strand.
GACGGAGGCAGCGGGCACGGGAAGACTGCGAAATCTATGAAGCCTAGTCGTACGCTCTCTATTCTCTTGGTCTGCGTTTCGAGCGCCTGCGGATCGGGCGGCTCTGGCACCGGCGGGTCAGGCGGGAGCGCGCAGGGCGGCAGAACGGGAACCGGCGGCGCTGGAACCGGCGGGACGTCGACCGGTGGTCACCCGGCGACGGGCGGCACCGGCGGATCGACGACGGGAACCGGTGGCAGCGCGACCGGGGGCAGCGGCACCGGCGGGACGGCCAGCGGCGGCACGGGCGGCACCGCCACGACGGGCAGCGGCGGGCGCGGGACCGGCGGCGATGGCGGCACGCGCGCGGGCGGTTCGTCCGGGTCCAGCGGCGGCGCCGGCGGCGGCGTCAACAGCAGCCTCCCCTGGCTCAGCGTCAGCGGCAACAAGCTGCAGGATCCGTCGGGCAAGACGATCGTCCTGCGCGGCTCCTCGCTGATCGACATCGGGTCGCTCTACCAGTACGGCGGCCAGAGCGCCGCCGGGATCACGGCGCGCATGGACAAGGTGGCGGCTGCCGGCGTGCAGGGGCACGTCGTCCGCCTGCCCGTCTATCCGAAGATCGACTACAACACCGGCAGCACCGCGACCTGCTCGCCCTGCCCTTATCCGGTCGGCACGGGCCCAACCGCCTGCACGCCGAAGTCGCCGCTTTCGGCGGCCGACTACGTGACCAACGTGTTGAAGCCGGCTGTCGATTACGCGGCCAGCAAGAACCTGTACGCGATCATCGACTACCACCAGATCGACAACGCCACGACGGGAACGTCGGCGGCGGACGCCAAGACCTTCTGGATGGACATCGCGCCGCGATTCGCCGGCGCCAGCAACGTCCTTTACGAACCGTTCAACGAGCCGATCGACACGAACGTCGCCTGGTCGGCGCTGAAGCCGGTCGTGCAGCAGCTGATCGACACCATCCGCGCCGCGGCGCCCAAGAACATCATCATCGTGCCGTCGAACGCCTGGGACCAGCACCCGGGCGACGCGGCCAGCGACCCGCCCACGGGCACGAACCTGATGTACACCGCCCACATCTATCCAAACAACTGGACGCCGACCTTCCAGAGTCAGGTCGCCACGGCGACGGCGAAGGTCCCCGTGTTCATCACGGAGTGGGGCTACCAGAACGCCGATTCGCCGTCGTTCGGAACGTCGCTGCAGACGACGGTCAACGGCGACGGTGCCAGCTGGACGGCCTGGGTGACCGACAACGCCTGGACCCCCCAGATTTTCACCGACACCAGCCTGACGACGCTCACCAACTTCGGCATGCTGGTGAAGAGCTGGCTGGCCGCCACCGCCAGCAACGACTGGGTTCAGTAGTCAGCCGAACAGGCCATCAGCCGTTTCTCGAGGGAGCGGCGTTCCGTGGGATTTCGCGCCAGCGACAGCGCGTCGTTGAAACGTTCCCGCGCCTGTTCGGCCCGCCCGCGCGCCAGCTCCATCTCGCCCAGGGCGGCGGCGTAGAACGGATACTGTTCCAGCCGCTCGCGTCCGGCGATGGCGGCGATCGCCTCCAGGCCGCGCTCGGGGCCCTGGTGCTGCCCGACGGCGATCGCCCGGTGCAGCGCGACGACGGGCGACGGCCGCAGGGCGAGGAGCGCGTCATAAAGGTGCACGATCGCGCCCCAGTCCGTCGCGGCGGCTGAAGACGCAGCCGCGTGCACACCGGCGATTGCCGCCTCGATGTGGTAGGGCGTGACCTCGGCTCCGACGGCAGACTCGTCCAGCAGCTGCCGCCCCTGCGCCATCAGCGCGCCGTCCCACAGCGCGCGGTCCTGGTCGAAGAAGGGCGTCAGGTCGCCGGCCTCGTTCACGCGCGCCGGCATCCGCGCCGCGTGCAGGCACATCAGCGCGGCCAGTGCCCGCGTCGCCGCCGTCTGTCCCGTGGGGTGGTCCAGCAGCAACGACACGAGCCGCATCGCCTCCTGAACCAGCTCCACGCGCACGGCCGACTCGGGGGACGCGCCGTGGTACCCCTCGTTGAAGAGAAGATAAAGCGCCCGATGCACGACCGGCAGTCGCGCCGACACCTGGCGCGCGTCGCCCAGATCGAACAGGGACTTCGACGCGGCCAGCGCCTTCTTGGCGCGCGCGACCCGCTTCTCGACGGCCGCGGGGCTGTCCAGGAATGCGCTGGCGATCTCGCCGACGCTGAACCCGCACAGCACCTGCAGGATGACCGCCAGCTGCGCCGGCTCGGGCAGGCGCGGGTGACAGCAGGACAACATCATGCGCAACTGGTCGTCCTCGATCGCGTCGGCCGCGAACAGCGCGTCCACCGTTGGCCGCAGCGTCCATTCCGTCTCCAGCCACCGCCCCACCTCGGGCGCGAACGTTCGCGCAGTCCGCTCGCGGCGCAGCACGTCCACCGCCCGGTTCTTGGCGGCGGCCATCAGCCAGGCCGACGGATTGGGCGGAGGCCCGTGAAACTTCCAGGCCTCCAGCGCCCGGCAGAGGGCGTCCTGCGTCACGTCCTCCGCCAGGGCCAGATGGCGGACGCCGAACAGGCGTGTCAGCGCGGCGGTCAACCGAGCCGCCTCGCGCCGGAAAAATCGCCCGTCCAGGTCCATTGGCGCCTCTTACATCTTGAGGATGGGGCGAACCTCGACCGCGCCGCCATAGGTGAACACGGGGCACCCCATCGACAGCTCCGCCGCGTGCGCGAGGTCCTTAGCTTCCACGATGGTGAAGCCGCTCACCAGGTCCTTTTCGGCGAACGGGCCGTCCGTCACGAGCTTCTGCTTGCCGGAAACGACCTTGCCGCCCCGCTCCAGCGGCTGGCCGGGATCCTTGACGAATCCCTTCTCGCCCAGGTCCTTCAGCCACGACATCCAGCGCTGCATCTGCTGCTGCATCTCCGTCGGCGATTCGTTGCCGGTCATTCCACCGCGGTACAAGAACACGAACTGGCTCATGATTTCTCCTTGGGTTGGCAGCCGGCCTTCATGACCGGCTTCACCCCCTAGACGCCCGAAGATCCTGCCGGCGGACATTTTTCTTTGTCTAGCTGTTGCTGCACGCCCCGACCGTCCACACTCTGGGGCCGCTTCGGGAGCGATCGACCTTGTCCTCTTTCGACAGCGCCGTCTTCAGCACCGCCGGGTCAGCCGGCCACCAGGCTTCGCCGCACGGCGCGCCCGGCCTGCGGGCCTGGCAGCGGGCCGCGCTGTCGCTGTTCGAGGCCAGCGGCTCGCCGAATTTCCTGGCGGTCGCGACGCCGGGAGCCGGCAAGACCACATTCGCCCTGACCGCGGCGCGCCGGGCGCTGGTCGAGCGGTCCATCCGCCGGGTGGTCGTAGTGGTTCCGACCCAGCACCTGAAGTTCCAGTGGGCGCATGCGGCCGAGCGGCTGGACATCCACCTGGACCCCGAATGGAACGTGGGCTACGGCGGGCTGCCAGCCGACGCGCACGGCGTGGTCGTCACTTATCAACAGGTCGCCGTCTCGCCCGCGTCGCTGCGGCCGATGGTCCGCCAGTCGCTGGTCATCCTGGACGAGATTCACCACGCCGGCGACAGCCGCGCCTGGGGCGACGGCATCCGGCAGGCGTTCGACCCCGCCTGGCGTCGCCTGAGCCTGTCCGGGACGCCGTTCCGGTCGGATCAACGGACCATCCCCTTCATCAACTACACGGGCGAGCTGGCGCAGCCCGACTACGAGTACGGCTATGGCGACGCGCTGAAGGACGGGCGCGTCGTGCGTCCCGTTTACTTCCCGCGCATCAACGGCCGCATGGAGTGGACGTCGCCCGACGGCAGCGCCTACGAGGCGACGTTCGAGGACCGCCTCTCGCGCGAGCTGGCCAGCCAGCGCCTGCGCACCGCGCTGGACGTCGCGGGCGAGTGGATGCCGACGGTGCTGGCGCAGGCGCACGCGCAGCTGATGCACCTGCGGACCCAGGATCCGCGGGCGGCCGGGCTGGCAATCACGATCGATCAAGAGCACGCGAAGGCGATCGCCGCCATCATGGAAGAGCGGCTGGGGATCACGCCGACGATCGCCACCTCGGACGACCCGTCCGCCTCCGACAAGATCAGCCGCTTCGCCGACGGCATCGCCCCCTGGATCGTCGCGGTGCGGATGGTGTCCGAGGGGGTCGACATCCCGCGCCTGCGGGTGGGTGTGTACGCGACGAACACGGTGACCGAGCTGTTTTTCCGGCAGGCAGTCGGGCGGCTCGTGCGCTGGAATTCGCGGCTCGCCCGGCAGGCGGCGTACATGTTCATCCCCGATGACGTGCGCCTGCGGAAGTTCGGCGCCGGCATCGCCGAGCAGCGGCGCCACTCCCTTCGCAAGCGCGACGACGAGGAGGGGCGCCGCAACGAAGACACCGAGGCGCCCCCGAAGAAGACGGAGACCGAGCGGGACCTGTCCGAGCAGCTCTCGCTGTTCGCGGCGATCTCGGCAACGCCGCTGGACGAAAATGGCCGGCCGCTGGAGGCGGCGCGGGTTTACGCGCCCGACGTCACGGCCGACGACGACCCCAACGGCGAGATCCCCGACTTCGTCGGCGGCGGAGGGGGCGACGCGATGCCCGCGCCGGCGCCTCTGGAACACGCGGCGGTCGCCGGCCAGGTGCCACCGCCCATCGCCGACCCGGTGCCGGCCGCCCTGCCCAAGAACAGCGCGCTGGCGCGGCGCCGCCAGCTGCGCGAGCAGAACGCCAGCGCCGTCATCGATCTGGTGCACGCGACCGGCCGCACGCACGCCGAGATCAACAGCGAGCTGAACCGCAAGGTCGGCATCAAGCGGATCAGCATGGCCACCGTCCGGCAGCTGGAGCAGCGGCTGACCGCGGCGCAGGCCCTCCTGCGGCGGCGCTGAACCGGGAATGCGCCTGGTTGCCCCGCGCGCCCAGGACCCGTATGAATCCCCCCGATGATCGAAGATTGGGCTGAGCTGACGGCCCGGCTGACCGCGGCCGCCGAATCCGCGCGCGGGCGCGCGCTGTGCACGGCGCTGCCGCTGGCCTCGAACGCCGCGGAGGCGCGGAGCTGGATGGCGCAGGTCGCCGAGGTCGCGGCGCTGCTGCGCGCGGGCCGGACGCCCCCGGCGCTGGCCGCGCCGGAGATCGAGCCCGCGCTGGTGGCCGCCGAAAAGCAGATCGTCCTCGGGGCCGAGGAGCTGCGGCCGGTCGCGCTGCTGTGCGGGATCGCGACCGCGGCGCGCGCGTTCTGGGGCGCCTACGCCGAGAGCGCGCCCGAGGTGGCCAAGCTCGCGCGCGAGCTGGCGCCGCCCGACGACCTGGCGCACACGATCGGCGAGACCTTCGACGGCTCGGGCGAGATTCGCGACACGGCGTCGTACGAGCTGGCGCGCCTGCGGTCGGAGCGGCAGCAGGTCGCCGGGCACGCGCGCGCGACCATCGAGGCGCTGATCCGGGACGACAACTTCGCGCCGGTGCTGCAGGACGAGTACTTCACGATTCGCTCCGACCGCTACGTGCTGCCGCTGAAGGCCAGCGCCAAGTCGATGGGGCTGGGGATCGTGCACGACACGTCGCGCACGGGCGAGACGGTCTTCGTCGAGCCGACGGCGCTGGTCGGCGCCAACAACCGCCTGAAGGTGCTGGAGCTCGACATCCGGCGCGAGTCGCGGCGCATCCTGGAGGCGGTCACGATGGAGGTCGCCATCGCCGCCAAGGCGCTGCGGCGCACGGCGGAGACGCTGGGCGTGCTGGACGCCCGAACGGCCGGCGGGCGGCTGGGCGTCGGGTACGGCGGCAACGCGATCACGATCGCCGACGAGCGCGAAGCCCCGGCGCTGCAGCTGAACCAGCTCCGCCACCCGTTGCTGGCGCTGGCGCGCGGCGCGGACAGCAACAAGGTAATCAGCAACGACGTCGCGCTGGGCGGCGCGGCGGCGCAGATCCTGGTCGTCAGCGGTCCGAACGCCGGGGGCAAGACGGTCCTCATGAAGGCGATCGGGATGGCGGCGCAGATGGCGCGCGCGGGGCTGCTGGTCGCGGCGGCGCCCAACAGTCGGGTCGCGTTCTTCGACGCGGTGCTGACCGACATCGGCGACAAGCAGTCGGTGCTGGGCGACCTTTCGACGTTCTCGGGGCACCTCGGGAACCTGGTGCGGATCCTGGACGGCTCGCGCACGGGCACGACGCTGGTCCTGCTGGACGAGCTGATGGCGGGGACCAACCCGGATCAGGGCGCGGCGCTGGCGCGCGCGACCGCCGAGGCGCTGGCTGATCGCCCCGCGCTGGCGGTGATCACGACTCACTACGACAGCCTGAAGGCGCTGGGCGAAGGGGACGCGCGCTTCGCGAACGCGGGGATGGAGTACGACCTCGACCACCTGCAGCCGACGTTCCGGCTCATCGTGGGCGCGCCCGGGCGTTCGTACGCGTTCGACATCGCGGCGCGCATGGGCATGCCGCAGGCGATCCTGCAGCGGGCCCGCGATCTGGCCGGCGCCCCCAGCGTCAGCCTGGAGTCGGTGATCGCGCGGCTGGAGGCGCGGGAGGCGGCGCTGGCGAAGGAGGCCGAGCGGCTGGCGGATGCGACCGCCGAGGCGACCGCCACCGCGGACGCGCAGCGGACCGCCGCCGAGGCGCTGGACCGGCGCGAACGCGAGCTGGGGCGGCACGCGCGCGAGGCGGTCGAGGAGGCGGTCGCCGAGGCGCGCGAGGCGCTGCGGACCATCGTCCGCGAGGCGCAGTCCGCCAACACGTCGCGCGCGGCCGAGGCCGCCCGGGCGGCCGTGATCCGCGCCGCCGACGACGCCAAGGCACGGATGTCGCTGCCCGACACCGAGCCCGTGGCGCGTCCCCCGGCGCCTCGCCTGGAAGTCGGCGCCAAGGTCTTCGTCGAGCGGATGGCCCAGACCGGCGTCCTGACGCAGGCGCCCGACGCGCGCGGGCGGGCGAAGGTGACCGTCGGCGCGATCACGCTGGAGGTGGCAGCCGAGGAGCTGCGCGCCGCCCCGGCCGGCGCGGCCAAGGCACGCCCGCAGCAGCCGCGCCGCTCTTCGAGCGAGCCGGCGCGCCCGTCGGGCGACGATCCGCTGGCGCTGGTGTCGCCGTCGGGCGGGCACACGCTGGACATTCGCGGCCGGGACGGTGACGACGCGGTCGCGGCGCTGGAGGCGTACCTGGATCGCGCCGCGCTGTCGGGGCAGAGCCACCTCATCGTGGTGCATGGCCACGGCACCGGCGCCCTGCGCAAGCGGATCCGCGCGTACCTCGACGACTCGCCGTACGTCGCGCGCTGGGCGCCGGGCACGCCCCGTCAGGGTGGCGACGGCGCGTCGGTGGTCGAGCTCCGCTGACCGCCCGCATCCCTTGACCGCGCGCGGCCGGTGGCCTCAGACTTGCCGGCCGTGTCGGTCACCGCACGCCTGCTGACCGTCGTGTTGGCCGCGTCCCTCGCCTCGACGGCACACGCCGCGGCGTCGGGCACCTGCGACGGAACGAACCTGTTGTCCGGGCGACGCCCGGTCGCCAGCACCGCCGTCACCGGGGATCCAGCCCTGGTGACCGACGGCGCCGTCGTCGCCGAAGGCGCCGTCTGGGACGGCCCGCCGATGCTGAAGCTGCAGCCGGGCGGATCGCTGACCTACGATCTCGGCCAGCCTCGGTCCATCGGCGCCGTTTACCTGGAAGCGGACGCCAACGACACCTACACGCTCAGCGGGTCGCCCGACGGAAGCCCAGGCACGTTCAAGGTGCTGACGATCGTGGCCAACGTCGTCGAGCGCGGGCCCGGCGTGCGCGCGCGCGCCGTGGAGGTCGCACCCGCGACGGTCCGCTACTTGCGCGTCGGTGATGCGGTCGGCGACGGAGCGTATTCGATCGCCGAGCTGGCGGTCTTCTGCGCGCCGCCGAAGCCCTTCCCGCCCGCGTTCCGCACGGTCGAGTCGCCGATGGCGGCCGCGCCGATCCCCGCCAACGAGCACTACGTGGACGACGGCGTCCCCGTGCCGCCGCCGCCGCCCTTGTCGCAGGTTCTGCTGCTGCTCGTGTCGCTGGCGCTGGTGGTGGGCGGCTGGGTCTGGACGCGCGCGCTGCGCACGCCGGCGGTTGCGCCTTCGGCAGCGCCGTCGGCCATCGATCGGTCGTTCTGGATCGTGCTGCTGCTGTTCGTGGGGAGCGGCGGCGCGGCGCTGATCTACGAGGTCATCTGGCTGCAGCTGCTGCAGTTCGTGATCGGGTCGTCGGCCGTGTCGATCGGCGTGCTGCTGGCGACGTTCATGGGCGGCATGGGGATCGGCAGCGTCGCGCTGGCCCGCTACGTCCGCCCGGGCCGCCACCCGCTGCGCATCTATGCGGTCATCGAGCTGGCGATCGCCGCCTGCGGGCTGCTGGTCCTGGTGGCCATGCCGGCCGTGCAGGGGGCCTACGTCGCGATCGTCGGTCACGGCATCCCGGGCCTGCTGCTGCGCGGTGTCTTCGCGGCGCTGTGCCTGCTTCCGCCGACGGTGCTGATGGGCGCGACGCTGCCGGCGGTCGCGCGCTGGGTCCAGACGACACCGCGCGGGGTGGCGCGCCTGGGCTTCTTCTACGGCGGCAACACCGTCGGCGCGGTGTTCGGCTGCTTGCTGGCCGGCTTCTACCTGCTGCGCGTGTGGGACATGCGTGTGGCCACGCTGGTGGCCGGCCTCATCAACCTCGCCGTCGCCGCGGGCGCGCTGGCGCTGGCCCGGGTGACGCCCGCGACGCCGCCGCCCGTCGCCGGGTCGGATGACGTCGCCGGGCGGCTGGACGCGGCGGCGCCGGCCACGGGCGCCTGGGCGGTGTATCTGGCGATCGCGCTGTCGGGCGCGACGGCGCTGGGCGCGGAGATCGTCTGGACCCGTCTGCTGGCGCTGCTGATGGGCGCCACGACGTACACGTTTTCGATCGTGCTGGCGGTCTTCCTGATCGGCATCGCGCTGGGCAGCGGCGTCGGGTCGGCCATCGCCCGCCGCACGGCCGCGCCGCGGTTCGCGCTGGGCGTGACGCAGCTTCTGCTGATCGGCGCCATCGGCTGGACGGCCTGGAACCTCACGGGCTCCCTCCCCTACTGGCCGATCAACCCGATCATCGCGTCGGGGCCGTGGTTCCAGTTTCAGACGGACCTGGCCCGGTGCCTCTGGGCCGTGCTGCCGCCCGCGTGCCTGTGGGGCGCCAGCTTCCCGCTGGCGCTGGCGTCCGTCGCCACGGGCGCCGAGGACGGCGGCCGCGTGGTCGGACGCGTGTACGCCGCCAACACGGCCGGCGCGATCGCCGGCGCGCTGGCCTTCAGCCTGCTCATCGTCGTGTGGCTGGGCACGCTGCGCGCCGAGTGGACCCTGCTCGGGTTGGCGGCGCTCGCCGCCGTGGCGGCGCTGGCCCCCACGTTCGTGGCCGGCTCGCAAGCGCCGCGGCTGTCCCGGACGGGCGCCATCTGGACCGCGGTCGTCGTGCAGCTGGCCGTCGTCGTCGGGCGCCAGGTGCCGCCGCTGCCGCCCATGCTGGTCGGCCACGGCCGCACGATGGCGGCGACCCTTCACGACGGCGAGCGCTACCTGTATGTGGGCGAGGGCTTGAGCGCGGACCTGGCCGTCTCGCGCAGCAAGTTCGGCATCCTCAGCTACCACAACGCGGGCAAGACCCAGGCGTCCAGCCAGCCGCAGGACATGCGGCTGCAGCGGATGCTCGGACACCTGACCACGCTGCTGGTCGATTCGCCGCGAAACGTGCTGGTCGTCGCCTGCGGCGCGGGCGTCACCGCGGGCGCCGTCAGCGTCGATCCGCGGGTCGAGCGGCTGACGATCGCCGAGATCGAGGGGCTGGTCCCGAAGGAGGTCGGCGAGCGCTTCGCGGACTACAACAACCATCTGATTCGCAACCCCCCGGTCCACATCGCGATCGACGACGGGCGCCACTTCCTGACCACGACGAAGCAGACCTTCGACGCCATCACGTCGGACCCGTTCGATCCCTGGGTCAAGGGCGCGGCGACGCTGTACACGCGTGAGTTCTGGGAGCTGGCCAAGCGCCACCTGAATCCGGGCGGCGTCGTCACCGTCTGGGTGCCACTTTACGAGAGCAACACCGCGACGGTGAAGAGCGAGGTCGCCACGTTCTTCCAGGCCTTCCCGGACGGTCTCATCTTCGGCAACACGGTGGGCGGCGAGGGCTACGACATGGTCATGGTGGGCACGAAGGACCGGGGTCCGTTCGACGTCGACAAGATGACGGCGCTACTGGCGCAGCCCGAGATGGCGGTCATGGCCAAGTCGCTGCGCGAGATCGGCTTCACGTCGGCGACCGCGATGCTGGCGACCTACGGCGGAACGGCGCCCGACCTGGCGCCCTGGCTGCGTGACGCGCAGATCAACCGCGACAACAACCTGCGGCTGCAGTATCTGGCGGGGCTGAACCTGAACGAACACCAGGCCGCCGACACATACCGCGCGATGCTCTCGTACCGCCGCTACCCCGACCACCTCTTCACGGGCTCGCCCGCGTCACTGGCGACGCTCCGAACCACGATGCTCGGCGGTCCGTAGCGTCAGACTTTGCCCGGCCCGGCCTGCAGGTCGACGGCCAGCTGCTGCAGCAGCGCCTTGTCCGGGTGGCGCTCTTTCGGGAGGATCGCTTGGGCGACGGCGTCGCCTTCGATCAGCAGCAGCCCCCGGCCGGACGGCTGCAGCCCGCGTTGCAGCGCGGCCGCGTCCCAGCTTCCCGAGCGGCTGGCGTTCAGCCACAGAAACCCCGCGGCGACGGCCGGCGTGCAGGCCACGTACGCAGCGTGCGTGTTGTCGATCGACTTGTCGGCCAGCGAGGCGGCGATCTCGGCGGGGTCGTTCACCGCCTCGACGCCGACGGTGCGCGGGGCGGCGATCGTGCCGCCGCCCCGGTGACCGAGCAGATTGGCGCGGCCCGTGCGCGCGACGCCGCCCGGCTGAGGCGTCAACCCCGAAACGTGCAACCATTCGGACAGCGGCTTCGACAGCTCCTGCAGCGCCGCCACCGGCCGAAAGAAGGCGTCGATCGCGTCCGGCGCGTGCACGCGGGCTTTGTAGATCGACGCAGCCAGGATCTCGGGCACCGCGACGTCGTGCCAGAAGGAGCCGGTCGCCGCCCGCAGCTCGTCGATGCGCTTTTCGATCCCCGACAGCGTCCCGTCGGCGACCTCCAGCTCGCGCGACAGGGCGGCCACGACGGCCGCGTCATGCGTCGCCTCTTTCAGGCGGCGCAGCCGCAAGTAACAAAATCGCGTTCGGTCCGGATCGGTCAGAAATGGAAGAGTCACGCCGCGCCTCCGTGTCCACCCATTGTAGCGGGATTCACCGGCGGACGAAGACGACGACGTCGCCGACATTGACGCGCTGGTTGAACTGCATGTTCACCGCGTCCGACACCTCGCTGGACGGCCAGGCGCATGGCCCGCGGTGCAGCACCACGTTGGCGCCGGCCAGCGCCGGCCGCGCCGCCAGACCGACGTCCGCCGCGTTGCGCCCCTGCGCAAAATCCTGCGGCGTGTAAAGGCCTGTCGGCGGGTCTCCCCCACAGCCGATCCAGGCGATGCGCGTCGCCGCGTTCGCCGCGTCGGGCGGCGCATTGGGCACAATCGCCCCGAACTGGTAGTGGTTGATCAGCTCGGTGCGCGGAACGAACGTGGCGGCAGCGTGCTGGAACACCGCTTCGCGCGCCATGACGTCGGTGTCGCGGCCGGGCAGCGACTGGTCCCACCAGACGTGCGTGATCCCCAGGCTCCGCCACAGCGCCAGGGTGCTGGCGGGGTTCAGCGGCGTCAGGTAGTCGATCGCCCCCTGCCAGCCCTTGCCGTCGAGCACGCTCGGGATCCCCGCCCCCAGCTTCTCGGTGAAGTGGTGGGCCAGAAGCTTCGACCCCTTCGGCACGCGCTTCGAAAGATCGTTGCGCTGCAGGTCGCCCCACACGCGCGTCTGGTCGTCGTAGTGGCCGCCCTGCGCGAGGCTCACGAAATCGACGAAGGCCTTGAGCGGGTTGTCGCCGGCCATCCCGTGCACCCGATAGAAGTAGACGTCGGCGCCCGAGATCGCCTGCGAGCCGACCAGCAGCAGCGCGGCCGCCCGCGCGACCGCGCCGCGCCGCCAGATGAGGACCAGCAGCGCGCCCGAACAGGCGACCATCGCCGGCAGCAGCGCCTGCAGGTAGCGATCCTCGTGTGCGGTCACGAACCAGACCAGCACGCCGGCGTGAATGGCGGCCACCAGCAGCCACAGGCGGAGGCGCGCGCGCACGAAGGGGAGCGCCACCAGCAGGCAGGTGAACAGGCTGCCGAACACGGGACGCGCGCCGTGAAAATCCCAGTCGTGCGTGACGAACGCGAAGTTGAACGGGATCTGCAGCAGCGCCAGCGCCTTCTGGCCCGGCGTGCCCGTGAACCGGAACTGGGCCGGGGTCAGCACCTCGGCCATCAGCTCGGCCGCGCCCGGCGGAAACGGGTGTGACGGCAGCCAGCGGTGCAACATCGGGAAGAACGGATCGGCGTAAAAGAGCCAGTTCTTGGCCCAGTGCGGGGCCCAGACGGCGACGGCCACGCCGCCCCAGACCAGCAGCGGGCCGACGCGGCGGTGTCGGACGGCCGACGCGACGGCCCACAGCGACAGCGGAACCAGGAACAGCAGCGCGTGGTATTTCGTCAGGAGCGCGGCGCCCGTCAAAAGCCCCGTCAGGATCGCTTCGCGCCGGCCAAACGTCCGCCCCCAGCGGATGGCGGCCAGCGCCAGCGGCGGCGCCCAGAAGGCCAGCACGTGGTCAGCCCCGATGATGAGGTTCGAGTCGTAGACCAGGAACCCCGGGAACAGGAACATCAGCCCGCCCGCGAAGGGCGCGCGGGCCCCGACCAGACGGCGGACCAGCACGGCGATCCCGGCCAGCGTCGCGACAAAGAGCGCGAACTCGAGGTGCGCCGACAGGGCCATGTGCTCGAACAGGCCGCCCGGCGCCTGAAACGCCCAGGTGTAGAGGATGCTGGCCAGCTGCGGCAGCGTGCCGTTGTACCAGCCTTCGCGGAACGGGCGGATGGCGCCCGCCGCGACGTAATGCTCCGCGATCGGCAGGTGGTACCAGACCGAGTCGGCGCCCACGTTGTTGGGCGTCAGCACCTGCAGGTACACGGCCAGGCAGCCGACGATGAGGAGCACGGCGCCCGCCGCGTCCGCGGGGCCGCGCGGCAGGAACAGGCGAAAGCCGAAGCGGCGAAGGTGCCGGCGCGCGCGGCGCAGCTCGCGCCAGGCCGCGGGGGCGCCCCAGGCCAGCAACAGCGCCGGCCAGGCGAAGAAGAACACGACGCCATAGAGGCCGACGACGCCGCCGGCGAAGATGCCCGCGAAGAAGGTGAGCACCCCCAGCGCGAACCCCCACAACAGGCGCTCACCCAGGTGGGGCGGGTCGGGGAGCAGCCGCGACAGCAGCCGCAAACCCGCCGCCCAGCTCGAGACGGCGAACAGCGCGACCAGCGCCCAGATCCCCAGGTACCGGAAGAACAGCCAGTTGTGCAGCGGGATGAAGCGATTTCCCCACCACAACGCCGCGCACGCGACCAGCACCAGCAGGAGGCCCGGCACGACGCCCGCCGCGCGCAGGCGGGTCAACATCGACGGCGGGCGCTCCGGCGGCATCAAGCCGTCGGAGAATGCCAGGGACGCGCCGCGAAAAAAAGCTCAGCTGACGCCGGTCACCCGCGCCGGCAGCACGACCATCGTCGCGCCCGCCCAGTAGAGCCGCTTCTGGATGGCCAGCGCCGTCTCGTTGTGCAGCAGGCGCTGGTACCACCGCTCCCGCTCGAAGACGACCTTGCCCGCGAAGAAGGTCACGACCGGGAACTTGTGCATGACCGCCAGGCACAGCTTCTCGGCCTCGGCGACCGCGTCGGTGCCGATCGAGAAGACGTACTCGGACGGGACCTCCAGCTCGGTCGCGACGGAGGCGTAGCGCTTGAGCATCGCCTCGGTGTCCGCCTCCAGCGACTCGACGGCCTCCGCCCCCTTGAAGCCGCCCGAGTCGATGATGCCGACCGAGATGAACACCAGGTTCTTGAAGTGCCCCGGGAAGGACCGGAACACGTTGAGCGCCGTGTGAATGCCGATGCCGCCGAAGCTGGGGACCAGGACCGCGGCCGTCGGCGCGCCGGGGTTGGTGATGGGGATGGGCGCCACGTCGGCGGCGCCCAGGTGCTTGACGTCCTGGTACAGCGACGCGAGCCGGTAGCGCACGCGCCGGTAGTGGCCGCGAATGACGAAGCAGAGGCCGATGACGGCGCCCGTGCACAGCAGCGTGATCCACCCACCCTGCCGGAACTTCTCCAGGACCGTGATGACCAGGATCGTCGCGCACAGCGCGAAGCCCACCCCGAACAGCGCCAGCTTCCGGACCCAGTGCTTCGCGCCACGGCGGTCACGCCAGGTCGCGCGCAACATGCCGAACATCGACAGCGAGAACGTCAGGAAGACGTTGATGCTGTACATGACGACCAGCTGGCCGACGTCCCCCTTGGTGTACAAGAGCGCGATCAGCGACGTCGCTCCCATCAAGGTGATCCCGTTGTGGGTCGTCAGGCGATCCGACAGCGCGGCAAAGCGACGCGGCACCCACGAATCGACGGCCATGTTGGCCAGCACGCGCGGCCCGTCGATGAAACCGGCCTGGGCGGCGACCACCAGCAGCACCCCCTCGGAGATCATGGTGACGACGACCAGCACGCGGCCGAAAGGCACGTGCGCGGTCAGCCGCTCCGCCAGGAGGGCGTTCATCGTTTTGCCCTCGACGGGCGTCACGTGCCACAGCAGGTAACAGAGCAGCAGGCCCGACGCCGTGAACGCCAGCGACGTCGCCATGTAGACCATCGTGCGCTTGGCGGTCTGCACGCGCGGTTCGCGCATGATGGGCAGGCCGTTCGAGACGGCCTCGATGCCGGTGTACGTGCCACCGCCAAGTGAGTAGGCGTGCACGAACAGCAGCAGCATGCCGCCGACACCCAGGGTCGACAGGCCGCCGTGAAAGCCAGTGTTGACGGAATGCGACAGGGCCGGCAGCTCCGGGACGCGGCCGATGACGCCGCCCACGATCAACGCGAGGTGCGTGAACACGAACACCAGGAACACCGGCGCCAGCGCGATCGCCGACTCCTTGGCGCCACGCAGGTTCAGCGTCGTCAGGCAGAGGATGAACACGATCTCCAGCGGCATCTTCATGCCCAACGCGGAGGGCGGCAGGAAGCTGAAGATCGCGTCGCCGGCGGCGGCGATCGACACCGTGATCGTCAGGATGTAGTCGACCAGCAGCGCAGAGCCCGAGGTCACGCCCGCGGCGCGTCCGAGCAGCTTCGTCGCGACGACGTAGCCGCCGCCGCCGTGCGGGAACGCCTCGATGATCCCGCGGTATGCCGCCGAGATGATGAAGACGGTCAACGCCATCACGCCGGCCAGCGCGACGGCCAGATAGGTGTGCGCCCCCAGATTGCGGAACGCCTCTTCGGGACCGTAAGCCGACGAGGAGAGCCCGTCGGCGCCCAGGCCGACCCAGGCCAGGAACGGAATCAGCGAGATGCTGTGGAAGATGCGCGCGTCATGGATGTCGCGCGGGTTGCCGAACAGCGTGCGCTTGATGCGCGCCGCCCACGACGTCGGATCGGACGTCGCGGGCACGGACAGGTCGGCGAGGCCCGACGACGTCGTGCGCAGGTGAGCGCGCGGGTCGGTCGGCGCCGGTTCAGGAATGATCGCTGGCTGATTGGATTGGGACATGGTGGCAGGTCGTTTCGTGTGGTTGGTGGGTCATCGATGCGCATGCGGAAGCGCGGCCGCTGCGAGGGATTCGCAGCCCGCGTCGCATTCGGGGAACATGACCAGGAACGTCGCCTGGTCGCGGCAGTGGTCGCGCAGCACCTCGTCGGCGGGATCGACCGCGGCGCAGGTCGTCCTCATGTCGTCGAGAGCGCGGGCGAAGATGCTCGCGCGCGCATCCGGGGCCAGGCTGCGTACCTCCTGCAACCGCGAGTGCTGCCGGCCCGCGACGTACGCGCCGATCAACACCAGCAGACCCGCGATGACGGCCAGGTGCGAGCGCTTGTGGCGCATGGCTTCCGCCGCGGTTGCCGCGGGCGGCTCCGGGAGAGACCGGCGACGCGACGCGAGCGGAATGACGTCTGCGGGCGCCCGTTGGATCACGACGCACCCCGGAAATGCACGGGCCGCGCCAACCCGGAACGCCACGCCGATGGCTGCCTGGGCGGCCGCCGTCGTGCAACTTGCGGCGAGCATGTCAGGGCGCCTCGTGCGAACTGCACGGCGGCGCCAGAAGAGCCCCTATGCCGCGGTGTTCTGGCGCTCGAGCCGGCGGGCCAGCCGGGCGAACGGATAGCCGAGCAGGAAGTACAGCGCCGCGCACAGCAGCCCGGGCGCCAGCCAGCCCCGGTTGTCGACGGCGGCGATGGTCATCCGCTTCGTGAGCTCGACGACCGTCAGCACGGACACCAGCGAGCTGTCCTTCAGCAGCGAGATGAAATCGTTCGTGACCCCCGGCAGCGCCAGCCGCAGCGCCTGCGGCAGGATGATCTCGCGAAGCGCCATCCGCCGCGTCATCCCGATCGCCAGCGCGGCCTCCCACTGCCCGGCCGGCACGGCCGCCAGCGCCCCGCGGTAGATCTCGGCCTCGTACGCGGCGTAGTTCAGGCCCAGGCCGAGGATGGCGGCGGTCCACGGGCTCAGCGAGATGATCCCCGCCAGCCCGTAATAGAGGAGGTAGAGCTGCAGCAGCACCGGCGTTCCGCGGACGACTTCCACGTACGCAGTCGCCACTCGCCCCAGCACGCGCAGGCCCGCGCGCGACTCGCTGCGGACCAGCGCCAGCGCCAGGCCCAGCGGCGCGGCCAGCAACATGGCCGCCAGCGCGATGATCAACGTGACCAGCGCGCCTTGCCCGAACAGCGCCAGCTGCCGCGCGGTGAGCGGCCGCGCCGCGCCCGCCGCCAGCGACGCGGCCGCCACAGCCGGCGCCGCCGCCCCGGTCGCGCGCAGGGCCAGCCCGGCCTGGCGCGGGTTGTCGAGCTCCCAGCGCGCCAGCGTCCGGC
>JBJMQQ010000067.1:0-26622 GCA_045802645.1 Polyangia bacterium
GCCGTGGTGAACCGCCGGTGCAGGGTATCGCGCTGGCGGCGGATGCGCGCCATCTCCTCGGGCAGCTCCTGCTCGGCGAGGGCGCAGGCGGCGCCGAAGCCGACGATGCCGGGCACGTTGAGCGTCCCCGACCGCATGCCGCGCTCGTGGCCGCCGCCGTCGATCTGGGCCGTGATGCGCACGCGCGGCTTGCGGCGCACGTACAGCGCGCCCACGCCCTTCGGCCCGTACATCTTGTGCGCCGACAGCGACACCAGGTCCGCCTTGGCGGCGTTGACGTCGAACGGGATCTTCCCGACGCTCTGGACGGCGTCGATGTGAAACGTCGCGCCCCGCGCCTTGACGACGGCGCCGATCTCTTCGATTGGGTTGACGACGCCGATCTCGTTGTTGGCGTGCATGATCGACACGACCGTCGTCTTGTCGGTCATGGCGGCGCGCACGGCCTCCGGGTCCACCCGACCGTCCTTGGCGACCGGCAGGTAGGTGACCTCGAAGCCGTCCTTTTCGAGCCGCTTGCAGGTGTCCAGCACCGCCTTGTGCTCGGTCTGCGCCGTGATGATGTGATTGCCGCGGTCGCGGTTGAACTCTGCGGCGCCCTTGATCGCCAGGTTGTCGGACTCGGTCGCGCCCGAGGTCCAGACGATCTCTTTGCCGCTGGCACCGATCAGCGCACCGACCTGGTCGCGCGCGCGCTCGACCGCCTGCTCGGCCGTCCAGCCGAAGCTGTGCGAGCGGCTGGCGGCGTTGCCAAAGAACTCCGTGAAGTACGGCAACATCGCCTCGACGACGCGCGGATCGGTCGGCGTGGTGGCGTGGTTGTCCATGTAGATGGGAAGCTTCATCGTGAAATCCCTTCGACCAGAAGCGGCGCGCGGCCGTCGTGGCCGTGGATGCCGCACGTTCCACACTCGGTCTGGGTGTGCGTCGGCTCGCACGCCCGGCAACTGTCCATGTACTCCAGCGTCTCGGTCAGGTCCCCGACCAGCCGCTGGAGCCGTGTGATGGTCTCTTTCGTCTCGCGCAGCTTGTCGGAAAAGATCTCGCGTACCCGGGCCATCGCCTTGGGCGCCGCGTCCGACTCTTCCCAGTCGCGCAAGAAAGCCTTGATCTCGGTCAGCGAGAAGCCCAGGTCCTGCAGCTTCTGGATCCAGTCGATCCGCTTGACCGCCTTGCCCGAGTACAGCCGGAAGCCGCCCTTGGACCGGATGGCGGGGCTCAGCAGCCCCAGCTCTTCATAGAGGTGCACCGCCCGGACCGTTTTCCCGGTCCGTTTGGCGAGCTCGCCGACCTTCAAGAGCGACAGGCTGTCGGCTGAGACGTGGTTTGAATCCTCACCCATACGTATGGGTTATGTATATCTCACCCCGTCGCGGTGACAAGCACCAATTTTCCAAAGGTTGCGCGGGACTCCAGTAATCGGTGCGCTGCGGCAATCTCCGTCAGGGGGAGCACCCGGTCGACCACCGGCCTCAGCCGCCCCGCCGCGAACAGGTCCAGCAACGTGAAAAGACGCGATTTGCTGGCCATCGTGGAGCCCAGGATGCTGAGCTGACGCCAAAAGACGTGCCTCAGGTTGATGACGGGCTCATACCCGGCCGTGGCGCCGCAGGTCACGATCCGCCCGCCCTTGGCGCACGCCACGATGGACTGGGGGAACGTCGCCGCGCCCACGTGCTCGATCACGATGTCGGCGCCGCGCCGCCCGGTGAGCCGCTTCACCTCGGCCAGGAAGTCGCCCGTCGACGAGTCGATCGTCTCATCAGCGCCCAGCGTCCGCGCGGCGGCCAGCTTGGCCGGCGTCGATGCCGTGGCAATGACCCGCGCCCCGTAGAGCTTGGCGATCTGGACGGCCGCCGACCCGACCCCGGAGCCCGCCGCGAGCACCAGCACCGTCTCGCCCTGTCGGATGCCTGCCCGGTCGACCAGCATCTGCCACGCCGTCATGAACACCGTCGGGATCGCGGCCAGCTGCGCGTCGTCCAGCGGGACCCGATCGCGCGGCGCGGGGACCAGGTTCTGCACCGGCACGACGACCTCTTCGGCCTGAGCGCCCCAGGCCTGCTCGCCCATCATCCGGTACTCGGGGCAGAAGTTGTCGCGCCCGTCCAGGCACGCCACACAGCGGCCGCAGGACAGCCCCGGGTTCAGCAGCACCCTATCGCCCAGTGCGGCGCCTTCCGGCGGCACGACGCCCGGTCCCAGCGCCGCCACGACACCACAGGCATCGCCGCCCAGCACGTGCGGCAGCGCGACCGGCAGGGCGGGCAAGCCGCGGCGCAGCCACAGGTCGACGTGGTTCAGCGCCGCCGCGCTGACCCGGACCGCGACCTGTCCAGGCCCCGGCACGGGCGCGGGAACGTCCGCCACCTCCATCACCTCGGGGCCGCCGTGGCGGCGAAACAGAGCCGCGCGCATCAGGCCTCCGGCAGGACCGGCGCGTCGCGCAGGCGCGGCGCCGCCAGATCCTTGGGCGACAGGATCGGTTCGCGCACCGGCCAGGCTATGCCGAGGTCCGGATCGTTCCAGAGGATGGCCCGGTTCGCCTCGGGGACGTACGGCGTCGTGCACTTGTAGACGACGTCCGCCACGTCGGAGATCGCACAAAATCCGTGCGCGTAGCCGGGCGGAATCCACAGCTGGCGCCGGTTCTCGTCGGACAGCTCGACGGCGAACCATTGCTGAAACGTCGGCGAGCGCCGGCGGATGTCGACGACCACGTCGAACACGGTCCCGCGCACGGTCTGGACCAGCTTCCCCTGCGGTTGGGGATGCTGAAAGTGGAGGCCCCGCACCGTCCCGCGCACCGAACGTGAGAGGTTGTCCTGCACGAACGACGCAGCGACGCCGAGGGAGCCGTAACGGACCGCCTGGTACGTCTCCATGAAGAACCCGCGCGCGTCCTCATGGACGGTCGGCTCCAACACCAGCACGCCCGCCAGCGGCGCGGCGACGACGTTCATCGGGGTCCGACCGACTTCAGGACCGGTCGCCCGGCCTCACCTGCCGCGGGCCTCGCAGCCGTCACGACGGCGGTGACCGCCGCGAGAAAGGCGTCGATGGTGGCGTCGGGCAGCTCGCCCATGTTCGCCACCTGGATGTAGTGCGCGGCCAGATCGCCCTTCGCTCGATAGACGATGAATCCGCGAGCCTTCATGGCGTCGTATAGGCCCGACACCGTGAGGTGCGGCGGAAGCCGCAGCGTCGAGATGGTGTGCGATTCGCGCCCCGTGTTGGTCAGCGATTCGAACCCCAGGTCGGCGAACACGCGCCGTATCCGCAGGCTCCGTTCGCGGTAAAGCGCGCGTCGCGCCGGGACGCCGCCCTCCTCCGCCAGTTCGTCCAGCGCGGTCTCCAGCGCGAAGAACGAGGACACCGCGGGCGTGAACGGCGTCTGCCGCAGGTCGGTCAAGTACCGGCGATGCCGCTTCAGATCCAGGTAGTACACGCGCGGCGCGATGTCCGCGATGCGCGGCCAGACGGCGGGCGCCACGCACAGGAACGAGACCCCCGACACCGAGTGCAGGCACTTGTTCGCGGACGAGTAGCAGATGTCGATCCCGTCGCGCGTGACGTCCAGGTCCTCGACGCCCAGCGCCGACACGGCGTCGACGATCGAGGTCACGCCGCGGGCCCGGCACAGGCGCGCGATCTCGCCGATCGGGTTCAGCACACCGACGGACGTCTCGTGGTGGATGAGGGCGGCGGCCGCGATGCTTGGATCCGCATCCAGGGCGCGCGCCACGTCCGCCGGGTCGGGCAGCGTTCCCCACGGATAGCGCAACGTGCAGCGCGGGATCCCGTGCAGCGCCGCGATCTCCTCCAGACGCTCGCCGAACGCGCCGTTGGTGACGATCAGGATCTTCTTGCCGGGCGCCACGACGGAAGAGATCGCCATCTCCATCGCCGCCGTCCCCGACCCGGTGATCAGCAACATCTCGTGCTGGTCGGTGGCGCGGAAGACCGGCCGCAGCTTTTGCTGAAGGCGTCCCACGACGGCCGCGTAGTCGTCGTCGCGGTGGCAGACGTCGTGGTGGACCAACGCAGCCTTCACGCGCGCCGACGTCATCACGGGTCCGGGGCTGAAGAGCACGTACCCGGGCTCGTCCTTCTCTGCCAGCAGGCGCTCGATCAGCGCCAGCGTGTCGGCCGCCGTGGAGGCCGTCGAGCCGCCGGGCACCGCCGGGCGCGCCAGCTCGTCGCCGTAAACGCGCAGCAGCCATTCGGCGTGCTGCCGCATGGGCGGCGCGTCGACGTCCTGCCACAACTTGGCGACCACGTCGTGCGCGGCCACCAACCCGTCCGCAGCAGCAGCCGCAACCCCTTCCGTCAGCGACGGGCGCGGCAGGCGATCCAGCGCGGCGATCAGCGACGGCGCCATCACGTAGAGGCCCGTGCTGACGGCGGCGTACTTGGTCAGCTGCTTGCCGATGTCGACCACGCGATCGCCCGCCAACCGCACCTTGGTGGCGTCATCGATGTCGAAGACCCGGGCCAGGTCCCGGTCCACGGCCAGCACCGTGGGACCGCTGCCCGCGGGTAACGCGCACAGCTCCCGCACCAGCGCCGGCGCGGCGATCTGATCGGACATCACCAGCAGCGTCCGTTCGGTCACGAATGCGCGGGCAGCCAGGACCGACAGCCCGTTGGGCCCGTCCCACTCGGCGTTCTCGAAGAACGTCACGCGGCGCCCAGCTTTGACGTCGGCGGCGAGGTGCCGGCGGATGGCCGCGTCGGCGTAGCCGACGACGATCCCGACCTTCTGAATCCCGACCGCGTCCAGCAGGGCCAGGGTCCGGTCCAGCAGCGGCCGCCCGCCGACGGGCGTCAGGCAGTTGGGCAGGTCGGGGTCGCCGATGTTGACCCCTTTCCCGGCGGCCAGGATGAGCGCGCGCGTGATCACGCGGTGGTCAGCTCTTACGCTGGCGACTGCCGGTCACGGCGGCGTACGCGTGGGGCATCTGACGCAACGGCTCGGCGCGGAACGTCAGCAGGTACACCGAGTTCTCGGTCTCGACGTAGATCTGGTCACCGCCGGCGTCGCCCAGCACGCGGCGGACGGGCGTCGTCACCATGCGGTGCCCGTTGGGATCGCGGAAAATGACCATGCCCCGGCCGACGCTGGGGTAGCTGATCAGATAGCCGGCATAGGTGCGTCCGAGGCCCAGAGACGCCCGCTCCCGGCCGTGATCCCGGATTTTTCTTGCGGTGACGCTGACCACGAGAGATCCCAGCTAGAAGATTACCACATGCGGCCGCGATTGAACCGGCTCGACCGGTGGCAAATCCGTCGGTCCGGGTGCGGGGACGTGGGGGCGGAACCCAGGCGAGCCCCGGATGCCCTGCGGCGTCGGGCGGCTGGGTGGCGCGACCCTGTATAATGCCGCGCTCCCAATGGATACCGCCAAACCTGCCGCGCGTGCCGGGAACCTGACCGCCGCGCTGGTCGTGGTCGCGGTCCTGGAGTTGGTGCTCAATCGACTGGGTGGGCGCCTGTTTTTCCCGCGGGCCACCCTGTCCCTCGGCGGCGGCTCCCGGACGTCGAGCCTGGTGGCGGCAACCGGGCCGTTCCTGTTCCAGCTGACGGCGGTCCTGTCGCTGGTCGTCCTGGTGGCGGCGGTGGTGGGGGTGCTGCGTCGGGGCGAGATCTACCCGCGGGCCATGCGCTTTTCGGTCGCGTTCATCGGGCTGGTGTTCGTGATTTTCGACGCGCAGGGTCTGCTGCGGGGTCAGCTGCCGCCGCGCCTTTTCGTCTACCTCGAGACCAGCTACGGGTTCCTGGCGCTGCTGACCGCGGTGGCGGTTCTGTCCGCGCGCGCGCCGGCGCGGGTCAAGCTGGGGATCGCGCTGTTCGCGTTGCCGGGCGCGCTGCACGCGGCGGCCATCCTGGGCGCAGGCCTGGGCCGCGGCGACGGCACGGCCTCGGCCCTGGCCGGCGCAGGCGAGGCAGCGTTGATCGGCGCCGCCGTGGGGGCGCCGTTGCTGTTGCCGTTGCCCGGCTGGCGCGATCGTCACTGGCGCTTGCCGCTGGCTGTGGCGGGGACGGCGACGGTCCTGTTCGTTTCGGTCCTGCTCCTGCGGTTCGACCTGGTGCAGGCCAGCGCGCTTTACGGGCTACGGATGGAGCTGCCGCCGCCGCGTTCGCTGGCGGGCTTCGCCTATGTCGTGGGGTTTTTCGCCTGGACCCTGGCCCTGTTGCAGCTGTTCGGAGAGGCAGGCGGGATGCGGCTGGCCGCATACGGCCTGGGGCTGCTGGCGCTGGGCGGGTACGACGCCGGCTCGCCCGTCGAGCTGTCGCTTTCCTTGCTGGGCCTGCTGGCGCTGACGGTCGGCGAGGTTCGGGCGGCGCACGCCGGCGACCCGGGCCGGCCGCGCATCCCGGCGGCCGACTGGCGCGTCTTCGTGGGGCGGCTCGCGACGGCGGCCGGCGACGGCACCCAGCCCGACGAATCGCGCCCCCAGGCCGTCATCGCCGAAGAAGGAGAGCTGGAGGTCAGCCGGATCCAGACCTATCGCCGGGGATATCCCGTCAGCTTGAAGTTGATGCGACGGCGCGGCGCGGTCGTCGAGCTGGACGCCACGATCGGCGCCATCGGGCGCGAGCTCCCAGACGCCAGCGTCGAGCGCCACCGCCGCTGGCTCGAGCGCAGCCCCGAGAACCGCCTGAAGCTGCCGCGCCTCAAGACCGGCGATGCCAGCTTCGATCAGAAGTTCAGCGTGCACGGCCCGGCGCCGATCTCCGACCCGGAGCTGCGACACCGGCTGGCGCGGCAGCAGGGCGACGGCGTGCTGACGATCTGGAACGGCCGAGCGGCGCGCTACGTCCTGTCGAATCCCGCGGTGCTGGATGAAGCGCCGGCGTTGTTCGCCGGCAAGCTGGACGGCGATCCGCCCGTCGGGACGGCCGTGTCGCTGCTGGACACGCTGGCGGATCTGATCGAAGCCTCGACCCCCGCCGAGAGCGACTCCGAGTCGTAGGGCCCGGCTACGGCGCGGTCGGCGGCTCGGTCGCGGCGCGCGGGGCGGTCTGACCTTCGAGGTCGCGAAGCTGCCGCCGCGCCGCAGGGGCGTCGGCGCCCGACGGTGAGCTGTCCAGGTAGTGCTTGTAGGCGGCGACGGCCTGACCCGGCTCGCCTTCCAGCCGGTACGCCTCGCCGAGACCGAACAGGGCCGGCGCGTACCCGGGCGACAGATTGAGCGCACGCTTGAACGTGTCGATCGCGGCCAGCGGCTTGTGGCGGTCGAGCAGCACGTACGCGCTGCCGGTCAGCGCGGCGACGCCGTTCGATTGCAGGTGCAACGCCTCGTCGTAGAGCTTCTGCGCCTTCAGCGTCTGCCCGTTCTCGATGGCGCGGTCGGCGTCGGCAACCAGGCGCTCGTAGCTGTGCGCGTGGCCGCTGTCGCCGCCCCCAGTCGGGGCAGCAACGTGCGCGGAAGACGCCCGCGCGCTTGGCGGCGCCGCGGGCGCCGGAGCCGCCGCGGCTGCTGTCGGCGCGGGCGCCGCTGGAGAAGGCGGCGCTGCGACCGGTGCGGCCGGAGCTGGCGCGGGCGCGGGCGGCGTCGGTGCCGCGGGCGGTGGTGTCGCCGGTAAGGGAGGTGCCGCCGCCATGGGTGGGGCGGCGGGCGCCGGTGCGCTGCCGGGCCCGCGCTTGAAACCCAGATAACCGGCTGCGCCGGCGAGCGCCACCACGACGAGGATCAAGAACGTGCGGCCCCGTCGCGCGCCCCCCAGACCGGCAGCCGCGAGGTCGTCGTCATCGACGATGGCCGGGCTGCTGTTGTACCGGCTTCGGCCGCTTCCCCCGGTCGTCAACACATCGTCGTCGTCCGGGTCTGGCGACACGTACGCGGCCGGCGGCGGCTTGGACCCACGCGGCGTTTCGGGGCGCGTCGTGCGAACGCGGTTCGCGACGGCAGCACGGTCCGCCTGGTCGACGACCTCGAAGAACGGGCGCAGCTCATCGATCTCGCCCAGCTTTCGCCAGGTGCTGCCCGGCGGGCAGACGCGGTCGCCCCGGGTGACCCGTCGCTCGACGATCCATTTTTGCAGGGTCGTGGAGTCTCTGAACCGGTGGGTCTTGCCCTCTTCGGTCGTCAGCATCCACGAAGCAGTGGGCTGACTGGCAGCCGACGGCATCGGCGCGGGAGTGCCGCCCCCGACGAACGTGCCGGGCCGCGTGACGACGAAGGTGTGCCCGCAGGTCGTGCACTGAACGGTGGCGCCGTCGGCCGTCACGCTCGCGTCGTCGAGCTCATATTCCGTGTGGCAGCGGTCGCAGCGAACGTCCATGGAGGGAACCGGCGGGATTTCCCGCGCGAATCGAAGGCGCGAAAGATACCACGTCGCCGCCAGCGACGACGACCTACAGGCTCTCGGGAAAGAGAGCGTAGAGTTGCGCGGGCGGCGAGGTGTACGGGCCCTTAACCATCAAGTTGCCGAGGTGGTCGACCCTGAAGCCGCGCGCGAAAGCTCTCAACAGCACCGAAGGGGCCGCCCCTGAGGCGCGGATCACGGCGGCGCGTCCGGGAAGCGCGACCGCCACCGCGTCGATCAAGTCGGCCATGACATCCGCCGACTCCGCGATACCAGGACCGATCACCACCCGCGCCGGCAAGGACCGGAAGAACAGGAAGCCGGCCAGCCCACCGTCCGGGCCGTCGACCGCGAACCCGTTGCCGCTGGACGCGAGCAGCGCGAAGTCGGGACGTCGATCGGCCCCGCCGCGCGCCCGGTCGTAACGTTCGACGGCCGGTAGGTCTTCGCCCCGCAGCTGGCGGACCGGCGGTGCCTTCGGCGGCGCGACCATGCGGTCGGCCAGCAGGTAGGGCGCGACGTCGACGACGACGTAGCCGAGGCGCGCGTACAAGCCGAACGAGTCGGGGTTGAACGCGTCCTGAAACAGCCGGTGGCTCGTCGACGCGGAGGCCACCCGCCCCAGCTCCGCCATCAGCGCCCGTGCCACGCCGGCCGGCGCGCCCGGCCGAGACGCCAGCGGACCGACGCTGGTCACGGGACCGCGCGGGTGGGCGAACCCCACGCCCACCGCATCCGCGCCGATGCGCGCGATGGCGCAGCCCGACGGGTCCAGGTCCAGGTATGCGCGGCAGAGCCAGCCGGCGCTGTCGCGGGTCGGAAATGGCGGAACGTGACCCCGCTGGCGATAGACGGCACCGAACGCGTCGAACAGGATGGCGGCGGCGTCGTCGATGTCGCCTTTGTCCATGCGCGCGACCCGAATCATGGCCAGACCTACGGATCATGCGCGCGGTCGCGCGTCGCGCCTAGGGGAATCGCGCCTGAACGCCGATGCCGCCGTCCACTTCGAACCGCAGCCACCGGACGAGCCCGACAGTTTCCCCGAACTGCAGGTAGAACCCCAGATTCCGCATCACCTCGAACATGAACCCGTTCGCGTTGCGGACTCCGAAGTCGTAGTCTTTGACGCCCGGCTCGTGCTGCGGGTTCAGATCGTAAACGCCTTGGAACGTGGCGAAAAACTTTGTCGGCTGGTCGGCGTCCACCCAGTAGCGGACGCCCGGCGCGACCGCGAACTGGTGCGACTGGCTGAAGTCGGCCTCGATCCCGAACCGCAGGTCGACGATGACATCCCAGCGGGTGGCGAACCCGAACGACGCCTGGGCGTCCAGGAAGAAGGGAATCCGGCCGGCGCACACCCGCGTGTTGATCTGGCCGCAGGGGATGTTGTCCTTGTACGGGGCGATGATCCGGTACCCGGAACCTGGCATCACCGCCAGCCCGAACTGATCGCGATGCACGAGCGACGGCGGCTTCAGTCTTGGGAATCGTTTCGCGGGGTCCGGCGCGGGTTTCACGGGCTGGGGCGCAGGGTTGGGCGGCTCCGGCGCCGGCTTCGTCACGTCAGGCACGGGCGTCGCTTCGGGCACCGGCTTCGCTTCGGGTGGGGGTGCCTCGGCCGGCGCCGCCTCGGGCGGCAGCGCCGGGACATCGGCCGCCCATGCAACGGGACCCAGCAGCGAAGAGACGACCGCGGAAAAGACGACCGCAATCGTCACGATGGTCGCGCGCATGGGCGCCGCATTGTATGCCGAAACGGATGTGGTCGGTGAGGGGCTCTCGCGCGTGAACGGCCTGCCGCGAATTTCACGACGCGCCGTCTTGAGGGCAGGCGCTGGCGCCGCGCTGGTGGCGGGCTGGGGCCGGCCGGCGCGCGCCATCGGCGAACGGTCGCTGTTTCGCTTCGCGCGCGCGGTGCTGCCCGGCCTTCCCGACCCGCGACCGACGGCGCTGGGCCGGCTGGCCTGGGAGGTGGTCCGTCGCACCAGCGTGCAGACGACGTCGGACCCGGTCGAGCTGCGCCTGGCCGATCCCAATCTGTTCCGCCACCCGTTCCTGGTCCTGTCCGGCGATCGGGCGTTCGCGCTGCCGTCGGACGCCGACATCGCGCGGCTGCGGCGCTACATCACTTATGGCGGGTTCCTGCTGATCGATTCGTCCGAAGGGCGGGCCGGCGGCGGCTTCGACGAATCGGTGCGCCGCCTGCTGGCGCAGACGCTGCCGGGCGAGCTGCCGATCCGCATCCCCGAGGCGCACGTGCTGTGGAAGTCGTTTTACGTCCTGCACGGCGCGCCCGGTCGAATCGTGGCCGCGCCGTACCTGGAAGGGGTTGAACGCGATCGCCGCCTGGCCGTCGTTTACACGCAGAACGATCTGGGCGGTGCCTGGGCGCGCGACGGTTTCGGGCGCTGGGAGCACGAGGTGGTCCCGGGCGGCGACGACCAGCGGGAAGAGGCGTTCCGGTTGGGAGTGAACCTGGTCATGTACGCGCTGTGCCTGGACTACAAGACCGAGCAGGCGCACATCGATTACATCCTGCGGACCCGGCGGTACCCGCGATGAACCTGCTGGGGCACCTGCCCGGCGGTTACAACGACTGGCGCGTCGCCGTCGGCGCAGCCAGCCACCTGGGGCGAACCGGCGTCGCGTTGCTGGTCGCCGGAGCAGCCGTCGCCATCGCGCTTTCCGCGCTGTCGCTGGCGGACGAGCGCCGCGGGCGCGGCGTGTTGCTGTTCGCGCTGCGGGTAGCCGGCGTGCTCGCGTGCCTGCTCACCGCCCTGGAGCCGACCGTCGAGCTGCGGCAGGTCACCCACGTGCCGAACCGCGTGGCAGTCCTGGTCGACGCTTCCCGATCGATGGAGGTGCGCCCGCCCGACGGGGGTCCGTCGCGAGCCGACCGGGCCGCCGCGTTGATCGACGCGGCCGCGCCGGAGCTGGCGGCGCTGCAGCGGGACGGACACGACGTGGATCTGTACGCGTTCGCCGACGCGCTGACGCCGGCCACACGCGAGTCGCTGCACGCCGCCCCAGCCGGTGACGCCACCCGCATCGGCGAGGCGCTGGGCGAGCTGCGCGCGCGGTATGCCGGGCGCGACCTGGGCGCCGTGCTGCTGATCTCCGACGGCGTCGACACGGGGCGCATCGGCGAGGGGCCGCTGGACGCGACGACGCGCACGACGATCGAGGCGATGGGGGCACCCATCCACACCGTGGGGCTGGCCGAAAAGTCGCTGCGCGATCTGTCGATCGCGACGGTGCTGGCCGACGAGCTGGCGTTCGTCCGTACGCCGGTGACCATCGAGGCGGTCGTTCGGCAGAACGGCCTGCCGGACCGGCAGGTCGAGGTCACGCTGGAGCGCGACGGGCGGCCGGTCGCGACCCGTGGCGTGATCCTGCGCGGCGACAAGTCCGAGGAGAAGGTCTCGTTCGACTGGCTGCCCGACCACCCGGGCAACTTCGTGTTTCGGATCTCGACGCCGGTCCTGGCGGGCGAGGCGCTGTCCAGCAACAACCAGCAGTCGTTCACGCTGAAGGTGATCCGCGACCGCGTGCGCGTGCTGCACCTGGCCGGCCGCCCGTCCTGGGACGAGCGGTTCTTGCGGGCCATGCTGCGGCGCGATCCGAACGTCGACCTGGTGTCGTTCTTCATCCTGCGCACCGAGACGGACGAGCAGCCATGGAACCACGACGACCTCTCGCTGATCCCGTTTCCGACGTTCGAGATCTTCGAGGAACAGCTGCGCTCGTTCGATCTGGTGATCTTTCAGAACTTCAACTACGCGCCTTACGGCGTCGAGCCGTTCCTGCCCAACCTGCGCGACTACGTCGAGGAGGGGGGCGCGCTGGCGATGATTGGCGGCGACCTGTCGTTCACCAGCGGCGGCTACGGCCTGACGCCGTTGCGCGATATTTTGCCCGTCGAGCTGCCACCTGTCGCGCCCACGCTGGACGGCGAGAACGACCCGGCGCTGACGACCGACAGCTTCAAGCCGCGCCTCACGCCGGAGGGGCACACGCACCCGATCACGTCGCTGGTGCTGAACCCGCGCGAGAACGAAGCCCGCTGGGCGAAGCTGCCCCCGCTGGCGGGGATCAATCGGGTGCCGCGCGTGAAGCCCGGCGCGGCGACGCTGCTGGTGCACCCGTCTGCCAAGGGCAGCGACGGCAAGCCGGCGCCCGTGCTGGCCGCCGGCGACGCGGGCAAGGGGCGCACGCTGGCGTTGCTGACCGACAGCGCCTGGCACTGGGGGTTCATGGCCGCTGGCGAAGGAGACGACGGCCGCGCGTTCCAGCGGTTCTGGGAGAACGCCGTCCGCTGGTTGGTGCGCGACCCGGCGCTGACGCTGCTCCGGATCGAGCTGGCCCGCCTGGAGTACCGGCGCGATCAGCCCATCACGGCGCGGGTGCGCGCGATGCACGCCGACTACACCGCCGCGCCGGGCGTCGACGTCACGCTGGACGTCAGTCCGGCCGGAGCTGCCCCGGGCAGCAAGCCGCTCCGCAGCCTGAAGGTGACCACCGACAGCGACGGCGACGCCGAGGTCGACGCCGGCCTGCTCCCGCCAGGCGCCTACCGGATGGCCGGCCACGCGACGCTGGACGGGCGCGCCGTCGCGCAGGACCAGACGTTCGTCGTCCGCGCCGCCGGGCCCGAGCTGGACGACGTGGCGGCGCGCGATCGGGTGCTGCGCGAGCTGGCTCAGGTCAGCGGCGGTGAGTACCGGGCCGAGAAGCTGCCGCGCCTGGCCGTCCGGCCGTCACGCGAGATCCGCGTCGGGCGGCAAGAGACCGTCGAGGTCTGGTCACGCCCGCCGCTGCTGATCATCGGGCTGGCGCTGCTCATGATCGAATGGACGCTGCGCCGCCGTTCGGGCCACGTCTGAAACGCTAGCTGTCGCGGCGGACGGCCAGCGCGCCGGTCACCCAGCGGCGGCGCGGCGTGCCCGACCGGCGCCCGCGCCCCGCGAACACCAGCAGCATGGCGAGCCCGGGGAGGAGTCCGGCGGCGCCGAACGCGCCGGTCGCCACCGTGCAGCCGGACGCGCCCATCATGGGCGCCGCCTCCAGCAGCTGCCCGTCGGTAGGCGCGGTGATGTCCAGGGTCGCGACGGTCTTGTGCCCCGCGGCATCGACGGCGGTCGCGGTGATGGTCTGCTTGCCCGAGATGCCGGTCAGATCCCACTCGAAGGGGCCGTTCTTCGCCGACGCGGTGAGCCCCTGCGGCGATACGGTCAGCGTGACGTTGGTGAGGCCGCAGTCGTCCAGTGCGTTCAGCTTCACCGCGAAGTCGTGCCCCATCGACGCCCCGTTGTGCGGCGTCACGAACGAGACGCTGGGCGGCTGCTTGTCGTCCATGCAGCCGAAGGCAGATGGTTTCGGGCCGCCGGGCCACGCCCCCAGCGCGTCCTTCATCGACTGATACGAGTTCTGCGTCGTCCGATCGCACCGGTCGCCCGACACGGCGAGCGACTTGTTCTGGAACCCGTCGCAGTTCCGGCAGATGTACGGGTACATGATGTCGCTGTCGCTGGCGACGTGCTCGAGGCCGAGGAGGTGCGCCTGCTCCTGCGCGATGATGACGGCGGTGTCGTGGGCGCTCTGCCCGCCGTCGAGCGTGTAAGCGACGCCGCCCTTCAGGTCCTTGCACAGGAACGGCGCGACACCGGCGACCGTGCTGTCGACCTTGCACCACGCGCCCCCGCCCGACGACACGACCTCCGTGTAGTAGCTGCCGCTGGTCGGTTTGGTCAGCGTGAAGATGACGTTGAAGTCCGCGTACCAGCGGTCGAGGTAGGCCTGGATCTGCTGCTGGCACTCGAGCAGGGTCGGCGCAAACGTGCAGGTGAACTTCGGCGCCAGCCCGTTGCACGCGTTGTAGTTCATGGACGGCAGCGGCGTCTTGCCGTCCGCATAGACCAGGTAGATGACCTTGGGCGTGGCGGAGGTGGTGCTCTCGGCGACCGCCGGCAGCGCCGTTTCGGCCGCGATGCCTGGCGCGCGCTCCGCGGACATGAGGTCCGTCTCGAGCGTCGAGCTGGCGCCCGAGCTGCCGCCGGCAGCGGCGGAGTCGGTCGTGGTCTCCGCGCCGGGCGGCTCGCCGCAGCCGAGCACGGCGATCGCCGCGCCGAACGCCAGAGGAGCCAGGGTGGACTTACAACGGAACGCCATTGCGGGTGCCTCCGCCGACCGAGCCGCACAATCGACTTGCCTCGCCCGCCCCCCCGCTGGCGGTGCAGGCCGACCTGTGGCAGGGTCTGCACACTTTTCCATCGGCCGGTCCCGCCGCGCGCTTTATAGTCTTCCCTACGATTTTTTTTGCCGGAGTAATGACGTCATGGTGGCAGCCGAATCGTTCGTCAGCGAGCTCGACGCGAAGAACCAGCCCTCAATCGGCAGGATCGTGACGGCGTTGAACGAGGGCCTGGCCAAGGACGGCGTCGAGGTCGCAGACGCGCTGCGCATGGCGATGAAGAACGCCATCGAGAACGCCGAGGTCGCCGCCCTGTGGCTGACCGATTGCGACGACCTGGGGATGAAGCTGTCGCTGGCCGAGCAGTGCGGCGACGGCGCGCGGCAGTGCCGGCGACTGGCCGCGCGGCTGGCGGCGCTGGGCGTCGTCCCCTACGACCCGCGCGACGGCGGGTATTCGAAGCTCTTCGCCTTCCTGCGTTCGCTGACCACGCCCGAAGAGCGCTCGTCGGCGGGCTACGTCACGGGCAAGGCGCTGTCGGCCGCCCGCCTCGCCGCGCTGGCCGCCTTCTGCACGGCGCACGGCGACGCAGAGACCGCGTACCTGCTGGGCACCGACATCGTCGCCGAGGAACGCAGGTACTACGACGAGGGGCGACAGATGCTGGTCGCCGCCGCCACCGCCGAAGAGAGCCAGGCGCGCGCGCGCCGCGCGGCTTACCGCACGCTGGAGCTGGCGGGCGAGATCGTCGAGCCGCTGGCGCTGCGACGTTCGCTCGGCCGTCGCCGCTAGCAATGGGAACGCCGCTGCGCTTGACGTTATAGTCGGGCGCGATGGCGAGCGACTTGGCACCGGCGGCGCCGGTGACGTTCGGGCGCTACACGCTGCTCGAAAAGCTGGCCGTGGGCGGAATGGCGGAGGTGTTCCGCGCCAAGATCCATTCGTCGCACGGGTTCGAGAAGATCCTGGTCGTGAAGCGGATCCTGCCGCACCTGGCCGCGGATCCCAGCTTCGTCGCCATGTTCATCGACGAGGCGAAGCTGACCGCGCAGCTCACCCACCCCAAGATCGTGCAGATCCTCGACTTCGGCGAGGTGAACGGCCAGTACTTCATCGCGCTGGAGTTCGTCGACGGCTTCGACGCGCTGGGGCTGCTGCGGATCGCGGCGCAAAAGCGCGTGCGCGTACCGGCCCCCGTCGCCGTGTTCATCGTGCAGGAGATCTTGGAGGCGCTCGACTACGCGCACAACGCGCGCGACATGGAGGGCAAGCCGATGCAGATCGTGCATCGGGACATCTCGCCTTCGAACATCTTCGTGTCGAAGCGCGGCGACGTGAAGCTGGGCGACTTCGGCATCGCCCACGCCGAGCGCCGCGACTCCAAGACCCAGGCCGGCACGCTGAAGGGAAAGTACGGGTACATGTCGCCCGAACAGGTCGTCGGTCGCCCCATCGACGCGCGCAGCGATCTGTTCGCCATCGGCGTCGTGCTGGCCGAGCTCTTGACGGGGCGGCGCCTCTTCTCCGCGGCGGCCGATCTGGACGTTCTGCTGAAGGTTCGCGACGTGCGACTGGACCGCCTGGACAGGTACGGGACCGACATCCCGGCGGCGCTGGACGACATCGTGCGCGGGGTCCTCAAGAAAGATCCCGCCGAGCGGCCGCAGACCGCGTCCGCCCTGCGTGACCAGCTTGCCGACTACCTGTTCGCGGCCGGCGAACGCATCGGTGCCGCGGAGCTGCGCGCGTTCGCGGCCAGGCTGCTGGGCGCCGACCCGGATACGGCCGCGCAGCTGCTGCGCACGGCGCGCCACACCGAGAAGCCCGAGAAGGGCGCCGCAGCTGGCGACGGGAACGCGCGCGCTCCCGCAGCCGAGCACCGGCCGCTGCCCGAAGCGCCGCCGCACATGACCGCGCCGCCGGCAGCGAGCGCGGCCGCCGAGGATCCGTGGGCGGAGCCCGAGCTGACCGAGCGGTCCTCCGCCCGCCGGTTCACGCCCGTGTCTAAACCAGGCGAAGCCGCCGGGCTGGACGACCGGCGACCCCGCAGCCACAGCGACGTGGGCCGCTTCGTGTCGGCGGCGCCGGCGCGCCCGCCCGACAGCGCAGGCGACCTGAGCATCATCACGCCCATGCGCCTGCTGGCGGACCTGGCGGTGGCGGCGGAGACCGGCCTCTTGCGGTTCGAGAGCCGCGGCAGCCAAAAGGAGATCTTCGTCGTGGCGGGCGCCCCCGAATCGGTCAGCTCCGCCGACGCGAGCGAGCGCTTTGGTGAGTACCTGGTCGGGCGCGACATCCTGACACCGCACGATCTGGATCTGGCGCTGCGGATGCTGCCCCACTACCACGGCAAGCTGGGCGACACGCTGGTCGCGCTGGGGATGCTGCGCCCGCTGGACGTGTTCCGCCTGCTGTCCGAACAGGTGCGCGACCGCGTCATCGACGTGTTCGCCTGGACGAAGGGGATGTTCTCGTTCTATCGCGGCGTCGTGAACCGACAGGAGAGCTTCCCGCTGGGGCTGGACACGTTCGAGATGCTCGGGGCGGGCGTGGTCAGTCTGCCCGCGGACCTGCTGGAGACCCGCTTCGCGCCGCTGGAAGATCTGCGTCCAGTCGCGGTGGCGCGCCGCCGGTTCGATCCCGAGACGTTCAAGATCGGTCCCACCCCTGGCGCCGTGCTGGACATGCTCGACGGGCACCGCCCCCTGGGCCGCTGGTTGGCGTCGTTCACCGACCCCGACGAGCGCGTGACGTTCCTACGGACGCTTTATTTGCTGATCGAGACCGATCTTGCCCAGCTCGACTGAGAATTTCCGCGGTCTCGAGACACTCACTTGCCGATGCTCGTGAGCGCCGCCTGGATCTCGTGCTTGACGGCGGGATCCGTCTCGACGTCCAGGCGCGCGCGCAGCGGGCGCTCGGCGTCGTGCGCGCGCCCCAGGCCCAGCGCCGCCGCCGCGTCCAGGCGCACCTCACGGTCGTCGCTCTCCAGAAGCGGCGCCAGCACCTCGGTCAGGCGCGGCCCGGATTGCCAGCCCAGCGCCATCGCCGCCCGTCGCAGAAGGACGTGGTCCGCCGGGTCACGCGACGGCGTCGTCTTGATGATGAAGTTTTCGAGGAACGTGTGCGCCCGCCCCGAACGCGCATACGCGAGCGCCGCCAGCGACCGGCCGCGAGCAGCCGGAGAGGCGGCGCGATCGCCTGCGATGGCGATCAACGTCGGCTCCGCGGTGTCCGCCAGCCGGTGCAACTCGGTGGGAGTGGGATTCTTGTTCAGTGCAGCCTCGACGTCGTGGCGCGTCGAGGCTGCCGGGGCACCGGCATCGGCCGCCAGCAGAGCGGTCAACAGGGTCAGGTGTATAATCGCCGCCATCGCTTACGGAGATCTTGCATGGCTTCCAGCTTCCGCGCTCGCCTGATCGCGGGTGTCCTGGTGTTCGGTCTCGGCGCGCCGCTCGCGGTTGCCGCCCCTCCGCCGACTGCGCCCGCCGACGCGGAAGACCAGCCCGAGGTGGTCGACCAGCCGGCGCCGGGCGCGCCCAAAGACCTGTGGTACGGCGCGGCGGCTCGACTGCGCTGGGTCTCGGTCCCCAAGTGGCTCCTGAACGGATTCACGAAGGAGAACGTGCCGCTGTCGTCGTGGGCGACGGGCCTCGAGCTGTTCCGCCGTAAGGGGAACTTCGAGTTCGCCATCGCCTTCAGCTACCAGAACATGTCGCCGCCCGACGGAAACTGGCTGGGCAGCAGCGCCAATCCGCTGACGGAGGTGAACTTCGTCCACTTCGACAACTTCGCGATGTACGGATTCGACGCCTCGCTCCTCTGGCACACGTACATCAATGAGTGGTTCGGCCTTCGCTACGGCGCTGGGTTCGGCATCGGCATCCTGGGCGGTCACATCACCCGGACGTACGCGCGCAACGGTCAATGCACGGCCGAGAACGCCGCGGACACGTCCGTGTGCAAGCCTGCGCCGGGCGACCAGCCGTTCACCTCCGGCTCGGTCCCGCCCGCCGTGCCGATTTTGAACGTCGACGTGGGCGTCAATTTCCGCATCCCGCGCGCCAAGGGGCTGGAGGTGCGCCTCGACGGCGGCTTCTACGACGCGTTCTTCCTGGGCGGCGCGATCGCCTACGCGTACTGAGGTTCCTGTCTGATCGGACGGGGCTAGGGGCCGTCGTCGCCGCGTCCGGCGACCTCGTGGATCCAGTGCGCGAAGTCCCGTTCGAGGCGCGGCAGCAACAACACCAGCTTCGCCTGCTGCGCGGGGGTCAGCACCTTTCGCACGTCGCGGATGCGATCGTCTTCCATCGCCCGCTGCTTGGTCCGGATCGCCATGAGCCTGCTCAAGTCGGCGTTCAGGCGCGCGTCGTCCGGGCGTGGTGCGTCCGCGTCCGCGCGTAGCTCGCGCATGACCTGGTGGCGCTCGGTCGCGATCTGCAGCTCGCGGTCGTCATAGCGCGACAGGATCGGGAACAGCCGGCCCGACGTGGCCTCGTCCAGCTTCAGCGCGTCGACGATCCGGAACGCGCGGAGCGCCCGCATGCGGTCCAGGACCTCTTGCCGCAGCTGCTCGGGGGTGCGGTGATCGTCTGCCGCGGCGACCGGCCGCCCGGCGGCGCCGCCGCTGCCTGCAGGCCGTTGCGCGTAGGCGGGCGTGCCCAGCAAAGCGAGCGCCAGCGCCGTCGACCAGGCCCGCGTCACAGCGCCGCCCCGTGCAGCGAGCTCGCCACCCGCCGCAGAGCGTCGCCGTCGAGCTCCGCCACCTCGTCGCTGACCCGCGGCTCGTCGTCGGCGGGAATGTCGGCCCCGTCGGTGCCGTCCTGCAGGTCGCTGACCAAGCGTGTGCCGCCGGCCAGCGCCGGCGGTGCGTGACGGCCCAGGCGATCGAGCAGTCGGCGCAGCGCGCTGGAGTCCAGCTCGGCGACGTCACCGAGCGCTTCACCGCCCTCCTCGTGCCCCAGGGTCGCCGTGGCCACCGCCGGTGCGGTCGCTCCGACGGGCGTCGCGGTATGACGAACCATCACGACCCAGCTCGCCGCGGCAGCCACCGCCAGCGCGCCGAGCGCGTACACGGAGCTGGGCTTGCTGGCGCGGAAGCGCCGCCAGCCCGGCGCGCGCGCACCAGCCGGTCGCTTCACGTCAGCCGAAACGGCAACAGCCACGGCATCGGTCGTCCGCCGGGCCAGCGTCTCCCAGAATCGGTCGTCCGGCGACGGAACCGGCGGCTCCGTCGCACGAAGCGCGTCCGCGACGCGCGGCAAATCGCGCAGGTCGGTCATCGCGCGAAAGCAGGACATGCAGGACCTGACGTGGGCTTCGACCGCGCTGCCGGCCGGGCGCCCGCCGGCTTCCACCAGGCGTTCCACCGCCGCCCCGCACGTGACTTCCTCGCTCATCGCCCTCTCCCGTGGCGCGCGGCACCGTCGGGGCCGGAGCCCAGGACCGCGCGCAGCTTACGAACCGCGTAGTGAAAGTTCACTTTGGCCGCGCCCTCGCTGATCTCGAGTGCGGCGGCGATCTCACGGAACGAGAGATCCTCGTAAATGCGCAGCTCCAGCGTCATTCGCTGCTTGGTCGGCAGCGTGCGGACCGCGTCGCGCAAGGCCGCTGCCTCCTCCGCCGACTCGAGCCGTTCCAGGGCCGGCGTCGCGCCGACCGAGTCGGGATCGCTGCGCTCAGCCTCCTCACCGTCCGACACGAACCGCGCGTTGTCGCGCAGGTGGTTGAGGGCCAGGTGGGCACCGATCCGCAGGATCCACGACCGGAACGAGCCCGCCTCCCGCAGCTCGCTGAGCTTGGTCATCGCGCGCACGAACGAGCGCTGAACCAGGTCGGCCGCCTCGTCGGTGTCGCGCACGTAGCGCATGCACAGCGCGAACAGCGCCCGCTGATGGCGCACCACCAGCTCGCCCAGCGCAGTCCGGTCGCCGCCCTGCGCCCGCGCGACGAGGACGTCGTCGGGCGTTTCGTCGTGGGGAGCAGGCATCACGAGCTTGAGGTGGCTGGGCATCATGATCGGCGCTCCCCACCAAGACCCGCCGGCAGGCAGGCCAGTTAGGCGGTCTGGTTCGCGCCGTGCGTCGAGGACCCAGGGGCCCCGCCGCCGGCCGTCGTGCGGGATTCGAGAATGGCCAGGTTGTCCTCGAGCGCTTGAATGGTCGACCGCAGCGCCGAGACCTCTTCCTGGGTCGCGAAGCCCAGCACGCCCGCGGCAAAGCGCGTGGCGCGGTCCAGCTCGGCCTTGATCGAGCCGCCGACGCCGACGGCCTTCATCGCCACGTTCATGACGCGCTGGTCGCCCATCATCCGCGAGAGCCGCGGGTCGCTCATGAGACGCATGGCCTGACCCATCATCCGATCTTTGACCGCGCCGAACATCGACATCGCTCGGTTGTGCCACGCGGCCTCCCTTGCGTCAACGCGTCCGCCGCGCCATGCTCCGGCGCGTGCGGGCGAGGCCAAGCTCCGTCGACACAAGGTCGTATTTGCCGTTCGTGGTCGGCGCGTTTACGTGCGGATGGGTGATGGGATTTCTCGTCGTCTTCAAGCTGTGGCACCTGGCTCACGCACCCCGGTGGATGATGTTCAGCGGGATGGGGTACGTCAGCCTGATGATGGCGCCCGCGTTCGTCGGCTTCGGGTTCGCCCGCGTGGTCGGCCGGCTGGCCTCGCGCGGGTGGCGTGGCGCGCCGCTGGGGCTGTTCGGGCTGGGCGTGTGCGGCCTGGTCGCCGGGCTTCTCGCGTTGTGAGCGAAGGCAGGTCCGCTTGGCTCACCCCGGACCTGGAGATCAACATCGCGCGGCCGCGCCGGTACGGGTGCGGCTGGCGCTGCTGACCGTCTCCGACACGCGCACGGCCGCGACGAACGACGGGGGGCGGTTGCTGCGCCGGTTGGTCGAAGAGGCCGGCCTGACCGTCGCGGACGAGGCCCTCTTACCCGACGAACCGGCGGCGCTGCAGGCTCGGGTCGCCGGCTGGGCGCGCGACGCGGTCGCCGACGCGGCGGTCCTGACCGGCGGCACCGGGTTCAGCCCGCGCGATCAGACGCCGGACGCGATCGCGCCGCTTTACGATCGCCGGCTGCCCGGGTTCGGCGAGCTTTTCCGGTGGCTGTCGTTCCAGGAGATCGGCGCCGCGGCGATGCTCTCGCGCGCAGAGGCGGGCGTCGTCGGGCGGATGGCGGTGTTCCTGCTGCCGGGGTCGCCCGCGGCCATCGACCTCGCCATGCGCAAGCTGATCGTCCCCGAGCTTCCGCACCTCGTCGGGCAGCTACGCGCGGAGGGGCCGATTCACCGTGGCTGAGATGCTGGCGCCAACACCGCTCGTCGACCCGCAGCAGCGCCGGATCGACACGCTGCGCGTCTCGGTCACGGACCGGTGCAACTACCGCTGCACGTACTGCATGCCGGACGGCGGGGTCGCGCACGGCGCGCGCGAGGAGACGCTGTCGTTCGAGGAGATCGCCGACGTCGTGCGCCTGTTCGTTCGACTGGGCGTGCGGCGCGTGCGGGTGACGGGCGGCGAGCCCACCGTCCGGCGCGAGCTGCCGTCACTGGTCCGGCTGCTGCGCACGATCGCGGGCCTCGAAGAAATAGCGCTGTCGACAAACGGGCACCTTCTGAAGGAGCTGGCGGCGCCGTTGCGCGACGCGGGCGTCGACCGGCTGAACGTCAGCGTCGATTCGCTGCGGCCCGAACGCTTCCGGCAGATCACGGGTGGTGGCGACCTGGCGCGCGTCCTGGGCGGGCTGGACGCCGCTGCGCGCGCCGGGTTTTCGGCCATCAAGATCAACACCGTCGCGATCGACGGCTTCAACGACGACGAAATCCCCGCGCTCTGCCGGTTCGCCTGGTCGCGCGGGTGGGTGCCGCGCTTCATCGAGGAGATGCCGATGGCGGGCGGCCGCACCTACGTGCCGGGGCATTGCCTCTCGGCCGCGGAGATCCGCGCGCGCGTCGCGGCGGCGGAATCCGCGGGCTCCGTCGTCCCCGACGACGGCGGGCACGATCGCGGCGCAGGGCCCGCCCGCTACTTCCGCGTCGTCAGCAGTGAAGCATCGGTACGCCGGTTCGGCATCATCTCGCCGATGACGGAGCACTTCTGCGACAGCTGCAACCGCCTGCGGCTGTCCGCGACCGGGGCCCTGCACGCCTGCCTGGGTCACGATGACGCCGTCGATCTGCGCGCGCTGCTGCGGGCCGGCGACCTGGACGGCGTCGAGCGGGCCATCCGGGGCGCCGTCGCGAACAAGCGCCCGGGGCACAACTTCCAGCTGGTGGGGCTCGGCGGACCCCGCAAGGCGATGGTACAGATCGGGGGATGAGCGACTTGGCCGACCTCGGCGATCTGAAGCCCCGCGTGCGCGAGCTGTTGCGCGAGTACGAAGAGAAGCTGGAGGCGCTGGTGGCGATCCCGACGGTCAGCATGGACCCGGCGCGACGGCCCCAGATGGACGCCTGCGTGGCGTTGGCCGGCGGCTACCTGCGCGACGCGGGCGCGCGCGTCGACGTGATCGACACGGGCGGGTTCCCGATGCTGCTGGGGCGGTTCGAGGTGGATCCCCGGCTGCCGACGGTGACGGTCTACAACCACCTGGACGTGCAGCCGGCCGAGCAGGCGGACGGCTGGAAGTCACCCCCGTTTCAATTCACGCGCGAGCCTGAGTCCGCCCGCTACCCACTGCGCTGGTTTGCGCGCGGCACCACCGACGACAAGGGGCCCGCGCTGGCGGCGCTCTTCGGCGCGCGCCTGGCGCTGCAGACCCACGCCCGCGTCAACATCCAGTTCCTGTGGGAGCTGGAAGAAGAGATCGGCAGCCCGCACTTCGCCGCCGGGCTGGCGGCCGCGGTGGCCGGTGACGCGAAGGGTGGGCGCGCGCCGCTGGCGACGGACTCCGTCGTGGTCTCCGACACCATCTGGACGGCGGCTGGGCACCCGTCGATCTCGTATGGCCTGCGCGGTCTGATGGGATTCACCATCGCACTGCAGACGGGGGCCAAGGACGTTCACTCGGGGACGACGGGCGGCCTGGCCCGCAATCCGATCGGTGAGCTGGCCGCGCTCATTGCCGAGATGTACGACGCGCGGACGGGCAAGGTGAAGATCCCCGGGTTCTACGAGGGGGTCCGGCGCATCTCCGCCGCCGAGAAGAAGGCGTTCGGCCGAGCGGGATTTTCGCGCAAGCGCTTCGCCGCCGCGCATGAGCTGTCCAGCCTGCGCAAGATGCCCGACGACGTGAGCGGCCTGGCCGCGCTGATCGCGGCGCCCACGCTGGAGGTTCACGGGATCACGGGCGGCTATTCAGGCCCCGGCATCAAGACGATCGTCCCGCACCGCGCGGAGGCCAAGCTGTCGACCCGCCTGGTCCCCGACCAGAAGCCCGCCAAGGTGTTCCAGGCCATCAAGAAGTTCGTGAAAGCGCGACTGCCCGAGGCGGTGGTCACGCACGAAGCCTCGCTGGAGCCGTACCTGGCCGAGATCGGCGGCCCCTTTCACGAGGCGGCGGCGGCCGCGGTGCGCGCGACGTTCGGCAAGGAGCCGGCGTTCGTGCGCGAGGGGGGCTCGATCGGCGCCGTCCTGACGATGCAGCGGCTGTTGAAGGCGCCTGTCATCTTCCTGGGGCTTTCGCTGCCGGAGCACGGTTACCACGCGATCAACGAGAACTTCGACTGGGGGCAGGCTTCGGGCGGGATCGAGATGTTCTGCCGCTACTTCCACGCGGTGGGCCGCCCCGGATGAGGGCGTGCTAGCATTCCGGGGATGAGCGGCGCGTCTTCCCCCGCCTCTGCCCCCGTCACGCGCGCGAGCGCGGTCAAAATTCTG
Organism: Polyangia bacterium; assembly: GCA_045802645.1. GTDB lineage: Bacteria > Myxococcota_A > Polyangia > Fen-1088 > Fen-1088 > JADGRB01. The sequence goes on from JBJMQQ010000067.1 coordinate 24,333, forward strand.
GCGTCCGTCGTGGTGGTCGCGGGCGCGGTGGCGTACCTGCTGACCAGCTCGATGAAGCAGGGCGCCGAGTACTACAAGCACGTCGACGAGGTGATGGCGAACGCCGACGCCTGGCGCGGCAAGCGGCTGCAGGTGCACGGCAACGTGGTCGACGGCTCGATCGAACAGGCCAAAGGCACGCTGCTCTACCGATTCAAGATCGAGAGCCGCCCGCCCCGCGCGCCCGCCGTCATCACGGCCACCTACAACGGTCTCGTGCCGGATACGTTCAAGGGGGGCGCGGAGGTCGTCGCCAAGGGGACGCTCACCGCCGAGAACCAGCTGACCGTCGTTCCCGACGGCATCATGGCCAAGTGCCCGTCGAAGTACGACGCGGACAAGGCAGCGCCGCCGGCGCCCATCTCGCCGGGCGTCGCACAGAAGCTGTAGCGCCTGCTGCCTCAGGTGTAGCGGAGGCCGTCGACGGCCCGCAGGCGGCTGGCGCGCAGCGACGGGTAAACCGTGGCGAGAAAGCAGATGGCCAGCGTAGCCGCGGCGACCGCCAGGATCTCGCCCCCTGCGATGCGAACCGGCAGCGACCCAATCAGGTAGACCTTCGGGTCCAGCGGGTAACCGTAAAGCCGGGCCAGCAGGCAGACGAGCAGACCGAAAACGATCCCGAGGCCGGTGCCCACGCCACCGACGGTCGTGCCGCCGATCAGGAAGATGCGGGCCACCATGCCGGACGGCGCCCCCATCGATTTCAGGATCGAGATCTCGCGGACCTTCGACAGAACAATCATGGTCAGCGACGCGATGATGTTGAACGCCGCGACCACGATGATCAGCACCAGCAGCAATGAGATGATCACCTTCTGCATGGTCAGCGCCATGAAGAGGTTGTGGTTCAGCTCTTTCCAATCGATGATCCGGTAGGGTCCGTCCAGGCGCCGCCGGACGTCGGGCGCCGCGCTCAGCGCCATCATCGGGTCGGAGAACCGCAGCTCGACGCCGGAGACCAGCCGGCGCGCGTTCGCCAGGCGGTGCGCGTCGGCGATGCTGATGTACGCGAGGCGGGTGTCGTATTCGTTGAAGCCCATGCGGAAGAGGCCCACGACCTTGAAGAGGTAAGCGACGGGCGCCTCGCCGACACCCGAGCTGAACGGGATCATGATCGACACGCAGTCGCCGACGCCCACGTGCAGGTGATGCGCCAGCTCGCTCCCCAGCGCGATGCGGCCCACGTCGTCGGTGGTCTTGCGGGGCGTGCCGGCCGGCAGCGCGCAGCTGGCCGGCTGCTCGAGGGCGTCCAGGCTCCCGACGATCAACGAGCGGCGGAGATCGTCGGCGCCCTGCTTCAGATCGATCCCTTTCAGGTTGGCGCCGATGCGCCCGATCATCACCTCACCGGCCGAGAAGAGGAACTTCGCCATCCGGGTGACGCCCGGCATCCCCTTCAGCCGCGAGGCGATCTCGGCGATCTCGGGGCCGTCCACGTCGGCGTCGCCGTAGGGCATCACGATCAGGTGGGCGTTGAGGGCCAGGACCTTGTCCTGAAACTCGTGCTCGAACCCGCTGGTCACGCCCAGCACCACGACCAGCGAGGCCACGCCCAGCACCACGCCCATCGTCGAGACGGTCGTGAAGACGGAGAAGGTCCGCAGAAGAAAAGCCACCACCGCCGACAGCGCACCGACGAGGACGGTCACGACGGCGGCGGTCTCGAGCGCGCGCGAATGCCCGCGGGCGGCCGCGAACGCGACGAACCCGGCGGCCGCCAGCGCCAGGCCGGCGATCAGCGCGACGCGCGCCCCACGCGAGCGGCGACCCCTGTGCAGGTACCGCAGGCCGACGAAGCGCTCGAGGCCCAACGTGAACAGATCGCCAAGACCGATGCCCAAAATGGCCGCGAGGGCCACCTCCAGCCAGAGGTCGCGGTGGCTCCCCGCCCGACCAAAGACCGCTGCGGCGGCGATCCCGAGCACCGCCGCGAGCAGCGCCAGACGAACGAGCAAGCGGCGGTTAGGCATCGCGGCAAAGAACGTAGCAGAACGGGGCTTGGTGAGGTTCCTTGACACTCTTCGACGGCAAACCGTACCGTACACGGCCATGGCACGTCCGCGCCTCCTGTTGCTGGCCGGGCTCGCGCTCGCGTGGCCGGCCGTCGCACGTGCGGATAAGTACGATCTGAACCTGTACCACCTCTGCCCACCGTCGGCGGACGGTGGCTGCTCGTGGGTCCAAACGGGCGCCAACGGGCAGAAGACGGTGACCCTGGACCCCGAGGCGGCGTCGCGCTACCGCAGCTTGA
>JBJMQQ010000068.1:0-21304 GCA_045802645.1 Polyangia bacterium
GATGGTGTTCTTCAGCTCCAGGATCTCGCCCTTCACGTCGACGGTGATCTTGCGCGACAGGTCGCCACGGGCGACAGCCGTCGTCACCTCCGCGATGTTGCGCACCTGGCCGGTCAGGTTGGACGCCATCGCGTTCACGTTGTCGGTCAGGTCCTTCCAGGTGCCGGCGGCGCCCGGAACGACGGCCTGTCCACCCAGCTTCCCCTCGGTGCCGACCTCACGCGCGACGCGGGTCACCTCCGACGCGAAGGCGCGCAGCTGATCGACCATCGTGTTGATGGCCTCCTTGAGCTGCAGGATCTCGCCGCGAACGTCGACGGTGATCTTCTTCGACAAGTCGCCGCTGGCGACCGCGATGGTCACGTCCGCGATGTTGCGGACCTGGGCGGTCAAGTTGCCGGCCATCTGGTTGACGGACTCGGTCAGGTCCTTCCACACACCCGAGACGCCTTTGACCTGGGCCTGCCCGCCCAGCTTGCCTTCGGTTCCGACCTCGCGGGCGACGCGGGTCACCTCCGACGAGAAGACCGAGAGCTGATCGATCATCTTGTTGACCAGCTTGGCCGAACGGAGGAACTCGCCCTCCAGGGGGCGGCCGTCCACGTCCAGGGCCATGGCTTGCGTGAGGTCGCCCTTGGCGACGGCGCCGACGGCGCGCGTGACCTCGGTCGTCGGCCACACCAGGTCGTCGATGAGGGTGTTGAGCGCGGTGATGTCGTCCGCCCACCCGCCGACGGCGCCGGGGACGCGCATCCGCTCTTTCAGCTTCCCTTCCTTGCCGACCACCCGGCAGACGCGGGCGGTCTCGGCGGTGCGCCGCTCGCTGACCGCCAGGATGTCGTTGAAGACATCCGCGATCTTCCCCTCGATGCCGACGATATCGCCGGGCATCCGCACCGTGAAATCGCCGCCTTTGAACCGATTCAGCGCGTTCAGCAGCGCCTGCGAGAACCCGCCCTGTGTGGCGCCCGCGACCTCGACGGAGGGGCGCGACCCGTGACCATTCCCGTTCTGCCGCTCGCCGCGCTTTCCACTACTTCCCTGACCGTTAGCGGCGGGGCCCGCCCCGCGGTTGGAAGTCTTTGAAGTGGAAGGTGTTTCGGTCCCGTTCGCCATGCTGCTAAGTCCTCGTGTGGCTGTGGCCGGCAGGCCAATCCCAAAACGGATGACCTTGCCACCCTAAGTTCGAATCCTTAACGTTCAATGCCCCGAAATCACTTTTATCGGTTTTCTTGGATGGCCGAGTGGGAGCAGGTAGGAGGGGGTGAACGCGGGGCGGATAGACGCCCGCCCGCCGCGCTAAAATGGCGCCATGAACGCGTCCGCGCGGCAGAACTTCCGGCAGCGCTTGCTGGCCCTCAAGGCCGAGATCATCGCCGCCGGCGACATCGCGCCCGAGGCGGCCCGCCAGGAGCCCGCCGCCGTCGGGAACGACGAGGACACCCAGCCCCTGGCCGAGATGGCCCAATCGATCGCCTCATCCCGGAACCGGAACCGTACGGGCGTGCTGGCCCGGGTCATCGCCGCGCTGGCCCGCCTGGACGGTGACGCCGAATCGTTCGGCCTGTGCGTCGAGTGCGAGGAGCCCATCGCCGCCAAGCGGCTCGAGCTCATGCCCTACGTCGAGCTCTGCGTGGAGTGCCAGCAAGCGCAAGACAAGGTCCAGCAGCCCAAGGGTGGTCGCCGGCACCTGACCGATTTTCGGTAGCCTGGAGGTTCGATCAGCCCCGGTAGCGGGTCGCGAGCTGGACGCTGCGGGCGGCGGCCAGGGCCGCGCGCTGGGCTTCCTCGATCTGGGCCAGCGGCGCGGCGTCTTCCAGCCCCGGGACGCAGACCACCTCCCCCTTGGCCAGCCCGGCCAGCGCGGCGCGGGCCACGTCCTGCGGCTGCATGCGGGGCGGCATCTTGCTGGTGTCGATGCCCTGGACCTCGTGAAACTCGGTCTGCACGAGGCCCGGGAGGCAGACCGACGCCCGCACCGGCGTGCCGGCCAGCTCCGCGGCGAGCACCTGGGTGAACGTCAGCTGGAAAGCCTTGGCCGCCGCGTAGATGACCCGCTGCGGGAGCGGCGCACCGGCCGGCGCCGCGCCCGACAGCGCCAGGAGCGACGCCACGCTGATCACCCCGCCCTGCCCGCGCGCCAGCATGCCCGGCAGCGCGGCGCGCGTGACCTGAACGACCGCCCGCACGTGGACCGACAGCAGCTCGTCGGCCACCTTGGGGTCCACCTCGGCAAAGGCCCGGTAGCCGCCGAAGCCGGCGTTGTTGACGAGCAGCGCCAGCGGCGCACTCGCGGCGCGGGCCGCCACCGCGTCGACCCCCGCCGGCGCGGCGAGATCGGCGGCCAGCACCTCGACCTGCCCGCCATGAGCGTCCCGCAGCCGCGCAGCTAGCGATTCCAGGCGATCGCGACGGCGGGCGACCAGGATCAGGTCATGGCCGGAGGCGGCCAGCTGTTCAGCGAAGCATTGACCGATGCCGGCCGAGGCGCCGGTGACCAGGGCGGAAGGACGCATCCAGCGGTTCTACATCAGGGCGCCGTCTTCAGTGTCGCCCAACCGTGCGCCGGGACGTCGAACTTGTACGAGGCGCTGCCGACGGCGACCGTGGTGGTCTTCGCGGTCGTGCCCTTGTTGTAGACCTGCGTGATGACGCTGCCGTCCGGGTTCTTGAACGCCAGCGCGTCCGTGCTGCCCGTGATCTTGATGCGCGTCGCGCCCGGCGCGACGTACTGCGAGAAGTGGCGGAAAACGTAGTACGCCGGCGTCACGATCAGCTTCTTGGCAGAACGGTCGACGACCAGCAGCGCGTTCTGCGGCCAGCCCGTCAGGCTCTTGCCGACGGTGTCCAGCACCATGTTCCAGGCGCTGTAGGCGTTCACGCCAGCGACGATCCAGTCGCGAATGAGCTGCCAGCTCTCTTCGCCGTACGCGTGATCGTTCTGGGGCATGCTCGCGCTGTAGCGACTCTGGTCCCAGTAGGGCGTCGCGAAGTTGTAGTTGCCGCACTTGTGCTCCGTCTGCCAGACGGGGCCCTTCGACGCGAGCGCCGCGACGGTGGTCTGCAGGTTCCACTGCAGGCCGAACCCCTTCACGTACTTCATGGCCTCGGTGTCCGCGGCCAGCGTGGTCGCGATGGTCCCGTCCGCCGGGGCGGACATGGTTCCGCACCAGATTTCGGCCGGCACGCTCCGCTGCGCGAAGAGCGGCCCCAGGTATGTCTTGAAGAAGTTGATGAACAGCGTCTGGGTCCACTTGACGCTCGCGTATCCCGGCTCGTTCTGCGGGTGGACCGCCTCGATCTTCAGCCCCTCCTTCGCGTACTCCTCGACGAACCGGGCCAGGTAGAGCGCGTAGGCGGTCTGGGTCTGCGCGTCGCTCTTCATGTTACCGGCGCTGTCCTTCATCCAGTCCGGCGGGATCCAGGGGCTGGCCCACAGGTGGATGTCCGGCCGGATCTGCAGCGCGGCCTTGATGTACGGGATCAGCTTTTCCCGGTCGCGCGCGATCGAGAAGTTGGCCATCGCGTAGTCGCCGGCCGTGTCGTCCAGCGTGTACGTGCTCATCGAGTAGTCGCTGGCGCCAAGCGGGAGCCGCCCATAGAGGAAGCTCGCGCCCTCGTGTGGATCGAACAGCAGCTTCAGCGCGTTCGTGACCTGGTCGGCGGGGAGCACGGACAACGCGTCCCAGCCCATCTCGTTGAAGCAGCCACCGAACCCGTCGAAGCGCTGGAGCTTGCTGGTCTGATCGATCGTCAGATCGGCGGTCCCGCCGGTCACGACCGTCACCGCGGCCTGGGTGTTCCAGTAGGCGCTCGGGCCGGACGTCACCAGCTCTGTCTGAGTAGCGCCGGCGGCGCCGGTCGACGTGCCGCCGGTCGCGCCGTTGCCACCCGCCGCACCCCCGCCGCTGCCGGTCGGCCCCGCCCCGGCGGCGCCGGCGGACCCACTGCTGTGTCCTCCGACGCCGCCGCCGCCCGTGCCTCCCGCGCCACCGCCCTTGCCCCCTGAACCTGTCGTTCCCGTCGTGCCGCCCGTCGTCCCCCCCGTGCCGCCCGACGCCCCACCGGTCCCGCTTCCGCCGGTCTGGCCGGCGCCCGTGCCGCCGGTGGCGGGACTGCCGCCGCTGGCATTGCCGCCGGAGCCGGCGCGCGTGCCGCCTGAGCCGCCTCCGCACCCGGCCGAAAAAGCGAGAATCAGTCCACCCGCGAACCCCGCAACCACCCGACGAGAGCTAGCTTTCATGCCCCCCTATTGCTCCGGGGCGTCGTTTTATGTCACCGCGGGTTCTAAAAAATCTGGCCCGCGGCGAAGTAGGCGCCCACCGGCTGCGCGTCGGGCGACCAGGCCAGGTCGGCGCGGACGACGAACGTCTGCCCTTCTTGCAGCCGCAGCCCGGCGCCGACGCCGTACTTGAGGCCCCAGCCGGTCCCGTCCAGGTCGGGGTGGGCCTGGCCGATCTCGCTCCAGGTCCGGCCGCCGTCCAGAAATGCGGCCAGGCCCAGCACCAGGGACTTCTTGCCGACCTTGAACGGCAGCAGCTCGCTGCGCGCCTCCAGGTTCTGAAACAGCTTCACCTTGCCGTAATAGCGCTGGGCCGGCACGCCGCGGACGGCCTTGCTGCCGCCGATGGCCGGGGTCTCGTCGAACCGCGCCAGTTCGTAGGTCGGCGGATCGCCCATCATGACGTCCGCGACGCCGCGCCAGGCGATGGTCAGCCAGCGCGGGATCGGCGTCACGTAGAACTGAGCGGCCGCGTCCAGCTGAATGTACGCGTACGGCAGCCAGCCCGGCACGGCGGGGCTGAGCCGCGCCTCGAGGAAGTGGAACATCCCGCGGCGGGTCACGATCTCGCTGTCGCGCGAGTCGTACTGGATCCCCAGCTCGATCAGATCCACCGCGTGCGGGCCAAAGCCGCGCAGGAACGACTTCACCTCGGGCGTGCCCGACTGGATGTCGTGGGCCAGGATGCTGTTCGCCGGCACGTCCAGCCAGTTCTGCGTGTAAACGTTCCCCAGCAGCGCGTACCAGTGTCCGCCCAGGTTGGACCGCGATTCGACCAGCAGCGTGGGGTGCATGCGGCGATACTCGGTCTGCCGGATGTCGACGGAGTCGGGCGGCCGCTGGGAGGCGTTGCCGATCCCGTAGTACTTCAACGTGCGTTCGTCGGTGAACGCCGGTCGGATGTCCAGCCGCGTGCGGTGCTGGGGACCCAGGTCCAACCAGGTCATCAAGAAGTAGTAGTCCTGGAACGGGATCACCAGGCCGCCGGCCTGCACGTTGAAGGTGATGAACGCGCCGTTCTCCAGCTTCCACTTGTACGGCTGCGGGTGCCCGCCCTCGACGCGGGCCCAGTCGGCGACCTCGCCGATCCCGAGGCCGACGTCGCTGTCGCCGCCCGCGATGGGGATGATGTTCAGCTCGCGGTGGCTGGCGGGTTGTTGCGTGGCGGCCGGCGGCGGATCGGCGCGCGCGGGAGCCACCGGCGCCAGCGCGGCGACGGCGACCAGCGTCGTCCACGCAAGGCGCGCCTGCATCTCTGCCGCCAAGTTGCGGCCCCCTGGCGGCGGGTCAAGGGCGCTTCTTAGCCCGACGGCCTAGACCGTCGGCCTAGACCGTCGGATTAGGCCGACAGCTTCGGGCGCGCGTCGGGGGCGACCCGCTCGGCGTCGGGGCGGCGCAGATCGTCGAAGGCGTCGACCTGGATGGCGTCCTCGCGCAGGCGTTCCGCCTCGCCCAGCAGGCGCCGCTCTTCGGCGGTGATCACGCCGGCGGCCACGGCCCGGTCGGCGAGGTCGGCCTCGGGATCGCGGGGCAGGCGTCGCGCGCGGACCGCGTCGCGCACCTTGGACTCGACCGGCAGCGCCGCCTGGCAAGCCGCGAATGCCGCCTCGAGCCGCCCCATCCCGGGGTCCGCCGCGTTGGGCAGGTAGATGTCGCCGGTCAGCCGGTCGCGGGCGGCCGGATCTTCCAGCATGGTGCGCGCGACGGCGGCGCCCAGGCGATCGCTGGGCGGGCGGCGGCGGCTGCCGAACGGGAAGATCAGCGCGCGTAACAGCCAGGCGGCCGGCCGGTTGGGCAAGTTGGCCAACAGGCCCTCCAGGGCCTCGTCGATGCGCCAGAGCGCGTGGTCCAGGCTCCACCGCAGGAACGGCAAGTCCTGGCTGCGCTGCCCTTCGTCGACGAAGCGCTTGGCCGCTGCCGAGCCGAGATACAGCCACGCCAGCGCGTCGGCCAGCCGGCCGCTGAGCTTCTCGCGTCGCTTCAGCTGACCACCCAGCGTCGCCATCGCGACGTCGGACGCCAGCGCGAACGCGGCGCTGGCCCGCCCCAGCCGGCGCAGCCCGCGGCCCACGACGGGCGACAGCGGACCGGCACCGCTGCGCTTGCCGCCCGCCAACCCCGGGATGGCCAGCCGCGCGACGTTCGCGAGGATGAAGCCGATGTGCCCGAAGAACGCGCTGTCGAAGGCGGCCACGTCCTTGGCCGCCGCCGCCCGCATCTCTTTCAGCACATAAGGATGGCAGCGAATCGCGCCCTGCCCGTAGATGATCAACGAGCGCGTGAGGATGTTGGCCCCCTCGACCGTGATGGCGATCGGCGCCGAGATGTATCCGCGCGCCAGCATGTTGCGCGGGCCGCGGCAGATGCCGGCGCCGGCCCGCACGTCCATCGCGTCCACCAGCGACGCGCGCATCCCCTCGGTCAGGTACGCCTTGACGATCGCCGACACGACCGCCGGCCGCTCACCGGCGTCGACGGCGCCGCAGGTCAGGACGCGGGCCGCGTTCATGAGGTAGGCCATCCCGCCAATGCGAGCCAGCGGCTCTTCGATGCCCTCGAACCGCCCGATTGGCAGATCGAACTGCTTGCGGACCAGGGCGTAGGCGCTGGTGGCGCGCGCCGAGAACTCGGCCCCGGCGACCGACAGAGCGGGCAGCGACACGGACCGCCCCGCCGCCAGCGACTCCATCAACATGCGCCAGCCGTGGCCGGCGTAGGCGGCGCCGCCGATGATGGCGTCGACGGGGACGAACACGTCGTGCCCCTCGGTTGGGCCGTTCTGGAACGGGATGCCCAGCGGGTCGTGCCGCTGGCCGATCGTGATGCCGGGCAGGTTCGCCGGGATCAGCGCGCACGTGATGCCCAGGTCGCCGTCGGGGCCGGCCGCCGGCGCCTCGGGACCGCGCTCGAGCAGCCCGTCGGGGTCGCGCAGCCGGAACGCCAGGCCGACGAGGGTCGCGATCGGCGCCAGCGTGATGTACCGCTTGCGCCAGTTCAGCCGGATCCCGACGATCTCGCGCCCCTGCCAGGTCCCGCGGCAGACCACGCCCTCACTGGCGGTCGCGGCCGCGTCGCTGCCCGCCTCGGGGCCGGTCAGCGCGAAGCACGGGATCTCCTCGGCCGCGGCCAGCCGGGGCAGGTAGTGACTCTTCTGCGCGTCGGTCCCGTAGTGCAGCAGCAGCTCGGCGGGGCCCAGCGAGTTGGGCACCATCACCGTGACCGCCGCCGTCAGGCTGCGGCTCGACAGCTTCACGACGACCGCCGAGTGCGCCGCCGCCGAGAATCCCAACCCGCCGTACGCCTCGGGGATGATCATCCCGAAGAAGCCCTTCGACTTGATGAACCGCCACACCTCGGGCGGCAGGTCCTTGGCGTTCTCGATCTGCCACTCGTCCAGCATCCCGCACAGCTCGGCGACGGGGCCGTCGATGAAGGCCTGCTCCTTGGCGGTCAGCCCGACGGGCTTGAAGCGCAGCAGCTTCGTCCAGTCGGGGCTGCCCGAAAACAGCTCGCCGTCCCACCAGACGGTCCCGGCCTCCAGCGCAATCCGTTCGGTGTCGCCCATCCGGGGCAGCGTCCGCGACACCAGCCGCATGATCACGCGCGTGAAGATTGCGCGCCGCAGCGGGGGAACCACGGCAGCCAGCACCAGGAGAAGCACCAGGACGTCCAGTAGCAACGCGCCCAGATGGCCCATGAAAACATGATACTCGTTGTGGAGTCCGCCTGCCCGCCTGGGCGGCCCCTGACGGAACTGCCATGGAAAAGATGAGCCGCGAGCAGATGGTGGCCGAGTTCGGCGCACCGGGCGTCGAGAATCCGATGATCCTCGACCTCATCACGACCGACCCCGAGAGCGGCGACGTCGTGCTGGTCATGATCGAGCGCCGGCCCTGGGGCGCCCACCCGCAGCAGCTGAAGCAGATCGAAGAGAAGATCAACCGCTACATGGCGTACGCGCTGGACGGCTTTCTGGCCGAACACCACCCGGCGTACGTCGGTCGGCGCGTTCGGATCCGGCTCGATTGCGCCGAAGCGCCCACGGGCGAGTTCGAGCGTTTCGTGGCGGCGGCGCAGCACGCGGCGCACGAACACGGCCTGGAGTTTCTGGTTCAGATCGCGTCCGCGCCAGCCGCCGGCTGATGCGGGCTGTTTCCGCGGCCGCCGCGCTGACGGTGGCCCTGCTCTGCGCGCCGGCGGCGCCGGCGGCGCCCGCACCCGCCGAGGTCGAAGGGCAAGTGCTGAGCAGGCGCGGCGTCCCCGTCCCCGAGGCGCAGCTGGTCCTGTTGCGCGCCGCGCCCGGCGGTACGGAGACCCCGGTCGAGGCCACCGACACCGATCGGCTGGGACGGTTCCGCATCCCGCCCGTGCCCCCGGGGCCCTACGTGCTGGACGTGCGCGCCCCCGGGTTCGGGACGCTTCGCTACGCCTTCGAGGTCGGGGCCCCCGTCGAGGGGCTGGCCCTGCGCCTCGATCCCGCCGACGCCGCGGCGGAGCACGTGACCTTCGTCTACGCGCCGCAGGCGCTGCCTGGCCGCGACGGGACCAGCACCGCGACGGTGACCCGGGCCGGGATCGACGCGCTTCCGGGTGGCACGACCCGCGCGCTGAACGACGTGCTGGCCACGCAGCCGGGGTTCACGCGCGACGACCAGGGCGCCGTCCACCTGCGCGGGAACTTCGCCGGGCTGCAGCTGCGCGTGGATGGCGTGACGTTGCCCCCGTCGGCGCAGAGCCACTTGCAGCAGCTCCTGGACGCGCAGATCGTCGACCGGGCCGACGTGATCCTGGGCGGCTTGCCGGCCGAGTTCGGCGAGAACATCGCCGGCGTCGTCGACATTCAAACGCGGCGGCCCGGACCGAAGCCGTACGCCGAGGCGCAGGTGTTGTACGGAACGTACGGGACGCTGCGCTGGCAGGAAGCCGGCGATTTTCGGTCGGGGCCGTTCTCGATCATGGCAGCGGGCAGCGCCGGGACGACAGCCCGCGGCCTGGACCCGCCCGCGGCGTCGCCCATCCTCCACGACCGCCTGCACGACGGGCACGCGTTCCTGCGCGTCGAGGAGCGCCTGGGCGGCGCCGATCGCCTGCAGCTGCTGGGCGCGTACGGCCAGACCCACTATCAGATCCCGATCGACCCGACGCTGTCACCGCTCTCGGCGGCGCCGGCGGGCGCGGTGCGGGGGCCGGATCAATACGGCAACCAGCCGCCGGATTTCGTGCCGTTCGACGCCGACGCGACCGAGTCCGAGCTGGACCTGTTCGGGGCGCTGACCTGGTTCCACGACTTCGGCCCGCGCGCCGCGGTGCAAGTCTCGCCGTTCGTGCGCGACGAGACGTCGACGCTGAGCTGCGACACCGTCCGCCAGCTTGGCGCGACGGCGGACCCGGGCCAGACCTGCAGCGACGTCACGCACCGCGTGCGCCATGCGGGCGGCGCGATCAACCAGACGATTGGCCTCGGCCGGCACGAGCTGAAGACGGGCGTCTGGGTCGACGTGCAGCGCAACGCGGTGGACTACACCGCGTACGCGCGCGACGACGCGTCGCCGGCGGGCGGTCCCGATCCGGCGGCGACGGTGGGCGGCACCGACAAGGTGTCGATCTCGCTGGGGGCGGTGTACGCGCAGGACCGGATCGCGCTCGGCAAGCTGACGTTGATGCCGGGCGTGCGACTCGACGGGCAGCGGGCCGCCTTCGACGGCGCCACCGGTGATCTGTGGGGCCCCAGCGTCCGGATGGGCGCGTCGTACGCGCTGTCGCCGCGTCTCCTGGCCCACGCGTTCGCCGGCTACCTCTGGCAACCACCGACGTACGACGCGCCGGCGGCGGCGCGCGTCTTGGGGCTGGTCGCCCCGGGCCAACCGATCGCGGCCCAGCTCTACGCTGAAGAGGACGCCTACACCGAAGTGGGCGTGGCCGCCGATCTGCTGCGCGCGCTGCGTGTGACGGCGACGGCCTGGGGGCGACTGTCCTGGCACACGCTGGACGACGCGGAGGTGGGCGATACCGCGCTGACCGCCGACTACAATTACCGGCGCGGGCGGGCCGCCGGGCTCGAGCTGGGCGCCGTCTGGACGCTGCTGCGCCGCCTGCACGGGTTCGCGAACGTGACGTTCGAGCTGTCGCAGGGGACCGGCATCGCGTCGGCGGCGTACCTGTTCACGCCAGCCCAGCTCGCGTACACGGGCTACCAGGCGACCGACAATGCCCAACGCGTCACGGCCAACGGGGGCTTCGATCTCGCCGATCTCAGTGGCCGCACGCATCTGGACGCGCTGGTCACCTTCGGCAGCGGCCTGCGCACCGGGCCGACCAACGGCGCGACGTTGCCGGCCGCGACGATCGTCGACCTGACGCTACGCCACCGGTTCGAGCTGCCGCTGCGCCCCGAGCTGGCCATCGACGTCCGCAACCTCTTCGACGTCGTGTACGCGTACCGCATCGCCACGGGCAGCCTCAGCGGTAGCGCCTACGGGCCGTTGCGAACCGTCAACGTCCGGCTGATCCTGCCGTTCGGGAGCTGACCATGTCGCGCGTAGCTGCCTGGCTCATTCTGATTGCCGCCGCGGTCGGGCTGATCGCGGGCTGCGGGTTCGGCCTGGCCGACGACACGGGCAAGCCCATTCCGTCCGGCTACTGGAAATGGGTTTGTGCCGACGGGGGCGCGCCGGTCCCGGACGCCGGTTGCCGCCCGCCCGTTCCGGCCGACGGCGACGCCACGCCGCCCGACGCCCGCTGATCACCCCCCGCATCATCGCGAGGCGAGACAGCCGCGGTAGCGCCGGACGCGGGCCGCATCGGCTGCCGCGACGTTCTGGCGCTCGCCCGGGTCCGCGCTCAGGTCGAAGAGCTGCGCGCGACCGCTCTCGCGGTCCTCGATGAACTTCCAGCACCCCTCGCGCAGGGCCGCCTGCGGGACGCCCTGATCGGTGAAGAAGGTCACCAGGCGCGGCGCGGGATCCAGCAGCGATCGCCCCTCGTGCAGCGCCGAGGGCGGCAGCCCGAGCAGATCGACGATGGTGGGCGCCACGTCGACCGCCGACGCCAGCTGCGGCGCCCGCCGCGTGCCTCGCGTCAGCCCGGGCGCCGCGATCAGCAAGGGGACGCGCACGTTCTCTTCGTAGAGAAACAGCGAGTGGGCGAAGTTCCCCTCGTGCTCGAGGAACGCCTCGCCGTGATCCCCGACCACCACGTAGAGCGTGCGATCGTCCAGCCCGCGCGCGCGCAACCCGTCGCGGAGCAGGCCGAAAGCGGCGTCGCCGACGAACAGGTCGTTGGCGTACGCGTCGGCCGGGACGCGTTCGACGAACGGGCGCGGCCCCGCACCGGGCGCGTGGTACGGGTGATGCCCCGCAATCGGCATGTACAGCGCGAAAAATCGTTCGTCGGGCCGCAACCCGTCGACGAAGGCCAGCAACCGCTGCACGGTCGCGGGCTCGTCGACGCCGAAGCTGGACGAAAAGGCGCCGCCCACGGTGGCGCCGTCCTCGAGGCGTTGAAAACCTCGGGCGGCCACGACGGTCTTCATCCCCAGGTACGCGAAGCGGCCCGAATGCAGCAGGGCGGTGCGGTACCCCTCGGCCGCCAGACGCGCCGGCAAGGCGTCGCAGGGCGTGGCGCCGGCGCCCAGGTCCGACGCCTCACGTCCGGCGAGGGGGCGGCGCGCGCACAGCATCGAGAAGAGCCCCTTGATGCTCTCCGGGTACGCGGCGTACGCGGATTCGAAGAGGACGGCGTCTCGTGACAGCGCCGTGAGGTTCGGCGTCGCGTCGCGGGCCGCGCCGTAAGGCGCCAGGAAGCGCGCCGCCGTCGACTCCAGGATCACCCAGACCACGTTCCGACCGCGCGCGGCGCCGCGCAGGTCCCGCAGGTCGGCGGCGTCGCCCTCCGCGGGCGCGCACGCGGCGTCAGTGACGTCAGTTACCTCCGAGCGGGCGGGCAGGTAGTGGGCGGCAGTGCTGCGCACCAGCGTGATGACGGCGTTTCGGTGCAAGCCCAGCGTGGCGACGTGCGCGGTCGCCGGGGCGCCGGCCAGCGCGACCGCCGCCGCCAGCGCCAGCCCCACCCCGGGGATCAGCCGGACCGGCGCACGCAACGGGCGCAGCGCCAGCGCCACGCCGACGGCGACGACCGCCAGCGGGGCCGCGACGTTCGCCGGCGTGACGAAGACGCGGGCCGAATCGCCCAGCGCGCCGCCGGTCGCGTGCAGGAACGCAAACGTCGCCGGGGTCGCAAACAGGCGGGCCACCGGCACGTTGACGGCGACCCACAGCACGATGAGCGCGTAGCTGAACGTCATGGCCGCGCGCGCCGACGGCGCCAGCGTGGGGCGCCGTCGGGCTGCCGCGGCTGCGGCCGCCTCGGCGAGGCCGAACAGGACGACCAGCCACAAGTCCTGGTGGATCAGCGCCAGGGGCGCCCACAACGAGCACAGCCCGCGGCCCGCGCCGTCGCCGATCCGCAACGCGACTGTCAGGAGCTTGGCGCCGAGCACCACCGCCGCCAGGCCGGGCGTCCTGCATGCGGCCGGTCTGGGCA
This sequence comes from Polyangia bacterium, assembly GCA_045802645.1. Taxonomy (GTDB): domain Bacteria; phylum Myxococcota_A; class Polyangia; order Fen-1088; family Fen-1088; genus JADGRB01. The sequence goes on from JBJMQQ010000068.1 coordinate 12,824, forward strand.
TCGTCCTGGTCCGTATGCCGCGGCGGCGTGGAACGGACAAGACGCCGCTTGTGGTCGCCGCTTTTTCGCGCCGTCGTTTTGTCCGCCGCGGACGCCGCCGGCATAGGAACGGCAGGAGGGCGACGATGCGCAGATCCGACTGGCTTGGTTTGGTCCTGATGGTGGTCTCGATCTCTGCGGTTGGCGCGCGTGTGGCGCGCGCCAGCGACATACAGGGCGCGCTGGTCCGCCCGACGGGTGTCACCTTCGAGCCCGACGCCGCCAATCCGGCCACGGCCCTTCGGGTTCGCATCCAGGGCGTCGCCGCCATCGCGGAGCCGACCGGGTGCTACACGGCGCCCACGTGCGGCTATCTCTACTACTCGTGCAAGCCTGGTGAGGAGGCGCTGTGCCGCGAGCAATGGCAGGAGATCGGCGCAGCGGCCAGCGCCGGCCACTGCGTCTCGTTCGGCGCGCGACGGGTGAACGGCGCGATGGTGAACAACGGGAACATCCGTGCCCTCAGCGACGCGCCGACCACGCCCGACGCATATCTGGCCAGCGAGGGCCTGGGCGTCGCGACCATCGACTGCACGCCCGCTCTGTTCAGCTGCGCGATCACGCTGGCGGGGGCTTGCCCGCCCCCAGGCGGCCCCGGCTGCTGCGCCCCGCCCGGAACCGGTGGCCGGGGCGAACCCGGCGGCCGCGGGGGAGACGCCGGCGGTGTGGCGGGAGGCGGCGGCGGCGCAGGCGCGGGCGGTGTCGTGGGGACAGGCGGCGTCGCGGGAGGAGGCGGCGTCTCGGCTTCAGCCGGCGCCTCCGGCGGCGCTGGCATCGGGGGGACCGCGGGCGGCGGCAGCGCGCGGGGGACCGGCGGCGCGACCCCGGCCCCGAGTGGGTACGGCGGTGCGGGCAATACGTCCGCCGTGACCCCGGGGAGCGGCAGCGGATGCGCGCTGGCCGGCGGGAGGTTGGGCGGTGCGGGGCTGACCGCGCTGGCGGCCGCGACACTGGCCCTGGCGGCGGCCGTCCGCCGGCGCGGCCGTGGGCGGCGCCGGGGCTGAAGGAGCGCGTGCGTGGCGTCGCCGTTTCGCAGCTCGCGCCAGGACGCTCGGGTCCTGGCGGCGGCGCTGCTTCACGGGGTGCTCGTGGCGGTGCTGCTGGTGGTCGCCCCGCGCGCCGTGCCAGCGGCACGCGCCCCGTGGATCGCCGCGCTGGCGGTCAGCCTGGTCTGGGCGTCCAACACCGTGGCGCACATTCATCTGCACACGCCGCTCTTCCGTGCGCCAGCCGCGAACCGCGCGCTGGCGCTCTACCTCACGGTGCTGCTGGGTGTCCCGCAGACCTGGTGGGCCCAGCGCCATCTGCGGCACCACGGGCTACCGCTCGCACCACCGCGTCGCGCCGGCGCGATTGTCGAGGTCATCGTCCTCGCCGGCTTCTGGGCGGCTCTGGGCAAGCTCGGACCGGCGGCGTGGCTGCTCGTGTATTCACCCGCCTGGGCCCTCGCCGCGGGGTTGTGCGCGCTGCAGGGGCACTACGAACACGCGGCGGCCGGCGCGGCGCCCGCCGTCGACCACTACGGACGAATCTACAACTGGCTCTGGTTCAACGACGGCCACCACGCGCAGCACCATCGGGCGCCGTCGGCGCACTGGAGCACCTTGCCCGCGGTCGAGGATGGCGACGCTCGCGTGTGCGCCAGCCCGTGGCCGCCGCTGCTGCGCTGGATGACCGGGCTCACCGGCGCCGCCGCGGGCCTGGTCCCCGCGGCGCTGGACCTGCTCGAGCGGCTGCCGCTGGGGTCGCCGTGGTGGCGGCGCTTGGTGCTGGACCGGCACCGCCGCGCGCTGGCCGCGCTGCTGGCCGGCGTCGACCGCGGGGCTCTCCGCCGGGTGTGCATCATCGGCGGCGCGCTGTTCCCCCGGACAGCCTTGCTGCTGCGCGAGCTGTTGCCCGACGCGGCGCTGATCGTCGTCGACGCCAACCCGCGACACGTGGCCGCCGCCCGCGCGCTGCTGCGCGACCGCGGCGGCGACATCTCGTATGTGACCGCGCGCTTCGATCCGGCCGCGCCGCCCGAGAGCACCCGCCACGCCGATCTGCTGGTCGTCCCGCTCGCGTACCGCGGCGCCCGCGCGCGGTTCTACGCGGCCCCCCCTGCCCCGCTGGTGCTGGTCCACGACTGGATCTGGCGCCGCCGCGGCGCGCGCGGCGCCATCGTGTCGCCGTGGATGCTCAAACGGATCAATCTGGTAGGGCCCGCCCCACCGCCGCCGCGCCACTTTGATACCCTGGCGGAGGAGAGCCCGTGGCAGCCCCCGCCTCTGTCATCCCCGCCGCCGTCGAGCGCGCCGCCGTCGAGCGCTTTCGCGCCGGTGACCGCGAGGCGTTCCTGACCGTCTACGACACGTACGCGCCCGTGCTGCGGCCGCTGGTCGCGCGGTTCTTTCCCGACCCCTTCGAGCGCGAAGAGGCGACACAGGAGCTGTGGCTGCTGGTGCACCGCATGGCGGGCATGTTCGATCCGGCGCGTGGCGAGCTGCTCCCGTGGCTGCGAGCGGTGGCCGTCAACCGCTGCAAGGAGCTGCTGCGGGCTCGGGGGCGGCGGCCCGAGGCCCGCGTGGCGGTCGACGATGAGGCTCTGATCGCCCCGTCGGATCCGGAAGCGGCCGCGCGGGGCCAGCGGCTGCGCGCGGCGGTGGTCCGCTTCAGCGCGACCCTGTCAGCCGAGGAGGCGGCGGTTTTCCAGCTGTCGTTGATCGAAGAGCAAACCCACGATCAGGTCGCGGCCGCCGTCGGAATCACGGCGCGTCGCTGCAAGTACCTGCGGATGAAGCTGCTGGCCCGCGCGGCCGGCGATCCGGAGCTGCGCGCGGCCCTGCGCGAGGTCAGCGAGCCATGAGCCTGCTTTTTCACCGGCGGACGATCGGGCGCGCGGTCGCCGGTGACCTGTCGATCGCCGAGGAGACGCGATTGCGCGCACACCTGCGCCGCTGCGCCGCCTGCCGCGCGTACTACGACGGGCTCAGCGCGACCGCCGCGGGGTTGGCCGCGTCCGGCGGGCGCGTCGCCGAAGAGCGGGCGCGCGCCCGCCTGGTGGCTGCACTCGGCACCCAGCCGGCGGTCGGTGGCGCGCGCGCGCCCGGGATGCGCGCCCCCCGCGCGCGGCGCTGGTGGCCGGCCGCGCTGCTGATCGCGCCCGCCGCGGCGGCCCTGCTGCTGGTGGCCCGCCCCGCGCCACACGCGCCCACCCAGGCGCGCACCGACGTCACCTGGCGCGGCGGCGCCGACGACGAAGCCATGGCGGTCCCCGCCACGCTGCTCGTCTACGCCAGCCGTCGTGCACGCGGCGGCGATCCCGGCCCGCTGCGGCTGGTCGCGGATCTGCCGGCGTCGGGTGAAGGGCGGGTCACGCTGTCCGACTACGTCCAGTTCAGCGTGCGCGGCCTGCGGAGCGCCATGTTCACGACCGTCGTCGGGATCGACGACGCCGGCGCGCTTCACGTGTACGCGCCGCGGCCCGGCACCGCGCCCGTCGCGACGGCTCCCAGCGACCGGCCCGTCACGGTGGGCCCCAGCGTCGACCTGCAGCGCGGACACCGCCCCGGGCGGCTGCGTCTGTATGCGCTCTTCTCGCCGGTGCCCGTCGACGAGGCGCGGCTGCGCGCGGCCGCGACGCACGTCGATCCAACCCGTCCGGGCGTCCCGCCGCTGGATCTGCCGCTGCCGCAACTGTCCGGCGTCTTGCTGGTCTCGCCGTGACCTCCCCGTGGCGCGCCTACGTCCTGGCGGCAGCGACGGCGGTCGCCGCCATCGCCGTCGCTGCGGGCGGCGCCGCGGCCGCGGCCCCCGATGCGCCCGCAGACGTCTACGCGATCGTGATCGGGTACAACGGCGGGCGCGCCGGGTTGCCGACGCTGCGCTTCGCCGACGACGACGCGGTCCGCTTCACGCTGCTGCTGCGCGGGCTGGATGCCGGCGGCCGGCCGGCGCGGCTGTGGCTGCTGACGGAGCTCGACGCCGAGACGGAGACCGGGCTGGCCCGGGCCGGCCTGACCGCCCGCCCCGACGCGCCCCCCACGCGGGCGGCGCTCTCGGCGGCGCTGGCCGAAGTGGCGAGCGCGCTCGCGCGCCGTCCCCCCGGCGCGCCCGATCCGCTGCTGTACGTGATCTACGCGGGGCACGGGCTGCAGGGGCGCATCTTGCTGAAACCGGACGGCGCGCCCGAGGCTGCCATCACCGGCCACGAGCTGCGCGCCGCGGTGGCCGAGCTGGCGCGCGCGGCCCCGAACCTGCGCACGTTCCTGTTCCTGGACGCTTGCCGGTCGCAGAGCCTGTTCACCGAACGGGGCGCCGACAGCGACCTGGGACCCGACCTGACGGCGCAGGCGTCGGAGCTGGAACGCCGCGCCGACGAGGTGCGCATTGGCGTGCTCACCGCGGCCGCTTCGGGCAAGCCGGCCGGCGAGGTGGGCGACCTCGGCGCCGGTTACTTCTCGCACGTGCTGGCGTCGGGGCTGGCGGGGGCCGCCGACGCGGACGGCGACGAGGTCGTCTCGTTCGGCGAGCTGGTCGCCTTCGTCGCTTTCAACACCGAGCGACTCACCGGCCAGCGCCCGTGGTTCGCCCCGCCCGGCGGCGACCTGCGTGTGCCGGCGATCGATCTGCGCGGGCGGCGGGCGCGGCTGGATCTCTCCGGCGCGCCGGCGGGCCGCTACTTGATTGCGGCGGGCACCGGGCGCCCGATCTTCGCCGAGGCGTACAACAGCGGGCGAGCGCCGTTGCGCCTGGCGCTGCCGGCCGGCCGCTACCGGATCCTGCGCGGCGCCGCTGCGGGCCCGGCGCAGCAGGCGGACGTCGACCTGCGGCCGGGCGAGCGGTTGGACCTCGGGCGGGCCGCGTGGGCAGACGGCACCGCGGCGGCGTCACGCGCGCGCGGCGGCGACGAGGGCTCGCCGACCTTCGAGTCGGCGTTCACGCCCGAGGTGGTCTCGACGTTGGTGGCGGGATTCGACGCGGGGCGCTCGCCGGTCAGGCCGCGGGAGCCGCCGCCGCAGACGCTGGGCCTGGCCTTCGCCGTCGCCGCCGCCCCCCTGGGCCTGCCGGGGGCGGAGCTGGGGCTCTCGCTGCGCTACCGGTTGCGCCTCGGCGCCTGGTTCGCGGGCGCGCGCGCGGAGCTGGCCCGCTCGAGCCACGACCAGCCCGGGAGCTACACGCTGGACCGCTACGCCGGTTGGCTGGAAGCGGGGCCGCGCTGGGCGGTGCGCGCCGGGCTGGAGCTGACACTGTTCGCGGCGGCCGGTGGTGGACCCGTGGTGCGCCGCGCGAGCGACGGGCCGACCGCCGGCGACCCCTTCGCGCCGGCGATCGCCGCCGGGGTCGGCGCCGACGTGCAGCTGCACGCGGCGTGGCGCGCGTTCGTGGACCTCCGCTACGCGGCCCAGTGGGTGTTGGTCGACGGCGCGCGCCGCGCCTGGGGTGCCGCGGCCGCCGCGGCAGGCGTCGCGGTGGCGTTTTGAAGGCCGGGATGATGTCCCTCTTTCGACGGTCCGGCATATCAGTGGGGGTGAGGCGCCGTGATCGGATCGCGCGGGTGGCGCGGCTGGGGCTGGCCGCCGTCGCGCTGACGGGCATCACCGCCCTGGCCGGCTGCGACATGCGCCCGCTGTCCAACGACCAGCTCTTCCCGACGCACGACGCCGGCAGGGGCGACGGCCCAATGATTGACGCCCGCCCCTCCGCGCGCGATGCGCACGCCGACGTCGCCGCCGACCGCGAACCACGCGACGCGGGACGGGCCGACGCGGCGCCGCAGCCCTGCACGGCCGCCGGCTGCACGACCGACCAGTTCTGCGACGAGCTCACGGGGCGCTGCACGGCGCGCGTCGGCGCAGGGATGCTGAGCGGCGTGGTGACCGACCGCTGCAGCGGCAGGCCCCTGTCCGCCAAGGTCGGGATCGCTGGCCGGCACATGTGTTCGTACGAGGGGAAGGGATCCTACTTCTTCACCAACCTGCCGGTGGGGACGTTGCGGCTGGCGGTGGCGCTCGACGGGTACGAGCTCGTCTCGATGACGGTCGTCGTCGCGCCGGGCGGAAGCGTGGCCGACGTGGCCATGACGCGCGCCGCCCCCCTCACCTGCGCGGATCCGGGCCCAGTCGTCCCAGCCTGCACCTGCGCCGAGCCCACCTGCTCGTGAGCCTGCTCCGCAGCGCGCCGTTCCTGCGCGCCTATCACCTGTTTCCGCACCGCGCGATCAACCGGCTTGCCCGGCGGGTGGCGCGCGCGCGGCGGCCGCGCCGGCTGATTCAGGCCCTCATGCGTCTGTGGGTCCGCCACGACCAGATTCGCCTCGACGATTGCGCGGTGAGCGACCTCGCGCAGTTCACCTCGCTGGAGGACTTCTTCCTGCGCAGCCTGCGCCCGGACGCCCGCCCGATCGATCCGGCCGGCATCGCCGCGCCCGTCGACGGCCGCCTGATCGCCGCCGGCACGCTGCAGGCCGACACCTGCCTGGTGGTCAAGGGACACCCCCTGTCCTTCGCGCGGGTCGTCAACGGCCGCGCCCCGACCGATCCGCTGCCGCTGGACGCTTACGTGGGTGGCGCCTACGCCGTCCTGTTCCTGAGCCCGCGCGGCTACCACCGCATCCACGCGCCGGTGAGCGGTCACCTCGTCGACGTGCGCTGGGTCGGAGGGCGGTTCTTCCCGCAGAACGAGCAGGCGCTGGCCCAGATCCCCGGCGTCTACGAGCGCAACGAGCGCGCCGTGGTCCGTGTCCGCGCCGGCGGCGCGACCGACCTGTTGCTGGTGCTGGTGGGCGCCAGCGTGGTGGGCGGGATCGAGCTGGAGGGGCACGGCCGCGCCGACTGGGTCGGCCCCGCGCCGTTCGCTGTCGGTCGGTTGTACGCGCGCGGCGCCGAGCTCGGTCACTTCACGTTCGGCTCCACCGTGATCGTCTTCGCGCCGGCGGGCGCGGCCGGCGACCTGGTCCCGGCGCTGGGAACCGACGTGCGCATGGGCCAGCGGCTCTGGAACGACCCTCCTCGGGAAGAATTGGAATCCGCGAAGAGCACCGGCAAGATGCCCTGATGACCGCCACCGCCGGGACGCCCCGGCACGTCTTTCTTCGCAGCGTCCTGACGTCGTTGTTCACGACGGCGCTGGACTTCGGCACGCTCATCGGGCTGACCGAGCTGGCCCACCTCAACTACGTGCTGTCGACCTGGATTGGCAGCATCGTCGGCTCGCTCGCGAACTTCACGATCAACAAACAGTGGGCGTTTTCAGCGCGCCACGCCCCGACCGGACCGGCCTTCGGACGCTTCCTGATCGTGCAGGCCGGCTCCTCGGGTCTGCACACGCTGGGGGTGTGGCTCTTCACCCGCTTTGGGCGGCTGCCCTACCCCGCGTCGAAGGCGATCGTCGCGGCGCTGGTCTACCTGGTCTGGAACTACCCGTTGAACCGCTGGTTCGTCTTCCCGACCAGCGCGCCGACGCGACCGCCGACTTCGGAGACGATGACCGACCCCAGGGCCGAGTAGGGGAGCGACGTGTGCGTGCAGCAATCCACGCCGCAGTTCTTTTCGCACCCCTTGGCGCCGCCCCACCGCGCCAGATCGGCGGCGGTCACGTCGCTGAAATTGGCGGCCGGCGGCACGTGCGCGCAGAAATGGAATTGCCCGTCGGCGGCCACGTAGAAGCACTTTTGACCGGCCAGGCAGGTCCACTCCGGTGGCTGCCCGTTCAGGGTCTTCTCGTAGTAATCGAGGAGAAAATACGGCGTCGCGACGGGACGCCCCGCCTGCTTCTCGGAGCGCAGCCAGCGCACCTTCTCGATGTAGCGCGCGTTGTTGAGGCGGCGACGCAACCGGCCGCGCTCGTGCACGACGGAGAAGTTCACGCCGACGCCGCGCTCGAAGCAGAAGCGCGCGACCTCTTCGACCTGGTCCAGCGTCTCGTCGCAGATGACGGTGTTGACGCGAAACCAGATCGGCCGGCCGGCGCAGAGCTCGATCTTCTTCTGCAGCGTCTTCAGTGACTTCGGCGTCTCTTTCGTCGGGCGCACGCCGTCGACGGAGATCTGCAGCCGCCCCAGCCCCGCCTCCAGCAGCCGATCCAGTTTCTGCTCGGTCAGCAAGAAGCCGTTGGTCGTCATGCCGGACGTCATGCCGCGCGCGCGGATCTCCTCGAACAGCCGCTCGACGTCGGGATGCAGCAGCGGCTCGCCGCCGATGAGGTCGGTGTGCAGCACGCCCAGCTCGCGGCACTTCTCGATGCGCGTCAGAAGGTCCGCGAACGGGATGTGGTCCTTCTGGTTGTCGTACTCCGTGCAGTACGCGCAATCGAGGTTGCAACGCCAGGTGATGTTGAGCTGGGCCCAGATCGGCCGGTCGTCGACGGCGCGGGGCAGCGCGCGCAGCAGCGCCGGCGCGGAAAGGGGGTTGCGCTTGGCGCCGGGGTCTTTGTTCATTGCGTGGACATTCTGGACACTCTGGA
>JBJMQQ010000069.1:0-10424 GCA_045802645.1 Polyangia bacterium
GCGGCGCGCGCCGCACCACCTGCCGTGGACAACAGCGCCGCCGCCGCCGTGCCCGCCACCCAAGTCCGCCGATTCAACCCGCGCTGCTCCATGGCCGCGTACTATAGCCAGAGCGCGACGCGCGGTGCCGTGCTTGCGAAGTCCGCCTAGGAGCTGTCCTGGTTGCGCGCAACTGGGCACCCGCCCGGCAGGCGGCGCTTGCGTCGCGGCGACGGGGCCCCAACTTCACAGCCTCGCCTAGGAGGCAGGGATGCGGGGGCTTTCGCAGCTGCTGGCCATGATCGCGGTGCTGATCGACTCGCGCGCAGCGACGGCGTGCCCGGGGTGCCCCACGTCCCGGCTCGTGCGCCAGGTCGTGTGCGGGCAACACCCGTGGACCAACCTGGCGATCACCGTCGCGCCGTTCGCCGTGTTCGCGGCGATCGGCTGGGGCCTTCACCGCATGAAGGGCCCGCTGTCCGATTCTCAGGATCGCGGTTGATGGATGACCGCCAGCACCCGCGTCTCGGACCGCTGGTTGCGGCGGGCGCGCTGCTGGGCATTGGCCTGGGCGGATTCGTCGACGGGATCCTGCTGCACCAGCTGCTGCAATGGCACCACATGTTGACGGCGCGGCTGCCGGCCACCGACCTCGTCAACCTGAAGGTCAACATGGTGTGGGACGGGCTGTTTCACGCCTTCACGTGGCTGACCACGGTCGCCGGACTGGCGCTGCTGTGGCGCGCGACGGGGCGTGCGGACGTCGTGCGATCGACGCGCGCCTTCGCCGGGTCGCTGGCGCTGGGCTGGGGCCTGTTCAACGTCGTCGAGGGGATGATCGACCATGAGCTGCTGCAGATTCACCACGTCCACCCGGGCGACGACCAGCTGTCGTGGGACGTGGCGTTCCTGGTGCTCGGCGCCGCGTTGATCGCCGCCGGCTGGACGGCGATCACGCGCGGACAATTAGACAGGAACCCTGAGAGGGTTCCTTGAACTTCCCGCGACGACTCCGCTGGGCAAAGCCCAGCTCCGTCAACGCGATAGGCCCGCGCTAGACGACTTCGCGGACCTTGTCGCCCAGCACGTCCTTGATGATGGCGAAGCGGTTCTCGTCGCCGCGGGCCAGCGCCTTGGCGAAGTTCAGCGCCTGCGTGCTGTTGATGTGGCCCGGCATCGGCGGCTCGTTCGGGTCGATGACCGCCTCGACCAGCGCGGCGTCAGGCTGCGCGAAGGCCTCGCGCATGACGGCGTCGGCGTCCTGCGGCCGTTCCAGCGTGTAGCCGCGAATCCCGCAGGCGCGCGCGACACCCGCAAAGTCGATCGGCTGAAGGTCGACGCCGAACGACGGATTGCCCTCCATCACCAGCTGCTCCCACTTGATCTCGCCAAGCGCGTTGTTCTTGAAGACGACGATCTTGATCGGCAGCTTGTACTTGGCGATGGTTGCCAGCTCGCCCATCAGCATCGTGAGGCCGCCGTCACCACACGCGGCGACGACCTGCCGCCCCGGGTAAGCCACCGCCGCCGCGATCGCGTACGGCAGCCCGTTGGCCATGGTCGCCAGCGACCCCGACGCGCTGAACAACGTGCGCTCGCGGATGCGCAGGTGGCGGGCAGCCCAGGTGGTCACCGTCCCGCAGTCGGCCGCGATGATCGCATCGTCGGCCAGGCAGCGGTCCAGCGCCGCGGCCGCCACCTGCGGCTTCATGGGCATCGTGTCGCGGGTCGACCGCGTCTCCATGAGCTCGTTCCACTCACGCATGCGCTTCTGCGCGCGTTCGAGGAAGCTGCGGTCGCTCTTTCGGTCGAGCAGCGGCAGCAGCGCCGCCAGGACGCGGCCGCAGTCGCCGACGAGGCCGACCTCCACCGGATGGCGCGTGCCGATGCGGGCCGCGTCGACGTCGATCTGCACCGTGCGCGCCTTGTCGGGCTTGGGCAGGAACTCGATGTACGGGAAGTTCGTGCCGGCCAGCAGCAACGTGTCGCATTCCTTCATCGCGTCCACCGAAGGCGCGGTGCCCAGGAGGCCGATGCCTCCCGTCGTGTAGGGGCTATCGTCGGGAAGGACCGCCTTTCCCAGCAGCGCTTTCGCGACGGGCGCGCCCAGCGCTTCGGCGATGGCCGTGACCTCGGCGCGCGCGCCGAGACAGCCGCGGCCGACGAGGATCGCCACCTTGGACCCGGCGTTCAGGAGCTCGGCCGCGCGGCGCAGCTCGTCCGGCGTCGGCATGGGCTGCACGCTCATCATGCCGTCGCCCCCGCTGTGGTGGGGGATGTTGGCCTTCGAGCGCTCCTCGTCCTTGCTGGTCCAGTCCTGAATGTCCTTCGGGATGGTCAGGTGGGCCACGCCGCGCCGGCCGATGGCGTGGCGGACGGCGGCGTCGACCATGTTGACGACGTGCGCGGGCCCCATCACCCGCTCGTTGAACACGGCGACGTCGGTGAAGAGCTTGTCGAGGTCGACGTCCTGCTGATAGTGCGCGCCGATCAGGTCGTGGAAGGTGTGACCGGTGATCGCCAGCACCGGCTGGTTGTCGAGCTTGGCGTCATAGAGGCCGTTCAACAGGTGGATGCCGCCCGGTCCCGAAGTTGCGAGGCAGACGCCCAGTCGCCCGGTGTACTTGGCGTACCCGCACGCGGCGAAGGCTGCGGCTTCTTCGTGGCGGACCTGGATGAAGCGGATTCGATCCTGGCGCGTCCGGAGGGATTCGAAGATCCCGTTGATGCCGTCGCCGGGCAAGCCGAACACGGTGTCCACCCCCCAGCCGATCAATCGTTCGATCAGAAGATCCGCGGTCGTCATCGCCATCAAACACCTCCCTTGCCCGCCAGCAACTTAAGGATCCGGCGTCGGGGCGAAAGGCAGGGGCACGCCCCGAGGCCGGGCATTCGCGTCACTTCGGCGTCTGCGGCGACCCTGGATGAGGTCGCTGCGCGCGGCGCTTCTCGTCCTCCGGTTCCGGGTTCACCGTCGGGTCCGCGTCGGCGCGGTTGACCTCGCGGGGACGGATGGGCTCCGCCGGTGCCTGCGCCGTCTTGGTGGTCGATCCCAGCCCCTGGTTCGTGCGCTGCCTGTCCATGCGTGCACCTCCCGTCGAAAACATGGCCATCGCCCGCGGGCGCGGTGGCGAACACATCGTTTGACTGTTTACGGAGGTGGCCCGATGGGCGCAGCGGCGCGCGTCAACACGTTCACCGCACACAAAAGGAGGCAGCCATGGCCCCGCAGGTAACGCCCGAACGAACCACGCGCGACGTGCAGGCCCGAACCGCATCGGTGCCCGCGCACGCAATCCGCCGCCGCGGCATCAACGTCGGCGGTGCTGAACGCTTGCTGTCCGTCGCGGCAGGCACCTTGCTCGGGCTGTGGGCCTCCGGGCGCCGGCGTCGCGGCTCGGGCCGACTCGGCCTGGCCACCGCCAGCGGCCTGTTGCTGGAGCGTGGGCTGACCGGCACGTGCCGCCTCTATCGCGCGATGGGGATCAACACGGTCACTGGGATGCCGCGCGACGGCTGGCGACCCGTGGAGTCGGCGCGGCGCGATCTGATCGAGGAGGCGCGACGCACCGTCGATCGCGCGGTCACGATCCTGCGCCCGCGACTGGAGGTGGGGACCGCGCTGCGCGATGTCGCGAGCTGGCCGTCCTTCGCGGACATCGTCGAATCCGCGGAAGTGTCCGACGCCCGCCACGCGCGGCTGCGCCTTCGCGGAGCTGACGGCCGCAGCCTGGCCTGCGAGCTGGAGCTGGACGAGGATCTGCCCGACGCCGCGCTGGCCTGGCGCGTGTTCAATCAAGCGGGGCACGTGATTGCCCGCCTGGCGATCGGGCTGGCGGATGCGCCGGGCGGTCGCGGAACAGAGGTGCGCCTGTCCGCGGTCGCCGAGGGTGAAGTGCCCGACGCGGTGACCACGTTCGTCGCCAAGCTGGCCGGCGAGGCGCCCGAGCAGCAGGTGCGCCGGGTGCTGCGACGGTTCAAGCAGCTGATGGAAACCGGAGAGGTCGTCTCCGCGGCGGGTCCGTCCGGCCGGCGTGGGCCAGACCGCTTCCTGGGCCGCGCGCTGCGGACGCGCACCGACGCGTCGCCGCGGCTGCCACGGAAAGTCTCCGCCGATGTGACCGCTTCACCGACCGGAGGGATGTGACATGCGCGCGCTTTGCTGGAACGGCGTCAACGACCTGGACGTCCAGAACGTCCCGGACCCCACGATCATCAGCCCGCGCGACGCCATCGTGCGCGTGAAGCTGTCGTCCGTGTGTGGGTCGGACCTGCACCTGCTCGACGGGTACATCCCGTCGATGCGGCAGGGGGACATCATCGGTCACGAGTTCATGGGCGAGGTCGTCGAGGTCGGCGCGGAGGTGAAGAAGCTTCGCCGCGGCGATCGCGTCGTGGTCGTGTCGGTCGTCGGCTGTGGCCACTGCTGGTACTGCCAGCGCGGCGAGTGGTCGCTCTGCGACAACAGCAACCCCAGCGACCAGATGGCCGACGTTCTCTTCGGGTCGACCATGGCCGGCATCTTCGGCTATTCACACCTGCTGGGTGGCTACGCGGGCAGCCACGCCGAGTACATTCGTGTGCCGTTCGCCGACAACGGCGCCTTCAAGATCCCCGACGGCGTGCGCGACGAGACCGCGCTGTTCTTGTCGGACGCCGCGCCCACCGGCTACATGGCGGCGGACCTGTGCGGCATTCAACCGGGGGACACGGTCGCCGTGTGGGGTTGCGGGGGCGTGGGGCTGATGGCCATGCGCAGTGCGTACCTGCTGGGGGCCGGCCGCGTCATCGCGATCGACCGATTCCCGGACCGGCTGCGCTGGGCGCAGGAGCAAGCTGGGGCCGAGACGCTGAACTACGAGCTGTACGAGGTCCGCGAGGCCCTGAAGGAGATGACCGGTGGCCGCGGCCCGGACGCCTGCATCGACGCCGTCGGGATGGAGGCGCATGGCCTGGGCCTGCAGTACGCCTACGACCGCGTGAAGCAGGCCGCCCGGATGGAGAGCGACCGACCCATCGTGCTGCGCGAAGCGATCCTGGCTTGCCGCAAGGGCGGGACGGTATCGGTCATCGGGGTTTACGGCGGGCTCATCGACAAGGTTCCGTTCGGCGCGGCCATGAACAAGGCCCTGACGTTGCGTATGGGCCAGCAGCACGGTCAAAAGTACGTGCCTCGGCTGCTGGAGCATGTCCAACGCGGCGAGCTGGACCCGGCTTTTCTGTGCACGCACCCGATGAGCCTCGAAGAGGGTGCGCGGGGCTACCAGATGTTCAAGCACAAGACGGACGGTTGCCTGCGCGCGGTCTTCCGCCCCAGCGCGTAAAAAATTCTCTCGGAGGGTGTCGATCGGCGGACAGTTCGTTCGTCGTGTGGGTGAGGGCGGGAAGCGCCGCCCCACTCAACCCCACCCGAGAGGAGATCCGATGCGTTACTTCAGCGTCTACACCCACAAGCCCACCAACGCGCAGCCCACGCCCGAGCTCATCACGGCGATGAACAAGCTGATCGAGGAGGGTCACCGCGAGGGCTGGCTGGTCATCACCGAGGGGATCGCGTTCGGCGAGGTGGGCTTTCGCGTCCACGCCGAAGCCGGCAAAGTGACGGTCACCGACGGCCCCTTCGCCGAGGCGAAAGAGGTCATCGGCGGCTACGCCATCCTGAATGCCAAGTCGCGTGAGGAAGCGCTGGCGCTGACCCGCAAGTTCCTGGCCGTCACCGGCGAGGGAACCTGCGAGCTGTACCAGCTGTTCGAGATGGGACCCGGGCACGCGTAAAAACGCTTCGGCGTCACTCCGACCAGAGCGCGCCGATGCCGAGGGGGCCCAGCCCGGGGCAGCACGAGCAGCCGCAGAGACCATGCGCGCAGGTCAGCGCCACGCACGCGCCGTCGTTGCAGGCCTGACCGCAGCCGCAGGCGGGCGTGCAGGTTTTCTGCGGGCACATCCCGTTCGTGCACGCGCCGCCCCCCGGGCAGCCGCAGGTTCCGCCGCAGCCGTCGCTGCCGCCGCACGTGCCGTCGGCCGGACAGTGCGGTGCGCAGCAGGTTCCCTGGAACGCGACGGTGCCGCCCGGGCACGGGCACGTCCCGCCGCAGCTGTTCGGCTTGCCGGACAGAGAGCCGTCGGGCGGGCACACCGGCGCGCAGCAGCTGCCGTTGAAGAGCACCTGGTTCGTGGCGCAGCCGCAGATCACGCCGCAGTCATTCGGCTTGCCGGCCATAGAGCCATCTGGCGGACAGGGCGTGCAGCAGGTGGTCCCCCAAGGTAGCGTGCCGCTGGGACACGGGCACGTGCCGCCACACCCGTCGGGTTTTCCGCTGCTGGAGCCGTCGGGCGGGCACAGGGGCGTGCAGCAACTTCCGCCGTGCGCGACGGTGCCGCCGGGGCAGCCACACGTTCCGTTGCAGCCGTCGTCCTGACCGCCGCGGCTGCCGTCGCTGGGGCAGTTCGGGGTACAGACACAGGTCCCCTGGACGCAGCGGCCGTTGGTGCCGCAGCCCTTGGGGCCGCAATCGCACGTGTCCACGCAGGTTCCGTTCGTGCACGCGCTTCCCGGCGCGCACGTCACGCTCGCGCAACGGTTGGTCACGCACTTGCCGCTGCTGCACACCTGCCCGTCGGGGCACGACACGGTGGCGCACGGATCAGGGGGGACGCAGGTCAGGGCACAGGCCTTGCCCGCGCCACACGTCGCTGCGCAGGCGGCGAACGGTGCGCATTTGCCGGTCTGGGCGTCGCACGACTGGCCCGTCGGGCACGTCACGCCGGTGCAAGGCACCTGGAAGCAGCCGGCGACGCAGCTCCCGTCGACACAGGTCTGGTCGTGCGCGCATGTCACGCCGGCGCACGGATCCGCGATGGCGACGCAGGTGGCCGCACAGGTCGCGCCGTTCGTGCAGGTCACGCCGGCGTCGGTCCGACATGGGTCGGGCTGACACTTGCCTGCGAGGCACACGTCACCGGCGGGACAGCTCGCCGGACAGCCGCCGGACGCGACGGCGCCAGCCGTTCCACCTGCGCCGGCCGTGCCACCGGTGCCGGTGCTCCTGCGCGTGGCGGTTGCCCCGCCACTGCCCGTCGCGCGAGCCGCCTGCGAACCGGCGTCGGGGTTTGAAAGATTGGCGGACGGCGACCAGCCACAGCCGGCGGCGGCGATCGCGGCCCAGAGAAGCGAGAATGCAGCGGCGCGTATCGTGCGTGTCATGCGGCTCCCGAACGACAAACGGGCGTCCGCTGGACGCCCGGAACGAGGAAAAAGGAATTTCGAAGGTAGTGGACACCTGCGCGGCGCGCCGGTGCTGATTGCGGCCGAGCTGCGCGTTTTCCCGCTCGTGCTTGCCCAATGACGCGCAAATGTGGCGGCGGCGAAGCTCTTCCTGCCGAGCCGCCATTGGTTCCTGAGACCTATGAAATGAAGTGCATCAAGCTCATCAAATCGAGTGCGCTGATCGTTGCGGTGCTGTTGGCCGTGCTGTTGACGGGCTGCAGCTCTTCGACCGTGAACGGAAACGCCGGGTCGGGCGGGACCACGACCGCGACGGGCGGGACGACCAGCTCCGGCGGTAGCATCGGCACAGGCGGGACGACCAGCTCCGGCGGCGTCAACGGCTCCGGCGGTAGCATCGGCACAGGCGGGACGACCAGCTCCGGCGGCGTCAACGGCTCCGGCGGGATCGCGGGCGCAGGTTCAGGCGGCGCGGCAGGCGGCGGTGGGCACCCGACGACCAGCACCGGCGGGGTGTCGGGAGGCGCCGGGACCGCTTTCTCGCTGACCAGCATGCATCTGGCCGAGGGGGCTCATTTCGATGCGAAGTACACGTGCGCCTCGAACAACGGGCAGCTCGGTGGCGGCATCAACCCAGACCTCGAATGGATGAACGCTCCCGCGGGAACGATGTCGTTCGCGATCACGTTCCTCGACAACACGCTCATCAATGCAGGCATGGACATGTACGGCAACCACTGGGCGATCTGGAACATCCCGGCGACCGAGGTCACGCTCGCCGAGGGGACCAAGACGTTGAGCGGCCCGCTCGCGAACGCCAAGCAGAGCGCAACGTTCCTGGCGCCCTGCGCGCAGTCATTGATGAACAGCATGGACGACCAGTACGAGTTCACCATCTACGCGCTGTCCGTTTCCACGATCACCGTCTCCGGATCCAGCACCACCGCCGTTGCGAACGCGCGCACCGCGCTGAAAACGGCCATGAGCGCAGGCCAGGTGCTGGGAACCGCCGTCTTGCGCGGCCACGCCGGCCTGAAGGGAATGTAGTCGCGCCGGCGGAGCTCGTTCACTCGGCGCGCGGAGCGAGCTCTGGTTTGCGCTCCGTCAGGTGCAGCGCCACACCCGTCGCGAAAAGCGCGGCGGCGAGGCCCGTCGATGCCGTCAGCGCGCGATCGCCCAACCCCCACGCCGTCAAGACCCCGACAAACGGCGCGAGAGCGAAGATCGAGGCGGTCCGTGCGGCGCCGATCTCGCGCTGCGACCGCAAGTACAGCGTCAAGCTCACGCCGTACCCGACGGCTCCGCAAGCGGCCAGCGCCAGCGCGCGCGACCCGTCGAACACGCCGCGGTCGCGAATGGCCACCCCGATCCCCGCCGTCAGCGCGCAACCGATCAGCGACTTCACGAACACGATGACCAGGGGATTGCGCTCGGCGAGCGGGCGCGAGACGACGTTCTCGGCCGCCCAGGCGAGCATGGCAAGGACGACCGCGGGGGCGCCCCACGGCGTCGAACCTGGCGCCCCGCGGGCTCCGCCGATGAGCACGGCGCCACCACCGACCATCGCCGCCAGCGCCAGCGTCACCCGGCGCCCGAACGGCTCACGCCAGATCGCGCGCGCCAGCAGCACGGTGAACACGGCTTCGAAGTTCAGCAGCAGCGCGGCGGTCGTTCCCGCGACGCGCTGGAGCCCCCAGGCGAGCAGGGTCGGCGCAATGGCCGCGCCCAGGACAGCGACGACGACCACCCGCGACGTGTCGCTCCGCCGCAACGCGAGCGCTGAGCGGCGCCTGGCGAACGCCGCCGCGCCGCCGAATGCGCACGCGCCGCCGTAGAGCAGCGCCGCCGTGAAGAACGGCCCGACCTGGTGGCCGGCGCGCTGCGTGAGCGGGACGACCGCGCCGAAGGCGACCGCGGCCAGCACCGCCAGGAAGCCGCCGAAGGCCAGCGTCAGGCGTCCGTGGTCCCGGCGCCGTCCGCGGCTGCGGCCTTGGCCTCCTGGACCTTTCGCCGCACCTCGTCCATGTCCAGGCCCTTCACCTCGGCGACCAGCTCGTCCAGCGCGGCCGCCGGAATGGCGCCCGCCGACCGACCCAGCAGCACGCCGTCCCGCAGCACCATCAGCGTCGGGATCGCCTGGATCTCGAGCGCCGCGGCGAGGCCCGGCTGGGCCTCGGTGTCGATCTTCCCGAACACGACATCCGGGTGCCGCTCGGCGGCTTTCTCGAAGATGGGTCCGAACACCCGGCACGGGCCGCACCAGCTGGCCCAGAAGTCCAGCAGCACGATCCCTTGCTGAACGGTCCCCTCGAAGTTCTCCTCGGTCACCTGAACGATCGCCATGCGCTCCCTCCGCCCTTGAGAGCTTCGCAGGGAGAAAAGGGTTCAACAAATTCCGCGCCCAGCCGGGCGCCGCCGCCCTGCGGCGTCACTGGAATTTGATGTTGTCGATCCGAAGCTGGGCCGTGCAGCCGTTCGTGGTCGTGGAATTCACCTGCCACTGAATCCCGACCACCTGGGACGGCGTCGCGATCGGCGACGCGGACGCGTTGTTGAACGCCGTGAACAGCTCCGTATAGACGGTCCCGGACGCGGACGGCGCGGCCAGGCTGAACACCGCCGGGTACCGGTAGCAGTTCGACGTACACGTGCCGCCGGTCGGGTCGACGTCGGCCGTCCCGCGCTGATCCTGCGTCTGGAGCTGGACCTGCCAGTTGCAGCCCGTCAGGCTGCCGCTGGCCAGTGAAGCCTTGAATTGAACGGACTTGTACCCGGACACGTTGACGCAAGACTCGAAGACGAGGCCGCCCCCGGCGAAATCCTTGGACGTGACGTCCAGCCTCAGGTTTTGCGCGGTCGCGTCCACCGCCACCGTCGACGCGGGAGAGCCCGGACCAGAGAAGCTGAACAGGCGGCCGCGCAAGCCGTCGGGGTCGCACCATTGCGCGGTGGTGCTGTTCCACTGGAGCGGCGAAAAGTCGGTCACCTGCCCGTCGGGCAACTTCAGTGCCGCGGTGCTGGAACAGTTCAGCGTGCCCCCCAGCGGGCACACGTACGGCCCGCTTCCCGCCGCGCCGCCGGCGCCGCCCCGCCCCGCCGCACCGCCGGCCGCCCCCGAGGCGCCGCCGGTGGAGACGACGCCGCCCGCCCCGCCCGTCCCAGGGGCACCCGCGGGGCCGCCCATCCCGCCCGGGCCACCCCCGGGGGCCGGGGTGCCGCC
>JBJMQQ010000070.1:0-11071 GCA_045802645.1 Polyangia bacterium
CGAGCTGAAAACCCTGGGCGAGCTGACCCAGATCGCCTGGAAGCACGACGTGCAGGTCATGATCGAAGGCCCGGGCCACGTCCCGATGCACAAGATCAAAGAGAACGTCGACAAGCAGATGACCGTCTGCCACGAGGCGCCGTTCTACACGCTGGGGCCGCTGGTGACCGACATCGCGCCGGGGTACGACCACATCACGTCGGCGATCGGCGCGGCCATGATCGGCTGGTACGGCACGGCGATGCTCTGCTACGTCACCCCCAAGGAGCACCTGGGGCTGCCGAACCGCAAGGACGTCAAGGACGGCGTCATCGCCTACAAGATTGCCGCCCACGCGGCGGATCTGGCCAAGGGGCACCCGGGGGCGCAGAAGCGCGACGACGCGCTCAGCCGGGCGCGCTTCGAGTTCAGGTGGGAGGACCAGTTCAACCTGTCGCTGGACCCCGAGACCGCGCGCGACTTCCACGACGAGACGCTGCCGGCACCCGCCGCCAAGGGGGCGCACTTCTGCTCGATGTGCGGCCCGCACTTCTGCTCCATGAAGATCACCCAAGACGTGCGCGAGTACGCCGCGTCGCAGGGGATTGCCGCCACCGACGCGCTGGCCGCGGGCCTGCAGGAGAAAGCCGCCGCCTTCCGTGAGGCGGGACAAGCGCTTTACGTCGGCGACGCGGAGTAGACCGATTCGCGCGGGTGCTCTGCTCTTTGCGATCGGGGTCGGGCTGGCGCTGATGCCGGCGTGCACGAACGACGACGACACCGGGCCGGCGGTTCCCGTCGACCCGGCGGTGATCTACGCGCAGATGTGCTCGCGCTGCCACGCGCTGGACGGGCGGGGCGACCCCGAGATCAAGAAGACGCTGCCCGCCGTGCGGGACTTTCATGACCCGGAGTTCCAGGCGCGCGCGACGAACGAATCGATCGCGCGCGTCATCATGGCCGGCAAGGGGCAGATGCCCGCGTTCGGCGCGTCGCTGAGCGTCCCGAAGATTCAGGAGTTGTCCGGTTACGTCCGCCGCCTGGGCCGCGGAGCGCCGCCGCCGTGACCCGCGCCGCCGGGCTGACGGCCGCCGTCTGGGTGATGGCGTTCGCCAGTGCCGCCTCGGCGGCTTCGGCGAAGGACGTCGCCGAGGGGCGCCGCCACCTGCACAAGGCGAACGAGCTGGCCTCGCAGGCCAAGTGCGACGCCGCCGTCCGCGAGTACACGTTCGCCTACCAGAAGCTCCACGACCCAGTCGTGCTGTTCAACCGGGCCGAGTGCTACCGCCGCCTGGGGCAGAACGGACCGGCCGCGCTGGACTACCGCGCGTTCCTGGATGCGTTTCCGCGCGCGCCGAATCGCGCGGAGGTCGAGGCGCGGCTGGCTGCCATGGAGGGACTGCCGCCGCCGGCTCTCGCCCCGCCGCCCGTGCGGATGCTGCCGCCGCCCGCGCCGCGCGTGGCCGCGCCGGCGCCGATCGCGACCGAGCCGGCGACTCCGCTGGCGCCGCCGACGACGATCCCGCCGCGCGCGCCGCCGCCGCCGGAGGTCACCGAAGGACCAGCCGCGCCGGCGCCGCGGGAAGCGCCGGTGATCAGCCTCGAGGATCGTCCCGTGGCGCCCGCGACCGCCGAGTCCGCCAGCCAGGGGCGGCTCTGGTTGTGGGTTGCCATCGGCGCCGCCGTCGCCGGTGGGGCTCTCGGGGCATACTTGGTTCTCCGTTCGCCGGGCGCCTCGCCGCCCGCCACGGAGCTGGGGAATTACAAGTTTTGACCATGCGCTCGCCGATCCTTCGTCCCCTGTTCACGCTGACGGCGGTCGCGCTGTCGACCGTGGTCGCCTCCTGCCAGCGCGCCGACTCGATCCTGCTGGTCGAGGTCGCCGGCGATCTGAAGCTGATGCCCGTCGGGTTCGCGGTGAAGGTCGCGCCGCGCCAGATGGGGACGCGCAGCATCCGGGTCGCGCCGCACGCGGGCGGCGCCATCTCGCTTCCGGCCAGCTTCACGATTCAGCTGCCGGGCAACGCCACCGGGCCGGTCACCGTCAGTGTGGACGGCCTGGACAGCAACGAAAACGTGATCGCGCAAGGGACGGCCACCCAGCAGAACCTGAATGTCGGCGGTCAGACGATCTTGCCGGTCACGCTGACGGCGGCCGGCAGCATCGACGTGACCAGGCCTCCAGACGGCGGCGCTGGCGTCGACGCGCATCCGATCGTCGACGCGCACCCGGGCGCCGATGCGGCGCCGGCGGTCGACGCGCAGCCGGTGCCGGACGCGCACCCGGACGCGGGTTCCGCCGTCGATGCGCACGCCGACGGGCCGGCGCGCGACGCAACCCCGGTTGACGCCGGCCGGGGCGTGGATGGCGCCGCGGGCGCCGGAGGGCAGTCATGAGCCTCGCACTACCTGTACTGGACGAGGACGGTGGCGGATTCGAAGACTGGCGCTGGCAACTGCGCCACCGGATCGCGACCAAGGAAGAGATCGCCGCGCTGCTGCCTTTGACCGACGAGGAAGCGGCCGGCCTGGATGCCGCGCCGGGGCAGTTCCGCGTCGCCGTCACGCCATATTATTTTTCGTTGATCGACCGGGACCACCCGGCTTGTCCCGTGCGGATGCAGGTGATCCCGCGCGCGCGTGAGCTGGTGAACGAGCCGGGAGATCTCGTCGATCCCCTCGGCGAGGACAGCCACTCGCCGGCGACGGGCATCTTTCACAGGTACCCGGACCGCTGCTTGCTGCTGGCGCTGGATCGGTGCGCGATTTACTGCCGCCACTGCAACCGCCGCCGGCTGGTCGGCCGCGAGGAATCGCCGATCACGCGCAGCGATCTGGACCAGGCGCTGGACTACATCAGGCGGACGCCGGCCATCCGCGACGTCCTGATCTCGGGCGGTGACCCGCTGACGCTGTCGACGGCGCGGCTCGAGGCCATCGTGTCGGCGTTACGAGCCATCCCGCACGTCGAGATCATCCGGATCGGCAGCCGCGTGCCCGTCGTGCTGCCGATGCGGATCGACGACGAGCTCTGCGCGATGTTGAAGAAGTACCACCCGCTCTACATCAACACGCACTTCAACCACCCGAAGGAGCTGACGCCGCGCGCGCGCGCCGCGTGCGAAAAGCTGGCCGACGCCGGGATCCCGCTGGGGAACCAGACGGTGCTCTTGCGCGGCGTGAACTCGTCGGCGCGCGTGCTGCGCAAGCTCTTCACGGAGCTGCTGCGCTGCCGCGTGCGGCCGTACTACCTGTTCCAGGGCGACGTCGCCGCCGGCACCTCCCACCTGCGCACCTCGGTGGAGACGGGCATCGCGCTCATGCAAGAGCTGCGCGGGCACATCTCGGGGCTGGCCATTCCACACCTGGTCGTCGACACGCCGGGCGGGATGGGCAAGGTGGCCATCGGCCCCGACGCCGTCGTCGCGCGTGGGCCCGACAAGTGGACGCTGCGCAACTACGAGGGAAAGCTCGTCGACTACCCGCAGCCCGCCGACAAAGACGCCACCTGCGCCTACGACGAGGTGTATTTCAGCTCGGGACCCTGAGACGATGGTCGCCCCGGTCATGGCGAGTGGCGACGACGACGGATGGCAAGCGGCGTATCGAGCCGCGCGAGCGGCGTGGCCGGAGGTGACGCTGGGGTTCGACCGATTCGTGGCCCATGCGGGCCAGGTCGGGTTCGCACCGCCGCGCGTCGCCGATGAGCGCGACGACGCGAACGCGGCCGATCTCTTGCTCGCTTGCGCCTGCGCCGACGGTGACCGTGCCGCGCTGCGGGTTCTCGAAGAGCAGGTCCTGGCGAAGACGCGTTCTTCGCTGAAGCGGCTGGACAGCCGGCCGGAGTTCATCGACGACGTCATGCAGGAGCTGCGGGCGAAGCTGCTGTTGCCGCCCGACCCGCGCATCCTCCGCTATGGCGGGCGCGGGCCCCTGCTGGCCTGGGTGCGCGTCTCGGCGAGCCGGATCGCGATCGACCTGATGCGAACCAGCCACGAGGACGTGCTCCCCGTGCCGCGGGAGCCGGATTCGCTGGAGGGGGTCGATTTCGGTCCGGAGGTGCAGCTCTTGCGGGCGGCCTACCGCGAATCGTTTCAGGAGGCGATCTCGGCGGCGCTGGTGAGCCTCTCGGCGAAGGATCGAAACCTGCTGCGCCGGCACTTCGTCGAGTGCATGACGCTGGAGGAGATCGCCGGCCCGTACGGTGTCCACCCGGCGACCATCGCCCGCCGGTTGATGGCGCTGCGCGAGCAGATCGCCGCAGCGGTACGCGACCACCTGGCCATTCGGCACCGCTCGGAAGGCGGGGCGACGGCGCTGGAAAGCATGGCGCGCGCCATCCGCAGCGAGGTCCACGTGAGCCTGGCGCGGCTCCTCGGCCGGGCGCCCGAACTGTCCGACGAGCACGAACCGAAATGACCAGATTCCTGGTTTTGCGATAACCTCGGGGCCGTGGTGCCAAACGGCGGCGGCGGGTCTGCCTGCGTCGACGAGAACGGGGTGCTGGACTTCGTTCAGGGGCGGCTGCCCGAGGCCGAGGTCGCCCGCGTCGACCAGCATGCGGACGGCTGCCTGCCGTGTCGGATGGCCATCGACGAGGCGGTGCGCACCTTCCGAGAGCGAAACACCGGTTTCGATCGCCCGGCGGTCCCGGTCGCGACGCGGTTCATCGCCGGCGACCACCTGGCCGGCCGGTACCGGATCGTGCGCTTCATCGCCCGCGGCGGCATGGGCGAGGTCTACGAAGCAGAGGACGAGATGCTGGGGACGCGCATCGCTGTCAAGACGGTGGCCGCGGCGATCTCCGACAACCCGCACGTCGCCAACCGGCTGAAGCAGGAGGTGAATCTGGCGCGGCGGATCACGCACCCGAACGTGTGCCGGATCTTCGACCTTGGCCTGCACGACGGGGGCGATCGCCGTGACGGGGTTCTGTTCCTGACGATGGAGTTGATAGCGGGCGTCAGCCTGGCCCAGCGGCTGCAGGCGGAAGGGCGCTTCTCGCCGGAGGCCGCACTGCCCGTCGTCAAAGCGATGGCCGCGGCGATCGGCGCCGCGCACGCGGCCGGGGTGGTTCACCGCGACTTCAAGAGCGACAACGTCATGCTGGCGACGGGGGGCGGTCATGGGCCGCGGGTCGTCGTCATGGACTTCGGGCTGGCGCGCGGGACATGGCTCTCGACGCACGACTCGATCGAGGGGCGCGGGCTGGCCGGCACGCTGGCGTACATGGCGCCGGAGCAGTTGCACGGCAAGCGGGTCGGGTCGGCGGCGGACATCTACGCATTGGGCGTCGTGATGTATGAGATGCTGACGGGCCAGCTGCCGTTCGTGCCGCCGCCGGGCGAGGCGGGGATCGCCTGGGCGCTCTGGCGGCTGTCCGAACCGGCCCCCGAGGTGCGGTCGGTGGTTCCGGACGCCGACGCGCGATGGAACGATCTGGTCGCCCGTTGCCTGGAACGGGAGATCGACCGCCGGCCTGGCTCGGCCGACGACGTCCTGCGCGCGCTGGACGGCGCGGAAGACCTGCCGCCCTCCGGTCCGGCGCAAGTATCGGCGCCGGGTTCGCCGGCGGTGGTTTCTTCCTCGAGCGCGCCCACCGCGTTTCCACCGCCGTCGCGGGCGCCCCGCCGCCGCTGGCTGCGCGGGGGGCTGGTCATGGGTGGAGTGGCCGCTGTGGGGGCGCTGGTCGCAATCCGGACTGCTTCGCCCGGACCCGGGCACGCGTCGGCGGCGCCCGGAGCGACCGCGGCGCAGGTGCCGTCGCAGGTGCCGGCGCAGGTGTCGCCGCCGGCCGAGCAGCCGAAGCCGGCGACTCCAGTCGCTCCGTCGCGTCCGGGCGCCGTGAGTCACGTCGAGGCCGTCGCTCAGCCCGCGCCGTCCGAGCGCCGTGTTCCCAGCCGACGTGCCGTGCGGCGCGATGGGCCGGCCGCCGTCGCCGCCCACCCGCAAGTCGGCACAACGCCGCGACTGCCCGCCGCCAGCCCGCAGCCGGTGGGTCCCGAACCGCGCCCCCGGTCGGCCGATCCGGACGACGGGTTCATTTTCAAATGAGGACCTTGCTGGTCGCGACGGCGGTGCTGGCGTGTTGGGTGGCGGCGCCTGCGCGCGGCGAGGCCCAGGTTTCGCCACGGGTTTCACAGCCGGCGGCGGACGCCGAGGCCGCCGCCGACGTGCTGATCGAACAGGCCGCCCGCGCCTACGACCAGAACCGCCTGGACGAGGCGCTGGGCCTGCTGGCGCGCGCGTACGCGCTGTCCGCGCGCCCGTCGATCTTGTACAACCGCGCGCAGGTCCTGCGCGCCAAGGACGACTGCGCGGCCGCCCTGGACGCCTATTCACGGTTCGTCGCCGAAACGACGCAGGAGGATCCAAACCGCGACCGCGCGAGCCGCCGCCGCGACGAGATGCAGGCCTGCGTCGATCGACGAAAGGCCGAGGCGGCGACTTCCGCGCCCGCACCGGCGGCCGAGGCCCCGGTTCCACCGGTACCCACGCCACCGCCCGCCGTCCCGCTGCCGGTCACCGAGCGTGCGCCCGCCAAAGAGGCTGCCGTCGTCACCGTCGCCTCGCCAACGCCCGAGGAGTCGGGGCGACACCGGCAGCACGCGATGCGGGTTGCGGGCTGGACGCTGGTAGGCGCGGGGGTCATTGCCGCGGGCGTGGCAGCGGCGCTCGCGTGGCAAGCGCACCAAAACCAAAATCAAATCAACCACGCGATCGACGTTGGAACGCCCTGGCAGCGATCGGTCGCCGACGATGGCCAGCGGGACGCGACCTGGGCGCGCTGGCTGGGCGCGGCCGCCGCCGTGGCCGGTGGTGGCGGCGTCGCCCTGCTGATCGTTTTCCGCCCGCCGCCCGCGACACCGGGAATGGCCGGCGTCCCGACCTCGCGGGCCACGACCGCCTTGCTCGGCTGGTCAGGCACTTTCTAACGCGCTGCTGCGAATGCGACCCCCGCGCCAAAAATATTCCCGCCAAAACGCAAAACGCCCCGCCGAGATCCGTCCCTCAAGTGGAATGTCTCCCTGGGCAGCCCTCGCCAGTCTGGGAGCGATCTGCGCACTGTCAGGTTGCTTCGAGGTCAATTACGGCGACTGCCGCGTCACGTGCGCGAGCACGCCCGACCAAGCCTGCCCTGGCAACCTGGTCTGCCTGGTCGAGCCGGGCTACGCCGGCCTCTGCGCCCCGCCGAACACGAAGACCTGCCACCCCACCCAGCACACGGACGCCGCCACAGATGTCCCAGAGACCCATGAGGCGGGCATCGACGCCGAAGCAGGCGCCGCCGTCCCGCCATCAATGCTGTGCCACAACGGAAGCTGCCTCACTCTCCCCGACTCAATCCGCAAGAACCTGGTCCTGCTCCTCTGGCCCTCAAACCTCCCGCCCGTGGGCTCACCCGTCTCCGTGTGGGCGGATCAATCAGGCCAGGGCAACGACGCGCACGCGTTGTACCCAACCACTGCTCCCCCTCACGTCATTCCGAACGGCGTCCAGCTGGACTCAACCCAGCTCGGTAGCGGCTTCCTTGTAACGAACAGCCCATCGCTAGACTTCGGTTCGGGAGACTTCGCGGTCATCATCGTTGTCGGTCTTTCGTCTAGCGCCACCCCGGTCTCGTTGCTTCGCAAGTCGGACAGCGCGCGCACGAACAGTCGCCAGATATCACTCGATTGGGTGCTGACTTCGGCCAGTACCGGTAAGCCGCAGGGTGAACTGAACGACACCGTCGTCGTCGCGAGCGCGACCATTTCGCAGCCATCCGTCGCCGCGTACACACTCCAGCGAACGACGGATCACGTCGAGCTTCGCCTCGATGGAACTGTGCTCGGTAGCGCGGATATTTCGCCCGCGGGCGTGTCGACGACGAACGCCGAGGACATGTTCGTGGGCGTTGGGAGCTTCTCCGGTAACGCCGCCGACTCCGTTGAGGCGCTAATCGCGATCCATGGACCCGTGGGTTCTTCCGACCTCAGGTCGGTGGAGACGTTCCTGAAATCGCTCTTCGCCACAACGCAATGACGGCAAGACCGCGGCAGTCGCCCTACTGACATCCGGCGAAGCAGATGCTGTTCGCCTCGCCAATGCAGATGGAATCCCAATAGGTTTCTCCACAGTACGAGTCGTGCGTAAACACTTGACCCGTGCAGGCACAAGCGTCTGGGTAGAAGGGGTTTCCCTGTACGCAGATTCCGGCGCAATCGCATCGGCGCTGGCAGACGGAGCCGACTTCGCCCACGCAGATCCCGTCCCACGCGACATCGCAACAGTAGGAATCGACGTTGCAAATCCAGCCGATGCAAGCGTCGGGTCCGCACCCCGGCACGAGGGTGCCACCGGCTTGGCAGGGGGAATGCGCACAACCGACGGGGAGCGACAACGCCATCACCTTTGGCGCGGACGGCGTGATCGGGTCGCCCTTGGGGGACAGGACGTCGAGGGTGACGCTTTGGCCGGGGAGGACGACTTGGCCGGCGGTGCTCGCGACGGTGCCGGTGGCGGTGACGCCGACGACGATGTTGTGGTCGGGGCCGATGGCGACGCTGACCTGGGTTGGCTGGTTGGCGACGGCGATTTGCCGCACCCACACGAGCTTGCCCGCCGGGTCTAGACGGGCGATGAACACGGCGCGCTGGCCGGGGTGGCGAACCTGGGCGCGCAACCGCTGGCCGCCGAGCTCGATCTCGCCCTGGAAGGTGCCGGACAGGACGATGCTGCCGTCCTCGTCGACGGCGACGCCCGTTGCGGCGTCGTCGCCTGGGCCGCCGAACCGCTCCGGCTGGAAGACGGGCGTTCCGGCCCGGCTGGTCTTGGTCACGAAGATGTCGGTGCCGCCGGCGCTCGTCAGCTCGCCCCCCGGAACGCGCAAGCGCCCGGCGAACGCCCCCACCAGCACCTGGTTTCCTTCCCGGTCGACGGCCACCGCCGTCTGAAGCTGCGGCGGGACGGGGATTGCGAACGGCCGCCCTCGCGTGTGGCGGCACCCGCCCACGAGCAACAGGCCCAACAACAACGCTATGGAACCACTTCGGGTCACCAGCCGGCCTGTTGCGTTCATCGCATCCCCCAAACGTGTCCGGGCAACGGAAGCGCGAATAATCGCTGCCATGTGCAAAAACCGCAAATCCGACTCGTCAAGCAGGTGGGAGCAACGCTGTCGACCACCACCCACCCCTCGCGGGAGGAGCCTTGGCCCATGGATTTCGAGGAGAAGCTCGTCGCGCTCTATCCGCAACTCATGCCGCTGGCTCTTCGCTGGTGCCGAAATGCGGCCGACGCGCACGATCTGGTCCAGGACGCGGTCGAACGCGGCTTGCGGTGCCGGGCGCTCTTCGTGACCGACGGTGCGCCGGATCGATGGATGTGCACGATATTGCGGCGGCTTTTCGTCGACGGCTGCCGGAGCCGCCGGAGGCGGACGGAGCTGCTGGCGTTCGCGAAGTGGTCGGAATTCGCCGCGCCGGCGCTGATCGAGCCGGAGGACCGCCAGGCTTGGGAGTCCTTCAGCACCGAGGACGTTCGCCGGGCGCTGCTGTTTGTCGACGCGCGGTCGCGTGAGATCTTTTCGCTGTTCGAGTTCGGCGATCTCGACCAACGGGAGATTGCGCGCCGGCTGTCGATCCCGATGCGGACGGTGGCCACGCGCATCTTCAGGACGCGTGACAAGCTTCGGAAGATCCTGGCCGCCGGCGAGCACCGGCGTTCGCTGACTCTGGTCCGTCCGGTGAAGCCGGACCCGGGCCCGCCGCGCGCACAAAGGCCCTCTCGCGCTCCACGCGCGAACGCCGTTCAGCCCGAAACACCGTCCGTTCCGCGCCGTCCCCGGCGCAAGATTGCCGCGACCGCCGGCGGATGACTGCCCGGCGCTAGGTCTCCAATCCGGCGGACGGGCAGAACGGGGCGACGGTGCACCCGGCGCAGTTCGGCTTGCGCGCGAAGCAGATGCGGCGGCCGTGCCAGATGATCTGGTGGCCGGCGCGGATCCAGTTCTCGCGCGGCAAGACCTGCATCAGGTCCTGCTCGATACCCTTGGCGTCCGTGGAGCGGGTCAGGGCCAGCCGCATCGACAGGCGCTGGATGTGGGTGTCGACGACGACGCCGTCGGCGATGCCGAACGAGGTCCCCAGCACGACGTTGGCGGTCTTGCGGGCCACGCCGGGCAGGGTGGTCAGCTCCGCGATGGTCTTCGGGACCTCGCCGTTGAACCGCCCGATGAGGCCGGCCGCCGTCCCCTTCAGGCTCTTGGCCTTCTGCTTGTAGAACCCGGTCGACCGGATCAGCTTTTCCAGCGTGGGGAGCGGGGCGCGGGCCATCGCCTCCGGCGTCGGGAACCGCCGGAACAGCTCGGGGGTGACCTTGTTGACGCGATCATCCGTGCACTGGGCCGACAAGATGGTCGCGCACAGCAGCTGGAACGCATTTTCGTGAACCAGCTCGCACTCGACCTCCGGGTAGAGGTCCTCCAGCGCGTCCAGGATGGACCGCACCCGCGCCGGGTCGGGCGGCCACTTGGCGCGCACTGGCCGCCGCGTCGCCTTGGTGATCACTTTGAGACGCGGCATGCGCGGGGGTTATATCATCCGTCCACCACACCATGGACGAGACGCCCGAAGAGCTGGAGCAGATTCGCCGCGAGGCAGACCAGATCGACGTGTACCGCTACAAGAAGCGGTTTCGCGCGATGGCGGCGATCGGCCTCGGCAGCCTGGCGTCCGGCGCCGTGTGGCTGGTCCTGATCATGGTCGACAGCCGGAAGAACCCCTGTGAGAAGGTCCGCAACTACTTCTGCCACAAGGACCCGGCCGGCATGCAGTGCAAGAGTTACGAGGGAATCCTCGACGAGTCGTTGCACGACGACTTGCCCGCGATGCGGTCCAACATCAGGGCCCAGTGCCAGTCCAAGATCGACCGACTGAAGGAAGACGACGGCATCGACGTCAAGTGAGGGTCACGGCTGTCCTCGTCTTTCGTCTTCGTAGTGGCGGAAGAAATCGCGCAAGGTGCGGCCCGGCTGCGGTTCGAACGCGTCGTCCAGAACGATGAGGTCCGCCATCCGGTCCGTGCGGAAGTTCCGGAATCCGGCGCGCAG
>JBJMQQ010000071.1:0-11031 GCA_045802645.1 Polyangia bacterium
CGAGACCCTGTCGCGGTCCCCCGCGCTGGAACGCTTCCTGCCGGAGATCACCGACCTGGCCGCCGTCGCCGCCGACAAGCGGCCGTCGCCCCAGAACGAATTTTCCGGGCCCGGCTACCGCGTGATCAACTTCGTCGCCGACCTTCCGGTCCGCATCGACAAGTATCTCTGCCGGCTGCCCGACGATCCGCTGTTCGCGGAGAACGGGACCATCGTGTTCGTCTTGACCGTGTTCCAGATCATCGACGCGCGCACCGCCGAGAACAACGAGAGCGGCGAGAACAGCCACGACCGCTACAAGGAACGCCAGATGGCCCGCGTGAAGGCCCGCCTCATGCACGGCATGAAAGACGACGGCCCCGGCGACTAGCTCTTACCCGTCCTCGTCCTCTGCCCCGTCCTCGTCCTCGTCCTCGTCCTCGTCCTCGTCAGGGCGGCGCCAGTACCCAGAGCCGGATCGGCGGATCGTAGACGGCGACGAGGACGAGGACGAGGACGAGGACGGGGCAGAGTCTCAGTGCTGGCGGAGTTTTTCGGGGTCGGCTTGGGCGGCTTTGACGACGCGGCGGATGCGTTCGGCGCCCTCGAGGGCGTCGGCGATCAGCTCGTGCATCTCTTGCGAGTCGGGATCGCTGGCGGGCGGTAGGCGGTCGGCCAGGACCTGGAGGTTGGCCATGACGTACGTGAGCGGGTTGTTGATCTCGTGCGCGATCTCCGCTGCCATCGTCGCGAAGACCGCCGCCGTGTTCGCGACGGCAGCGCGCTGCTCGGCCGCCTGTTCGGTGACCGCGCGGATCCGGCCAACCAGCTCGCCGAAGTCGAGCGGCTTGCGCAGGTAGGCGTCCGCGGCGATCGCGCGCGCCTTGGCGCTCATGTCGGCGGACATGGCGATGATGGGCACGTGATTGAGAGCGGGGTCGGCGCGCTGCTCGACGCGGAACTCCCATCCGTCCATCACGGGCATCATGAGGTCCAGCAGGATCAGGTCGGGCGTCCCCTCGGTCCGCAGCTCGCGCAGCGCCTCGCGCCCGTTGACGGCGGCGGCGACGGTGGCCCCTTCTTCGCGCAACAGCTCCGTGAGCGCGTCTCGGATCATCTCGTCGTCCTCGACGACGAGGAGGCGGAGGCCCTGCAGGAGACCGCGAAGGGGGGTTACCGCCAACATTCTCGAAAAGCTATATCCCCGTCGTCGCGCGGCAAGTGCTTCGCTGCGTCAAGCCCTTGACGGCCCGATCAGCTCGTTCACCAGCGGACCGTGGATGTAGCGTTCGCCTCCGTCGCACACCATGAAAACGATCGACTTGCCTGAATATTCCGGTCGTCCAGCAATCTGGAGGGCGGCAGCCAGCGTGGCGCCCGAGGAAACGCCGGCGGATATCCCTTCTTCGCGCGCCAGCCGCCGGGCGTGTGAGAACGCGTCGTCGTCGCTGACGGCGACGACCTCGTCGATGACCTCCCGATTCAGCAGCGGCGGGACGAAGCCGGCCCCTATTCCTTGAATCATGTGGTTGGTGGCACGCCGCCCCGAGAGCACGGCGGCCGCCGCCGGTTCCACCGCCACGATTCGAACACCCGGGTTCTTCCCCTTCAATACCTCGCCGACGCCGGTGATGGTTCCGCCGGTGCCCACGCCGGCGACGAACACGTCCACCTCGCCGTCCGCGTCTTCCCAGATTTCGCGGGCGGTCGTCTCGCGATGGGCCTGCGGGTTTGCGGGGTTGCGGAACTGGTCCAGCGCGACTGCCCCGGGGATCTCGTTCCGCAGCGCTTCCGCCCGCTGGATCGCCTCCGCCATCAGGGCCCCGGGGGTCAGCGTGACGCGCGCCCCCAGATACCGCAGCAGCATCAGACGCTCCTTCGACATCCGTTCGGGCATGGTCACGTGCAGCGTGTAGCCCTTCATCGCCGCCACCTGGGCCAGCGCGATGCCGGTGTTGCCGCTGGTGGCCTCGACGATGGCGCCGCCCGGCTGCAGCAGCCCGCGACGCTCGGCGTCCTCGACCATCGCCAGCGCGATGCGGTCCTTGACGCTGCCGCCCGGGTTGCGCAGCTCTAGTTTGGCCAGCAGGCGCGCGCCGTCACCGATGCGGCGCAGCTGCACCAGGGGCGTCCGCCCGATTGTCGCGTGCACGCCCCGGTACAGCATCCCGGGAACATCATACGCCTGAGGGTGGGCGTTCGCTGGTCAGAGCCGGAAGCCCAGACCCACGTCGATGTCGAAGTTGATGGTGAACTTCGGGGCGCCGATCTCGCTGTTCACGGCGGCGATGAGGCCCAGGCTGTCTCCGATGTCGTACCAGAGGCCGGCCGTGGGGCCGATCAGGAACGCGCCGCCCAGAAGCGCATCGACGCAGCCGGTGTTCCCGTTCGTCCCGCAGTTTGTCTGCGCGGGGAACGACACGGCGTGGGCGACGTAGCCGGCACCGACTTGTCCGCCAACGGTCCAGTGCAGCGGGCCGTCGCCCAGGAACCAGGTCGCGCGGGCCAGCGCGGCCACCGCGAACGTCGTCGGGTTGCAGTAGCCGGTGCCGTTGCTGCCGCAGCCATTTTCGCCGTTCGTGCCGCTGACGTACTGCAGGCGCAGGGCCAGCGAAAGCAGGGTCTTCCCGTCCAGGAAGTAGCCCGCCTGGGGCTCGACCTGGCCCAGCTGACCGGAGGCGAAGCCGGCGGAGCCGAGCTTGTGCGCCGGGTTGACGTGGCCCGAGCCGCTGGCGATGCCGGCCCCGGAGCCGAGGGTCAGGCCGAGGTAGAAGCCCGCGCCCTTGGCGGCTCCCTCTTCGCCGCCGCTCTCGTCCTCGTCGCCGGACTTCTTGCGCGGCTTGGCCTTCGGCTTGGGGCGGGAGGCGTGATCGTCCTCGTCGTCGGTCGCGGCGGCGCCGCCGCCCTCGGCCGCCGCGCCGCCGGCTTCACCTTCGCCGCCGGCTGCCGCCGCACCACCTTCGCCGCCGTTGCTGGCCAGGACCGCTTCTTCGAAGGCGTCCTGAAGCTCGGGGGTGGCGATCGACTTCGTCAGCTTGATGTCGGGCTGGATCTCCAGCGCCTTCTTGAATTGTTTGATGCCGGCGTCGCGCTGCTTGAACCCCGTGATCGCGACCGCACCGAAGTGCAGGTGCGTGCGCGCCGTGATGGGATGCTGGTCCAGGCCAGCGTCGGCGCAGGTCTGCAGGGCTTGCTTCAGCAGGTTCTTCGCAGTGTCGTAGTCCTGCTGGCTATAGGCGGCGAGCGCCTGTTTGTTGAGATCGGTGACCTTGGCGACGGCAGCCGGATCGCCCGCTGAAGCCGCCATGACGACGGCGGGAGCAGCGAGCAAGATCCCCACCACCACCACGGCCACCCGCGACGAATTCGAGCGATAACCGACCATGGCCGCGCATTAAAAGACGGCGCCGGCCCGAACGCAACAGGGCTCCCTGGCCCGGGTTTTTTACGGGAAAATGCCGCGTTCGGCGTAGGTGCGGGCGATGCGCTCGACGGCGATGGCCATGGCAGCCACCCGCCAGTCGCACTTCTTCACGGCCGCATACTCGCTGACGGCGAGGTACGTCCGCTTCATGCGCTTGGCCAGCCGCTCTTCGACCTCTTCCAGGTCCCAGCGTTCGGAGCGCTTGTTCTGCAGCCACTCGTAGTAGCTGACGACGACGCCGCCCGAGTTGGCGAGGATGTCCGGGATGACGTCGATCCCCTTTTCGCGCAGGATCGGCTCGGCCGCCGTCTCCGTCGGGCCGTTGGCGCCCTCGACGATCAGCT
Source organism: Polyangia bacterium (assembly GCA_045802645.1). Classification (GTDB taxonomy): domain Bacteria; phylum Myxococcota_A; class Polyangia; order Fen-1088; family Fen-1088; genus JADGRB01. Next base: position 3,748 of record JBJMQQ010000071.1, read on the forward strand.
TGACGTTGAGGGCCTTGGCCTCCTCGATGCCGATCTCCAGCTCCAAAGCGGCGGGGACGAAGATGTCGGCCGTGGTGGCGAAGAACTCGGCGCGCGTCATGGGGTGCGTGCCCGGGTAGCCGACGACGGAGCCCGTCTTCTGGACGTGGTCGGTCAGCTTGTAGGGGTTGATGCCGTCGCTGTTGGCGACGTATCCCTTCCAGTCACCGACGGCCGTCAGCGACGCGCCGGTGCGCGCCAGGATTTTCGCGGCGTTCGAGCCGACGTTGCCGAACCCCTGGACCATGTACGTCGCGCCGTTCAGGTCGAAGCGGCGGTCGCGCGCCCATTCGGCGATGCAGTGGACGATTCCCTGGCCGGTCGCCGTCTCGCGGCCGAACGAGCCGCCGGACGCCAGCGTCTTGCCCGTGACGACGCGCCGGTTGGCGTTCTTATCGCTGAAGCCGACCACGTTCATGTACGTGTCCATCATCCAGACCATGATCTGGCCGTTGGTGCCGACGTCGGGGGCCGGGATGTCGTACTCGGGGCCGATGTTGGCGCCCAGCGCGTGCGTGAACCGGCGGGTGATGCGTTCCAGCTCGGTCTGCGAGTAGTCGCGCGGGCGGAACTTGATGCCGCCCTTGCCGCCGCCGAACGGGATGTCGTGCAGCGCGGATTTGTACGTCATCCACGACGCCAGCGCTTTGACCTCGTCGAGGGAGACCTGCTCGTGGTACCGGATCCCTCCCTTGTACGGACCCAGGATGTTGTTGTGCTGGACGCGGTATCCCTTGAACATCCGCAACTCTCCGCTATCCATGCGGACCGGAAAGTTGATGATGATCTCATTTTTGGGCTGCGAGAGAATCTCGCGCACCGCTTGCGGCACGCCGGCCACCCGTGCGGCGCGGTCTAGCTGCGCCAGCGCCACCTCGTACGGGTTTGGTTTCTCTTTCTCTTTGGCTGCTTGGGCTGAAACCTGGGCTTCGGACATCGCTTTGACCTTATCACTCGGGATGCGTCGGTGGGTGCTTCGAGGCTAACGGGAGGCGCCCGCGCGCTGGCGCTGGAGATTGCGGCCGAGGCGCGCGCCGAGTGGGGCTTCGCCAGCGACCTCATCGCACGCGGGTTCCGCGCGCACCGCGAGCTCTCGAGCGGGGACCGGCGGCTCTGCGCGGAGACGGTCTATGGGCTCATCCGAATGGATCGGCGCCTCGACGCGATCCTTGAGGAGCTGACCGACGGTGAGCCGCTGGCGCCACACGCCCGCGATGAGCTGAAGCTGCTGGTGTACGAGGTGCGCTCGGGCATTCCGGCCGGCGCGCTCGCCGCCGAGGCCCGCCGGGTCGGGTCGGCGATCCGGCCGGGCGGGGCGGCGGTCGGCCTCGAGCGGGCGGCCGCCGAGGACGCCGGCCTGGGTTCCCGGCGCGGGCTGGATCGCGAGGCCGTCCGGCTGTCCTACCCCACCTGGCTGATCGAGCTGTTCGCCGCCGACCTGGGGCAGGACGAGGCGTTCGCGCTGGCCGAGGCGATGAATCGCCGCGCCCCCATGGCCGTGCGGGCCAACACGGGGCGTATCGGGCGGGACGAGCTGGCCTTGCGGCTGGCGGACGAGCAGGTCGCGTCGCACCCGACGCCGCTGTCGCCCGACGGGCTCATCTTCGACACGCGCGTCAACGCGTTCGCGCTGACCGCGTTTCGCGACGGGCTCTTCGAGGTCATGGACGAGGGGAGCCAGCTGGTGGCCGAGCTGGTCGCGCCGCCGCCGGGCGGCCGTGTCGCCGACGCCTGCGCCGGGGCGGGGGGCAAGACCCTGGCGATCGGGGCTCGGCTGGGCGGCAAGGGGCGGATCCTGGCCCTGGATACGGACGGCAAGAAGCTCGAGGAGCTGCGCCGCCGAGCCCGGCGCGCCGGGCTCACGAACCTCGAGGCCCGGCAGGTGGACCAATCGGGCAAGCCGGTGGGCCAGGGCCCTGCGCTTCGCCCGGGCGGGTTCGACCGGGTGCTGGTCGATGCCCCCTGCTCGGGGCTGGGCACCCTGCGCCGCAACCCGGAGGCCCGCTGGCGGCTGACCCGCGCCGCCGTCGAGACGTTTCCGGCGCGGCAGCTGGCCCTGCTGGTCGATTACGCCCATTTGTGCGCGGTGGGCGGGCGGCTCATCTACGCCACCTGCACCGTGGCGCGCGTCGAGAACGACGCCGTCGTCGCCCGGTTCCTGGCCGAGCGCGACGACTTCGTCCAGGTGCCGGTCAAGGAGATCTGGGGGCGCGAGCGCGCCGAGCAGGTGGGCGACGGAACCGTCCTGCGCCTCCTGCCGCAGCGTCACGACACCGACGGCTTCTTCGCGGCGGTCCTACGCCGCGTGCGGTGATAGCCTTGTCGCCATGGCGGCAGGCCGTCGACGCGCGAGCTCGGCAATCGTCGCCGTTGCGTGGGCCGTTGCCTGGCTGGCGGCTGGTCCGGCGCGCGCCCAGTTCTCGGCGCCGCGGACCGACGACCTGACGGTCTCGGTGCTGACGCTGGGGCCCGGCGACCACCCCTTCTTCAAGTTCGGGCACGACGCGATCTGGATTCACGACGCGTCCGACGGCAGCGACCGCGTCTACAACTTCGGCACGTTCACGTTCGATTCGCCGCGGTTGATCGTCGATTTCCTGCACGGCCGCATGACGTACTGGCTATCGGTGTCGGGGATCGGCGCGACGATCGCTGCTTACGAGCACGAGAACCGTTCGATCGACGTCCAGGAGCTGGCGCTGGATCCTGCCGCCAAGCAGGCGCTGAAGGAACGACTGGACATCAACGCGCAACCGCAGAACCGCGCGTACAAGTACGACTACTTCGCCGACAACTGCGCCACCCGGGTTCGCGACGCCGTCGACTGGGCGGCGGGGGGACGGCTGCACGCCGCGGCACGCGCGCCGGCTCGGTTGTCGCTGCGCGACCAGGCGCTGCGGATGACCGTCAGCTACCTGCCGCTCTACCTGGGAATCGATCTGGTGCTGGGCCCCGCGGCCGACCGCCCCATCGATCGCTGGGGCGAGATGTTCATTCCCGAGGAGCTGGCCGCCGGGTTGGCGTCGGCGCAGGTGCCGCACGGCGCGGGCGCGACGGTCCCACTGGTGGCGCGCGCCACGACGCTGTTCCAGGCGCACCGCGTGCCGCCGCCCCGCCAACCGCCGCCGCTGCGCGGGGCATTCTTCGGCGTCGGTTTGCTGGTGGGAGCGCTCTTCTGGCTGCTCGGCCGCTCCGCCTCGGCCGACGAGCTGGCCGCCGGTGTCCGGCTCGCCGCGCGCGTCGTGATGGGCGTCGTGCTTTCCGTCTGGGGGCTGGTGGTCGGGTTCGTCGGCTGCTTTCTCGTCTACGTCTGGGGCTGGACCGATCACGCCGTCGCGCACAGCAACCAGAACCTGCTGGTTTGCGCGCCCTGGTCGCTGGCGCTGCTGGTGTTCGGTGTCGGGGTTGCCGTCGGATGGCGGCGGGGAACCCGCGCCGCGCGCGTCGTGGCGGCGGCAGCGCTGGCGGCGACCGTGGCGGCGCTGCTGGTCAAGGTCGGCATCGTCCAGCACCAGGACAACGGCCGATGGATCGCCTTCTTCGCGCCCGCGTGGGCGGGCATCACGGCCGGTCTCTCCCGGCTGGTCCGGCGCTGAGCGCGGCTCCCGTCAGACGCGGGCGTGCCGCCGGTGCCAGCTCGGCCCCTCGGCGGTGACGATGAGCCACCCGAACGTCAGCAGGACGAACGCGAGGCCGACGGCGAACGTCAGCCAGGTCAGCCAGTGCGGGCTACCGGCCGCCAGCGCGAACAGCCAGGCGCCGATCAGCACGAAGCCGGACATCGGCCAGGTCGCCGTCCCCTGCATGTCGGTGCTGGTGGTCGTGCCGAGACCACCGAGCACGATGATGCCGATCGAGAGGTCGACCCAGGACAACCAGTTCGACTCGTTGTACCCGACCGCGAACATCCAGGCGGTCACCAACACCACGGCGAAGAGAGCCGCGGCACCTCCAGCTCGCTTTTCCATGATCGTCAAACTGGCCACGATCCGGCCGGGTCACAACAGCCGGAAGGTCCAGGCTTTCAGGTGGCCGGTCTCGGGGACCCCGGCCAGCTCGGGATGGTCGCGCCCCGCGCCCGCACGGCTGAGCACCAGGGCTGTCCGGCCGGCGTCGGCCAGCGCGTCGACGCACGTCTCTTCCCAGAGCGCGCGGCTCATCCGTCCCGAGCACGAGCAGGCGACCAGCAGCCCGCCCGGTGCGCACAGGCGCGCGCCGCGCAGGACCAGCTCCTTGTAGGCGCGCGTCGCGGTCGCCAGGCCCGAGGCGCCGCCGCCGCGCTTGGCCAGCGCCGGCGGATCGACGACGACGACGTCGAAGGTGGCGCGCGCCGCCTCCAGCGCGCGCAGGCGATCGAAGGCGTTGGCCCGCTCGACCGTCAGGTTGGCGAGGCCGTTGCGCCGGGCGTTCGCCGCGGCGCGCTCGACGGCGGCCGGGTTCTCGTCCAGCGCCAGCACCGCCCCGCCGCGGCGGGCGATGGCCAGCGCGAAGCCACCGTGGAAGGTGAAGGCATCCAGCGCCCGGGCGCCCGCTGGCGCGAGCGCCGCCACGGCAGCCTGGTTGTCGGCCTGGTCCAGAAAACCGCCCGTCTTCCCGTCGGTCAGCAGGTCGGTTTCCAGGTGGTTCTCGCCCAGTCGGTAGACGACGCGCGCATCGCTGCCGGCGACCAGCCCGGCGAACCGGGGCAGCTCCTCGAAGTCGCGCGCGGAGCCGTCGTCCCGCACCACCATGACCCGCGGCTGGAGCCGCGCCCGGACGAGCTCGACGACCTCGCCGCGGACGCTGTCCATCGCGGCGGAGGTCGTCTGGACGACCACCGCGTCCGCGTAGCGGTCGATGATGAGGCCGGGCAGGCGGTCGCTCTCGGCGTGCACGACGCGATAGGCGTCGCGCGGCAGGTCCAGCGCCAGGCGGGCCGCCAGCGCGGTTTCGAGCCGCTCGGCCACCAGCTCGGGCAGGGGGCGCGGCGTCGCGGCCGGATCGCGGTCCAGCATGCGGACGGCGATCGGGCCGCGCGTGCCCCAGGTGGCGGTGCCCAGCTGCTTGCCGCGCGGATCTTCGACGGTGACCACGACCGGGCCGCCGTCTCGCCCATCTGCAGCGGGGCCCCGGATCAGATCCGTCCGGAACACCCACGGGTAGCCGGCGCGGATGCGGGTGGCGCCGCGGGCGCTGACCACCGCGACTGCCAGAGCGTCCTTCATCGGTTGGGCGCGTATCATAGGCTAAAATTGTCGGCATGGCCGTCGCGTCCGTCGTCGTTGCTCCCGCCGCCTCCGATCCGTATGCCGCGCCGTATGCCGCGCGAAGGGCGCGTCTCATGGAGCGGCTCGGGCCGAACGCGGTGCTGTTGCTGATGTCGCCGCCCGAGCGTCTGCGCAACGGCGATGCGACCTACAAGTACCGCCAGGACAGCGACATCCTGTACCTGACCGGGTTCGCCGAGCCGGGCGCCGCGGTGCTGCTGCGGGCGGGCCACGCGACCCCGTTCGCGTTGTTCGTGCGGCCGCGTGACCCGGCGGCCGAGACCTGGACCGGGCGGCGCGCCGGGATCGAGGGGGCCGTCAGCACCTACGGCGCGGACGTCGCGCACCCGGCGGAGCAGCTGGACGAAAAGCTGGCCGAGCTGGTCATGGGCGTCGAGGAGATCCACTACCCGTTCGGGCGAGAGCCGGAGATGGACGCCACCGTGGCCCGCCTGCTGGGGCGCCTGCGCGCGGCCGAGCGGCGCGGCCGGCGCGCGCCGGTGCGCCTGTGCGACGCGCGCCTGACGCTGCACGAGATGCGGCTCATCAAGTCGGCGGACGAAGTGGACGTGCTGCGGCGGGCCGCGGACATCACGGCCGAGGCGCACAGCGCGGCCATGCGCACCGCGCGCGCCGGCGTCAGCGAGCGCGAGATCGAGGCGTTGATCGACTACACGTTCCGGCGCCGCGGCGGGACCGGGCCCGGTTACGGCACGATCGTCGGGGGTGGCGCGAACGCCACGATCCTGCACTACGTCGAGAACGCCTCCGCGCTGGCGGGCGGGGAGCTCTTGCTGATCGACGCCGGCTGCGAGGTCGACGGCTACACGGCGGACGTCACGCGGACGTTCCCGGTCGGCGCGCGCTTCACGGACGTGCAGCGCCGCTTCTATGAGGCGGTGCTCGACACGCAGCAGGCCGCCATCGAGATGGTCAAGCCCGGCGCGACGCTGGACCAGATCCACGAGGCGGTGGTGGCGCGCCTCACCGGGCATCTGGTCACGCTGGGCATCCTGTCGGGCGACCCGGCCCAGTTGATCGCCGACGGCGCGTTCAAGCCGTACTACATGCACCGCACCAGCCACTGGCTGGGGCTGGACGTGCACGACGTGGGCTTCTATTCCGAAAACGGCGTCGCGCGCCCGCTGGCGCCCGGGATGGTCCTGACCATCGAGCCCGGTCTCTACGTCGGCGACGGCACGGCAGCCCCGCCCGAGTACCGCGGTCTGGGCGTGCGCATCGAGGACGACATCCTGGTCACCGACAGCGGTTACGAGAATCTCACCGCATCGACGCCGAAAACCGTCGCCGAGATCGAACGGCTGACGACCGGCTAGAACTGAAACTCGACGCCGCCGCCGAAATCCAGCACGGCGTAATTGTGGCTGCCGTGGAAGCTGGCGTTGTAGTCGATGCGCCCCATCGAAAAGCCGACCTGCGCGCCCAGGCCCAGCCAGTCGAAGAAGAAGTAGTTCGCGCCGCCCACGAAGCGGGCGCCGAAACCCAGCGCGTTGGAAGCGCCGTTCGGGAACGCGAACAGCAGGCCGACCGCGCTCTCGATGAAGGGGACCAGCGGGATGGGCGTCGCGAACGTCCAGCGCGCGCCGGCCAGCGTCTCGATCACGTCGCCGCTGTTCGTGCCGCAGACGCCGTCGGTGGCGCTGGCGCTGCAACCCGAGTGCTCGTAATTGAGCTGCAGGTTCAGCCAGACCGGCGCGACGACGCTATCGGTCGCCTTGTACCCGTAGTCCAGGCCCAGCTTGGCTCCGCTGAGCGTGTCGCCTAGCCCCTGGCCGATGAGCACGTGCAGCGCGAGCTGGTTGTCCCTGAGAAACGGGTGCGGCCCATGCAGCAGGTTCTCTTCCGCGCGCGCCGAAGCCGGCCAGGCCAGCGCCGCCGCTGCGGCCAGCGGGAGCAACACGCGCCGCAGCGCGAGGAGTGGATTGCCTTGGCGGACTCGCATAGCCTGAGCCCGCCGAGGATATGGAAGATCGATCGC
>JBJMQQ010000072.1:0-22135 GCA_045802645.1 Polyangia bacterium
AGCTCGACGGGCGGCCGCGGAGCGGTCGGCGGCGGTGGAGGACTGGCGTCCGGCGGCCACGCCGGACAGGCGGGCGGCGGGGCGGTCCAAGACGGCGGAGCCGACCACCCGCGGTCGGTCGGAGGCGCGTCGGGCGCCGGCGGGGCGCCAGCCGCTGGCGGCGCCGACGGCCTCGCGGCGGCGCAGGTGCTGGACGGGTTCGCGCTGCTCAAGCCGTGCTTCTCGACCCCCGGAACCTGCGCCGGGTGCACGTGCGACGAGAACGCCGCGAACATCCTGAATTCAGGCGCCGCACCCGAGAACCAGCACATCACCAAGCAATTCGGCGGCGATCCCGGCGTGACCTACCACGTGAAGTTGCGCGTCGTCGGCGTGGCCGAACGGTACTGGTACGCGGGCGGCACCTTGGACACGACCAGCAAGATCTTCTACACGGGCGGATTGCCGACCATCCACATGCCGCCGCAGGCGCCGAACAGCAACCTCGGCCCCGGGCAGGGCGCCTGCAAGATCCACCCGCCGCAGACCGACGGCTCGTTCCCGATTCCGTTCACGGTCCCGCCGGAGGTCGCGCCGGCCGACAACTGCTACAACGGGTTCAACATCTTCGCGATGGCGGTCGCGTCGCCGAAGCAGAGCTACTTCCTGAACTACACGACGGACTACGACAACGTCGACCGACAGCCGCATGCCGTCTACAAGACGGACTACACGGTCACGATCCCGATCGCGGGGCAGTCCAAGATCGACTTTTACGTGATCGACGGCGACCACCACGAGGTCGCGAACACCACGATGACCGTCCCCAACGTCAAGAACACGACGATCAAGCAGCCCTACGTCGGGAACTTCCTGGAGCTGGAAGTCGTGGACGTCACCCGCTGAGCACAGGCCAGGGGTCCCGGCGGCGAGGTTCTCAGATCCAGTCAAAGACGGGCGCCCCACAGCTTTCCTGTATCAACGTCCGCGGGGTGCGGCAGTAATGAGACAATGACCTGGTCGGGGAGCCTCTCTATCGCCCTTGCGGGTCTCGTCGCGGTCGGCTGCAGCGGCGGCCAATCCAGCTCGGGAACCGGCGGAAGCACAGGGCAGGGTTCGGGAGGCGCCCAGGCCACGGGCGGCGCCACCGGCGGGACGGCGCCAGGCACCGGCGGCTCCAGCACGGGGGGAGCGCCGGGAACAGGCGGCGGGACCGGGGGAACGCTGCCGGGAACAGGCGGCACGGCGGCCGGCGGCACGGGCGGCGGGACGGCGGGAGCATCTGGCGCGGGCGGCGCCGCCGGCGCGCGTGGCTCGGGCGGTGGTGCCGCCGGGAACGGCGGTCGCGCCGGGAGCAGCGGCGGAGGCGGCGCAGGCTGCCCCGGGCTGGTCTGCGAGGACTTCGAAAGCGGCGCCATCGATTCGCAAAAGTGGCAAACGTTGACCAGCGGCGGAACCGCCGCCGTGCAGACGCAACAGGTCGCGCACGGGACCTACGCCCTGCATCTGCACGGTCTCGGCAGCGGCAGCGACGACTGGGCCATGCTGGTGGTCAAGAACGTCCCGGCTGGGCTGAAGGGCACCACGACGTTCGGACGGATGAACGTCTACTGGGGAGCGGAGGCGGCGGTCAGCCTCCACTCGCAGTTCCCGTTCGCGGGCAGCAACGGCCCCGGCTCGACGACCGGGCCGGCTCCGCTTCCGAAGCTGCGCTACCTGGAAGTCGGGAGCTACTTTGGCGGCTGGCAGCTTGGCATGGACCTTCTGGACGTGTCGGATTCGGTCGAGCGCGTCTCCCATCCGAGCGGCAAATGGCCGACCAACAAGTGGTTCTGCATGGAGTGGGAGTTCGAGGACCAGCCGGACCGGATCACGCTGTGGGTGAACGGGACCGAGATCGGCACCATGGACGGCACCAACGCCGGCAGCAACGGGTCGCTCTACCAGAACAAGAGCAGCGGCATCATCGGCAGCTTCGATACGTTCGGCATCGGATTCCACGATTGGCACCCGGCGAAGGCGTTCGACGTCTACTACGACGACGTCGTCCTCGACGCCAAGCGGATCGGCTGCCCGGCTCCGTAGCGCGTCAGGCGGTTCGCGCATTACCGGCACACATTTTCGCCCGGCAGCCCCTTAGACTGGGGTGATTGGCGGTGACGCGATGTCCGGATTGATTCGGCGATGCTCGTCCGTCGGCGCGATCGCGCTGGTGGCTGCGCTCGGGTGCAGCAAGGGCAGCCCTGCCACGACGGGTGGACAGCACCCGGACGGCTCCAGCGACGCGGCCGGCATGACGGGCGGCCGCGGCGGTTCCGGCGGCGGCAAGAGCTCCGGCGGCGCGACCGGGACGGGCGGCCTGAACGGCGCCGGCGGCGTGATTGGGGCCGGCGGGACGAATGGCTCCAGGGACGCGTCGGCGTCGCCCGACATGGGCAGCGCGAAGGGCGGCTCCGCAGCAGCCGGCACCAGCGGTCACACGCCGGATGGTGGAACGGCGGGCGCGCCGTCGGGCCTGCTGGTCGACCTTCTGCCCCACCCGGAGAACGCGGCCTTGACCGACGCGACGCCCAAGCTCGGGTGGATCGTGAACGCGGCGGGTAGCGGCGCGACGCAGACCGCCTACCGGATCCTGGTCAGCTCGACCGCTGCGCTGCTGGCGGCGGACAACGGCGACCTGTGGGATTCAGGCAAGGTCGTTTCCAGCCAGTCCATCAACGTCCCGTACGCGGGCAAGCCGCTGTCGGCGAAAGCCACGTACGTCTGGAAGGTCCAGACCTGGGACTCGGCACAGACCGCCAGTGATTGGTCGGCGCCGCAGACGTTCGTCATGGCCGGCACGCTGGGAACGTACGCGACGGCCACGGAGGCGCTGATCACGACCCACGTCGCGCCGGTCACCGCGGCGACGATCGGCACCGGGCACACGTTCTTCGATTTCGGGCAGGACGCCTTTGGCTGGCTGGAGCTGACCATCAACGCCGCCAGCGCCGGCACGGTCATCAAGGTGAATGTCGGCGAAAAGGCCAGCGGGCAGAGCGTCGATCTCAGCCCGGGCGCGACGATCCGTTCGGCGACGTCGTCGGTGACGCTGCAGCAAGGGACGCACACGTACCGGGTGGTGGTCCCGACCGATTCGGCCACCGCCAACCCACCGGCGTCGATTGGCAACGTCATGCCTTTCCGGTACGCGGAGGTGCTGAATTCGCCCGTGGCGCTGACGGCGTCGGCGGCGAGCCAGGTCGCCGTCACGTACCCCTACGACGCGTCGGCGTCGTCGTTCTCGTCGTCGAACACGGCGCTGAACGCGATCTGGAATTTATCGAAGCACACCATCTTGGCGACCACGTTCGCCGGCATCTACATCGACGGTGACCGCGAACGAAAGCCCTACGAGGCCGACGCGTACATCCAGCAGCTGGGTCACTATGCGGTCGACCGCCAGTTCGCCATCGCGCGCTACAGCCACGAGTACTTGCTGACGCACCCGACCTGGCCGACCGAGTGGAAGCAGCATTCGATCTTCACGGCCTGGATGGACTGGATGTACACGGGGAACACGGACTCGCTGGCGCACGCGTACAGCACGCTGGCCAACGACAAGCTGCTCACCCAGTACGTCGGCGCGGATGGCCTGTTGAACACGGCTTCCATCTGCTCGACGTCGGGCGGCAGCTGCGGGCCGATCGTCGACTGGCCCGACGGTGAACGCGACGGATTCGTGTTCACGGCGGTCAACACCGTCGTGAACGCGTTCTACTGCCGCAACCTTCAGCAGATGGCAGACATCGCGACGGCGCTGGGAAAGACCGCCGACGCGACCAAGTATTCCAGCATGGCTCAATCGGCCATCGCGACCTTCAACCAGAAGCTGCTCAACACGACGACCGGCCTTTACGTCGATGGCGAGACGACCACCCACTCTTCGCTGCACGCGAACCTGTTCCCGCTGGCGTTCGGTCTCGTGCCGGCCGATCGGGTGGCCTCCGTCACCGCGTTCGTGAAGTCGCGCGGGATGGCCTGCAGCGTGTACGGCGCGCAGTACCTGCTGGAAGCGCTCTACGCCAGCGGCGAGGCGGACGCGGCGATGACGCTGATGACCGCCACCACGCTGCGGAGCTGGAACAACATGATCAAGGCAGGCGCCACCATGACGATGGAGGCGTGGGACGTCAGCCTCAAGTCGAACCTCGACTGGAACCACGCTTGGGGAGCGGCCCCCGCCAACATCGTCGGCCGTTACGTCCTGGGCGTCACGCCGGCAGCGCCGGGCTTCGCGACCGCCGCCCTGCGCCCTCAGCTGGGCTCGATGCTGAGTCACGCCGACGGCGTGGTCCCCACCATCCGCGGCCCGATTCACGTCGTGCTGGACCGCGGAACCGGCACCGGCTTCACGACGACGTTCACGCTGCCCGCCAACATGACCGCCAACGTCGCGCTACCCGTCGCGGCGGGCGCGGCGTGTACGCCGGTGCTGGACGGACACACGGTGACCGCCAAAGTCAGCGGCGGCGTCTCATGGATCTCGTCGGTCGGCTCCGGACCCCACGAGCTGCACTGCCAGTGACCCCGCGAGTATGACGGCGCCAACGGCAGCGGGCGGGTTTCGAAACTCGCGGCTGTCGAAAGCTCACGGTTTCGTATCTGCCGCCCATCGCTGCTGCCACGGCGACATCGGGGAGCAGCCGGCCAGAAAAATCACACCGGTGCCCATCTCTCATCGGACTCATTGCACCAGCGCGGTGATGACTGGGCGCAACTCGTTGCGCTGACGAGCGAAATTCGCGTCAACCGAGCACCCGACTCGGGTCCGCCGCGGCGATGCCGCGGAGACCGCGTCAGTGACTTACGACGCAGATAGAGTCTCGACCCCATTGTGGTCGATTGCGGCATACCTAGAGTGGCCCCGCCCATTCCGCTGGAGGTCACAATGATGCCAGTTCGTCGTATGCGCCAATCGTTGCCATCCATTTTCCTTGTTTCAGTGCTCGCATTCGGATGCGTTGGTGGCGACCCCACCACCGAACGCCAGCGGAGCGCAGAATTGATCCAGGACACGGGGATAATGGCAGCTTTCGCGCCCGCGTATTACAGCTCCACGTCACAGGCCGCCACGTCGGCGTACTGGCCCGAGGGAGAACAGGATCTTCAGACCGGCACCATTGTCGTGAACGGCCCTAACAACGGCCCCCCGGCGACCGGAGATCCTCTAGGGGGGTACATCGACCATTTCGCGCAAGCTTACGGGAATTACGGGCCTGTCGACGTTCTCGGATACGTAAACAATGGCTGGGGTCAGACGACGGACGCCGTCACGGCTGCAATAGACGCGTGGGTGGGACTTCACACCGACGGCGTCATGTTCGATGTTTCGCAGAGATGCGACAATCCGCCGCAGGCCGGCTGCAACGGCGCCACCGTTGGAGTCGCTGGCGATCCAGACTTGGCGCGAGCCGAATACTTGGTTCAGTACGCTTTGCAGTCTTCGTTCGGGTATTGGAAAGACGATCATCCAGCATACGTCGTATTCAACTGGGGGACGCCCTACCCGTACATGGGCAACAGGTACGTGGATTGCCTGTATGCCGCTGCGTATGCCGTTCAAGCGGGCGGTCACGGCAATTGGAATCTGCAATTCATAGTCAGGGAGACCACCGAACAGATGTACATGGCAGAAGATGCCTATTGGGACATAGACAATGGCAACGGTAGTGGATGGAATTGGATATGGGACTACTACCCGACGATGTTTATTCACCTTGTCCACAATTACACGGGCGCGCACAGCTTCGCTGATATCGCCGCGAAAGCCGCTTCACGCAGCGCGGGAAGCATCTTTGTTACGGACCAGATCCCCGACGGCACCTGGAACGCGCCCCCTGCTGATCAAATATTTGCCACCGAAGGAACGCCCTTCGAGGTGACCTACACGTTCAACGAGGCTGCGTACACGGCGAGGACCGATTGCCCCGTACCCCAGAGGTGCCCGCCTGGATATCCCGGGTGCTAGCGGAGACGTACTGCGCTCTGGCGCCTGAAAGGCACGGGCCTCAGCGGCCGCGCGCGCGGAGTCGGCGGCGTGCGGCCGCGACGGCCAGCAGCAGCACGATTCCGAGTCCGAGCTTGCTTGCGGTCGTTCCGCCCGGGCCGTAGGAGCAGCCCGAGGACGAGTTGTCAGGAGCGGATGCGCCGGCCGACCCGGTGGCCCCCCCGCTGGCGTTCCTGCCGCCAGACCCGACCGTTCCGCCGCTACCCAGTGTTCCGCCAGTGGCGACCGAGCCGCCCGAGCCGGTGCTCGGCGTTCCGCCCGTCCCGGCAGCTTCGCCAGCGCCGCCGCCGGCACCCGGCGCGCCGCCGCTGGCGGTGGTCCCCCCGGTCGCGTTCGACGAGCTCCCGGCCGCGCCGCCTTTGGCTCCGCTGGATCCGGCCGCGCCGCCCCCATGGCCGCCCGCCCCCGTCGCGCCCGTCTGAATCGCGATGTCGGCGCAGTGGTGGTAGTTACAGTTGCCGGACGTATGGTCCGTCATGAACATCAGCACCTGCAACGTGCAGGGACTGGCGGTGGTGCAGGTCGCGGTCGATGGAATCGTGACGTTGAACGTCTTCGTCGTGCCGGTGGGCTGCTGTGTGGTCGTGGACGTCGAACCCGCGGGCAGACCCAACTTGTCGGCGAGAACTGGCTGCGTGGGGGACCAAACGGGGTTGTCGATGAACGCGGGCGTGCACTGCTGGGCACCTGAGGCGCTCAGCGTCGGTGGATCGGGAAGCGACGACGTTGTCTGCGTTGCGCTGGCTCCCTGCTTCAGTGAGACGCGGAACCAGCCGGGGTGACCGACGGTCACGTAGACCTGAACGGGAACCGACTCACCAGGCTGAACCGTCGTCACCATCTTCGTGGCCGTGGTGGCGGGCGTTGTCGCCTCACTCCCGCACGGGGCTGCCTTCTGAGGCGACCCGTCGGTCGTCTGCGTGAACCAGTTTTGCGGCGACATGAGCTGGAAGTGCGCCTGCGTCAGCGACGGCACGAGCAGGGCGAAACCGGCCACGGACACCGCAAGGACGACTGGAAACTTCCTCATACGAAACTCCCTTGTGGCTCGTTGACAGCCGGAACACCTATCTATATCGCCTAAACGGCGGTCGCGTCCATCGCCGCGAAGGCTCGGGGGATGGTGAACCAGAAAACTGTGCCCTGGTGCAGCGTACTTTGGACGCCGATCTCGCCGCCGTGCGCCTGGACGACGGTTCGCGCAATGAACAATCCGAGCCCGGCCCCAGAGCCCCCGCCCTTCCAATGCTGTTCAAACACGAAATGAAGATCTCGGGGTGCTATCCCCATTCCAGTGTCGGCCACACTGAAACGCGCCAGGCGCTCCTCCGGTTGAACGCGGACTGTGATTTTCCCGCCGTCTGGTGTGAAGCGAATTGCGTTGCCGACCAGGTTCGCCAGCACGCGCAGCACCTGACCGCGGTCGCATGTCAGCGCGATTGAATCCAGGGGAAGATCCGATTCCAGGGCGACGCCCCGTTCGCGCGCGATCGGCGCGTTCGCGTCCACAACCTCCTGCACGATCGATTGCGCGTCTTCGCGCTGCAGGGCCAATCTCAGGTCACCGCGCTCTGCCTGCGTCGCTTCGAACAGATCCCGTACCAGCTTTTCCATCCGCGCCGCCGCCCGCGTGATGACCGACGTTCGCCTGCGCATCGAGTCGAACTGCGCGTCCATCTCCAGCGATTCCGCGGCGACACGGATGGCGGTCAGCGGATTGCGCAGGTCGTGAATGACCAGCTCCATCAACGATTCACGCGCCTTCTTGGCGGCGTCCGCCCGCGCGCGCGCCACCTGCAGCGACCGGATGACGGCGCAGATCCAGACAGCCACGAACAGGAACAGAGCCAGGTCCGCGTTGAAGTGCGCCGGGCCGGTGCGGTCCGACCAAAAGAAGGCGATCGCCACCGTGCTGAATGCGGCGCTGAGAAAGCCTGGACCGAAACCGCCGAACCAGGCCGCCAGCATCACCGTCGGAAGAAACACCAGATGTCGGTTGTGTTGACGGCCCCACACTGGATCCAACGCCAGGCGACCGAGCACCATCAAGGTGGTCAGACCAAGCGCCACGACGTAACGCAGCCACCGGGGCCGCCGCGTCCAGGCCGCCATGTCACCCGCGTCCACTGTCGAAAGCTACGGTAGCGGAAGGGCCGGAGCAACCGCGGGCGCGCGCACGCAAGCTTGCACCTGCGCGCGAGAGAGCTGCCGGCTGCGCCAGATCGTGTAAAGCACCGGCAGAACCTCCAGCGTCAGGAACGCACTGGTGAGCAGCCCGCCCAACATGGGTGCCGCGATCCGCTTCATGATGTCCGCCCCCGCCCCCTCCGCCCACAGGAGCGGCAGCAATCCCGCCGCCATCGTCGTAATGGTCATCACCTTCGGCCGGAGCCGCCGCACCGTCCCCTCCGCGTGCGCTTCGACGATGTCGTCGCGCGTCCGGATGCGCCCTTCGCGCGCCCGCCGGTGGTACGCCTCGTCGATGTAGACGACCATGACGACGCCCGTCTGCATGGCCAGCCCCACCACGGACAGCAAGCCGACCCACACCGGCGCGGACAGCGAGTACCCGAGCAGGAACAGCGTCCAGATGCTGCCGACCAGCGCGAAGGGGACCGACGCCATCACGATGAGCGCCTCCGTCAAGCTGCCGAACTGCAGGAACAGCAGCCCCAGCATCGAAAGGCCGACCAGCGGCACGATCCAGCGCAGGCGGGTCTGTCCTTGCATCAAGAGCTGGTACTGCCCCGTCCATTCGACGCGCTCACCTGGCCCAAGTCGAAGATCGCCGCCGGCGATCGCGGCGGCGATATCGCGTCGCGCGCGCTCCACGTAGCCCTGCAGGTCGGCGCCGGGCGGCAGATCGACGTAGACGTACGCGCAGAGCTCGCCGTGCTCGGTGCGCAACGCCGCAGGTTGACGAACGTAGGTGGGGCGGCCGAGCAGCGCCAGCGGCACGGGTTGCGTGCGCGCGCCCGACACGGACGATCCCCCCGGCGGAGCCGGCGCGCGAATCGTGACCGCGCGCAGCTGGTCGGCCGGGCCGCGCGGCCGCACGTCGGGCGGCTCGGGTGTGATGCGCACGCGCAGGCGGCGCCCGTCGAGGTCGACCTCGCCCAGCTGCCCGCCCGTCGTGAGTAACCGGGCTGTCGATTGAACGACCGCCGGGTCCGCGCCCGTGCGCGCCAGCGCGGCGGCGTCAGCGTCGAAGCCAAGCCAGGTCTCGCCGCCCAGCGACTCGAACACCGCGCTTCGCGTACCGGGTAAGGCCGCCACACGCGCGCGCACCGCCGTTCCCAGCGCGTCCAGTCGGGCTGGGTCGGGCGAAACAATGCGGATCCCGACGGGCGTGCGCACGCCGGTCGCCATCATGTCCATGCGGGCGCGCGCGGGGGCCGTCCAGGCGCCGGTCCATCCAGGCAGCCGGACGGCGTCGTCCAGCGCGGCCACCAGCTCGGCGTTCGTGCGCGGGGTCTGGTCGGGCCACAGCAACCGCAGGACCTTGCGAAGCGGAGCCGGCGCCCAGCGCGAATACCAACGCCGGCGCGCGAGCCGCGGCCACTCGGCGCGCGGGCGAAGCCGTATCACCGTCTCGGCCATCGAGTACGGCGCCGGGTCCGTGCCGGTGTCGGCGCGCCCGACCTTGCCGAACACGCTCTCCACCTCGCCGAACTGGCTCATGGCGTGGTCCTGCCAGTAAAGCTGAAAGGCGGCCTGTTCGGGCTCGACGCCGGGCAGCGTGGTCGGCATGTACAGCAGCTCGCCCTCGTCCAGGCGGGGCATGAATTCGCCGCCCAGCCGCGCGGCGACGGGGACCGCCGAGACCAGCGCCAGAGCGGCCGTCGCGAGCGTCAGCGCCGGCCGCCGGAGCGCGAAGTGGACGAACGGCCGATAGAGGCCGACCAGCGTCCGTGTGAGCGGGTTGTCGAACTCCGCGACGACTCGCCCGCCCAGCACGCGATCGCGCAGCGCCGGCGCCAGCGTCAGCGCGACCGCCGCCGCCGCCAGCACGACCAGCGTCTTCGTGACCGCCAGCGGACGCAGCAGCCGCCCCGTCTCGCCCGAAAACGCGAGCACCGGGAGAAACGACAGCGCGGCGATCAGCAGAGACGTCAAGATGGCGGGCGCAAACGCCTGCGCCGCCGCGACGATCTGACCGCGACGGTCAGCGCCGGCCGGGAGACTCTCGAGGTGCCGGTGACACGCCTCCAGCGCGACCAGGTCGGCGTCGACCGCCATGCCCAGCGCAATGGCGATGCCGCCCAGACTCATGATCGTGGCCGGGATGCCCAGCGCCCACATCGCGCCAAGAGTCAGCAGAACGACGACCGGCAGCGTCGCCAGCGGCACCAGCGCGCTGCGCGCGGACAGCAGAAACATGACGATCACCAGCACGACGACCCCGATCTCTTCTGCCAGCGCCCTCAGCAGCGTCGTCCGGACGCGCCCGGCCAGGTCCGAGCGATCGTAGGTCGTGGCGACGTGAATCTCGGCGGCCAGGCCCGAGTCGAGCCGGGCCGGGTCGGCCGCGCGTCGAGGCAACTTGCGGCACTCGCGCGCGATGGTCTGCTTCACCGCGGCGACCAGGCCAGCGATGTCGGCGTCTCGGCGGGCGACCACGATGCCGCCGACCGCCCGCACACCAGCCAGATCAGCGACGCCGGTCTGAACGTCCTCGGTCAGGCGAACCAGCGCGACGTCACCCACGCGAACGCCGGGCGCGGCGTTGGCGACCGGCAACGCGTGCACGTCCGCCAGCGAGGCGCGCGCCAGGCCGTGCCCCGCGGCAAACAGCGGCTGGAGCGTCGCCACCACGTCGGTGAACGCCAGTCCCCGCTCGCGCAGCTCGCGCGGTTTGACGTCGACGCGCACCTCGCGAAGATCTCCACCGACGGAGGCGACCTCCGCCACGCCCGGGATCGACGACAGCGCCGGGCGCAGCACGTCGTCCTGAAAGCGGCGCAGGTCCAGGCCCGACCAGAGGCGCGCCGGATCCGTCAGCGCGTACTCGAAGACCCAGCCGGTGCTGGACGCCGCCGGGCCGACGTTGACGCGCACGTTCGCGGGCAGCGCGCCGGTCGCGGTGGCCGTGCGCGCGTCCAGTCGCGCGACGCGCGCGGCGATCTCGGCGCGCGCCGCATCGAGATTCGCGTCATCGTCGAACAGCACGTCGACGTAGGCCATTCCGGTCATCGTCGAGCCCCGCACCGCCTTCGCGCCCGGCAGGCCGGCCAGCGCCGCCGTCAGCAGGCGGGTCACCTTGGCCTCCACCTCGGGCGCGGGATGACCCATCCAGTCCGCGACCAGCCCAATCTGGGGGTCCGCCACGTCCGGGACCACGTCCCGCGACAGGCGGCGGCGGGCCAGGTCGCCGCCGACGGCGGCCGCCAGCGCTACGGCGATGACCGTCCATGGGTGGCGCGCGCACCAGCCAACGATGCGGCGGGTCATGACCCCGCGCTCGCGCGGCGGTCCGCCTCCAGGAAGAACGTCGCCCGGCCCACCACCCGCTCGTTCACGCGCAAACCGGCCAAAACGACGGCGAACCCCTGCTTGAGAAATGTCCCGCCGAGCTCGATGGGCCGTTTGGTGAATTCGAAGCCGGCGCCCGTCCAGGCCAGGACGTACGGCCCCTCCGGCGACTGCACGACGGCCGAGGCCGGGACCGCCAGCACCTGGCGCGCGCGCGGCGCAAGCTCGATCCAGCCGACCCGACCCGGTGTCATCGGCTCGAGCCCGCGCGTGCGGGTGGGCGACAGCTCGAACCGGATCCGGGCGGTCGAGCGGTCCCACTTGGCGGGCGCTCCGCCCAGGCGGCGAACGGCGAGCGTGACGCCGGGCGCATCCGCGGGCGCGAACGTCCCCCGCTCTCCTTCGTCCAGCGACGCGAGCTCGTCCGCGTAAAACACCGCCGTCAGCGCGCCGTCGCCGTCCACCCAGGCGGGCCCCCGCAGCTCGCGCAGCGGGACCGGCAGCGACCGCAGGCGCACGAAGTCGATGATGTTGTGCTTGCGGATGTTCTCGACAGCCGCCAGGTCCGCGCTCTCGGCGGCGTTGGTGCGGGCACCTCCGCCACCCACGCGCTCCAGGGCCATCTTGCAGATGGGACACTCGCCGGCAGCCGTCGTTCGCACCTCGGGATGCATCGGGCAGGCGTACTGGACGGCGGGCGCGCCGCCGCCGCGCCCGCGCACGCCGATCGCCGCCGCCGCGATGACGGCCGCGGCTGCCAGGCCCAGCAGGGCCAGTCGGACGGCGACGATCACTTGGCGATCAGCATGGGGCGCATGAACTCGTTGTCCTCGTGGTCGAGGATGTGACAGTGCTCGACGTACCCCGGTCCGTTGGTGGGATCGAAGGAGAACGAATCCTGGCCGGCGTGCGCGCCGTTGACCGCCAGGTCCTGCGGCGCCCACCGCACGGCGATTCGCGTGATCTCGCCGGGGAACATCTTGATGGTGTCCTTCCAGCCGCTGTCGATCGGGTCCGGCGCACGCACCGGGCACGCGCCGCCCGCGCAGACGCCTTGCTGCAGGTAATTGACCGCGTCGAAGTTCAGGTTCCCCCCCAGCGCGCCGGCGCTGTTGAGGACGTTGTAGTCGTGCGGCGGCCCGAACCCCGGGATGTAGACGCCGGGCGGGAAATTGAAGCCGTTGAAGGTCCCGCCCGGGAAGGCGCCCATCCAGTCGGTCAGGTAGCTGTCGACGTCGAACGCCTGCCGCGAGATGACCTGGAACTGGACCAGGTGGATGTGAATCGGGTGGGCGTCACCTGTGAGGTTCGCGACCTCCCAAACCTCGGTCGACCCTTCCTGCGGCGTTTCGGTCGCGGAGATGCCGCGGCCGTTCGAGACGGAGCCGGGCACCGGGATCGTCGTCCCCTCTCGGTTGCCGTTCCACTTGGTGTTGTTGATCAGGCTCTCGACCGGATCGCCGTCACCGACTGGCGAGCCGGGGCCGTCGAGATTGCCGGTGTCCGCCTCCTCCTCGACCAGGATCAGCTGCCGCTTCTTGTCGGGCGGGATGCTCTTGATGTTGACGATCGGCGTCGCGCGCAGCGCCGGGTGGCTGCCGGCCGGGTTGAACGTGGTGTCCGCGCCCTGCAGCGGCAGGTCGACCTTGAACTGCATGACCAGGCCGTCCGCCGTTGGGTCGGGCGCGCCGAAGCCGACCGGGCCGCCGCTGGGGAACGGAATCACCGCGAAGTTCTTGAGCGTGAACGTCTTGCCGGCCTGACCCGCGAAGTCGACGATCACGTCGGCGCGCTCGGCCGGTGCGAGAAAAAGGCAACTGGCGCCGGCGTGCACGTCCCCGTTGTTGCCGACGGGAGAGCCGGCGCAGGCGTTGGCCCCGTTGGCGGGATCGTCCAGCTTGACCGGCGTGTTGAACAGCCCTCCGTCGGAGCCGATCTGCCAGATGGCCGGCCCCGGCGCGCCGTTCTTGTGCAGGTCGACGCCCTGCTGGTTGAACATCTGCATGATCAGGAAGCGCGCATTGCTGGCGTTGACCAGCCGGAAGCGGTACCGGCGCGGCTGCACCTCCATCGTCGGCCAGCTCTTCCCGTTCACGGTGATGACGTCGCCAAAGAACTCCGGGATCCAGAACGGGTGCTTGTCGGGATTGCCGGGCGGCCCGTTCAGGTTCGCTGGGTTGTCGGAGTCCGGGAAGTAGAGCTGGCCGTTGGTGTCGAACTGACGGTCCTGAATCATGAGCTCGACTTCCTGCGGTCCGGACGGAAGCGTGATCGGGTTGTTCGCCAGCCCCGTGTCGCGCTGGTCGCGCAGGAAGAAGATGCCGGCCAGCCCGGCGTAAACGTTGAGGCGGACAATCCCCAGCGCGTGGTCGTGAAACCAGAGCGTCGTCGGTTCTTGTCGGTTCGGATAGTTGTAGACGTTGGTCACGAACGCCTTGCCCTTCTGGGCGAATCCTGGCGTCCACCAGGCGTCCGGGTGTCCGTCGTACTGCGAGAGAACCTCGTCGCCGTGAAGGTGCACCACCGCCGGGATCGGGCCGGCGTAGGGCTGTGTGCACGGTTGCGCCAGCGGCGGTCCGTTCACGCAGTTGTTCGCCGCCGTCGTCCCCAGCGGATCTGCCCAGTGCAGGGACTGGTCGACCGTGAGCAGCTTCTGCAGCTTCGTGTTGACGAGACTGTTGGTATAGATCGCCGTCGTCGCGACGTTCTGCTTCGCCTCGATCGTTCGCGCCGGCCAGGACGCGCCCGCGCTGTTGATGTTGTAGCCCCACAGGTACGTTCCCGCGTTGTACGGGGCCGGCAGGCCGGCATAGACGGACGCGGGCAGCACCTTCTGCTGAAACTCCTGCATGTTGACGTTGACCGTCGCCGTTCCGTCGACGCGACGTCCGTTGAACGTCGGCAGAGGGTCGACGAAGCGCGGAATCGACGTCCCCGCCAGCGGCGTCTGCGGCACCGTGGCGGATTCGCCGCTGACGCCCACCGCGGCGCCGATGCTGATCGGCTCCACGTCGGCGTCGCCGGCCTGGTCGCAGCCGACCGCGAAGGGCGCAGCGCCCAGGCACACCCACAGCACAGACCTGACGTGCATCCCAGCTCGCGCCATCTCGCCCTCCCGTACCTAAAGTCGTCTGGGGGGCTAAGTCGTAACGGCGAAACTTTACAGGCACGCGCATTCGCCCGAAGCAACGAATCTTCGCCGTTTGGAAACAGTTTGATGACGTTCGTTGCTTTGAGGGTCACTCAGTAGCGTCGAAACGTTCCGGCGCGGTACTGCTCGAACGACCGCGCGATGTCTTCGCGCGAATCGCCGATGAACGGGCCGTACGAAACGATCGGAACGCCCTGGCGCTTCCCCGCGTAGAGCAGCAGCCGCATCGGCTCGGGCCCGTCGTTCGCGATGCTGACGACGCTGTCGCCCGTGCGCGACGGTCGATCCAGCCAGCCGACCTGTGACGGCCGCAGCGGTGCGTGGGCTTCGCTGATACGCGCTTCGCCTTCCAGCACGTAGAGGAACGCGGTGTGCGTCGCGGGCAGGATTTGCTCGACGGTCGCGCCTGGCTCGAGACGCACGTCCAGCAACGTCACCGGCACACGGTTCCGGGTCGGCGACGTGAGAGCGCCCGTCGAGCCGCTGTACAGGCGGACTTCGACGCCCGGCTCGCGTCGCACCGGCGCTGAATCTCGCTTGATGATCTGGTTGTCCGGCGCCGTCCAGCGATCGTGCTTGGGTAACGTGACCCACAACTGCAGCACCCGGAAGCGCCCGCTGATCGGCCGGTCCGGGCCGTGGACGATCCCGCTGCCGGCCGTGGTCCACTCGACGTCGCCCGGCTGCAAGCGCCCGAGGCCCGCCTCCGACTCCGTCCCCCCCTCCAGCGGGAAGGTCACGGTCTCGAACCCGGCATGGGGGTGCGGGCCCGCGCGCAAGACGCCGTCAATGCGGTCGTCCATCAAGAGGATGAAGGGATCTTGCTCCGCCCACGCGTCGGCCTTCAGCACCTCGACGACCGTGTGGTCGGGGCCGAACTGGCCGGGCGCGGGGGGGAGAAGCTGGACGGTTCGCGCCAGCGAGCGGGATACGATTTCGTGTTTGGTGGCCATGTTGCTTCGGCACACCAGTAAACGCGTCCGCCTACGGGACTAGGAGCCCCGGCGCGACACTGTGTTCCACGGATGGAACAATCCGCCCCGCCCTGGGGGCTCGACCGCCTAGGCCACGAGCTCGGTGAAGATTCCCTTGGGCAGGCTGGCGTCGCCGAAGTCGTCCTTCGGACCGCCACCTGTCTTCGTCACACCGGCGGCCGTCAGCAGCGTGTTGAGCATCTTGTTGACGCCCGCGACGGAAGGATCGCCGCCCTTGCCGTCCTGGCTTCCGCCCGGCTGCTGGCCGGAGCCGACCACGACGTACTGGCCCTTCTTGAAGTAGCCGTTGGCGGTCCCCGCCTGGATCCACGGGATGTTGCTGAACGAGTGCGCGCCCGTCGCGCATTGGTTGCACCAGATCGCGACGCCCTGGTCCAGCAGGGGGCCCGTCGGCGTGGTGTACGTCGACAAGGTGTCCAGCAGGTACTTGTAGTAGTTCAACATCATGCGATCGATGTAGTTGTGGAACGGGATCGAATTCGTGACCTGTCGGTGCGACACGTCGTGGAACTTCGCAGACTGCCCGTTGTACGAGTACACGTGGTCGTCGATGCGGTCGCCGATCTTCAACACGGCGACGCGGCTGTAGTCGGCCGCGGCTGAGAAAGCCATCAGCTCCATGAACAGCTTGACCGCGTTGTCGCGCGTCGACTGGTCGTACGGCTTCGGATCGATCGCCTTCATCGACGCGACGTCCGCGTCGGGGATGGTGATGGTCGTCCCCGTCCCGCCCATCTTGACCTCGATGTCACGGATCGCGGTCAGGTGCTGATCCAGCCGCGCGCGATCGCTGGTGCTGAGGTCCGTCCGCGCGAGCAAGGTCTGGATCTGCGGGCGCAGGATGTCATTGATGCTCGTGCTGCGGTTCGCCCGCTGCATCTGCGCCAGCGCGTCCGCCGAAGTGGCGGTCGTCCCGTTTCCGACGGCGCCGATGATGGCCTGATAGGCCTTGTACGGCGAGTCGATGTAGACGCGCGGCTGCTGCGGCGTCACGTACGAAACGTAACCGGGGATGTCGAAGCCGGTCCCACCGGGGGAGAACATTCCGGCGTGCATCACCAGCGGGTCGCGCCCGGCCGGATTCTTCGCGGCGGCGATGGCGGTGTCGACGGAGATGCCCTGGGCCTTGCAGTTGGTGCTTCCGGGGGTGATCTTCGCCGACGTCAGGATCTGGGCGTCCGCGGCCGAGTGCGAGCAGCCGTTCGAGCTGTACGGAAGGTTGATGCCCTTGACGATGAGCAGCTTGTCCGCGTACGCGGCGAGCTCGCCCGTGGACCGCGTGGCCTTGTCGGCGGTCATGCTGGCCGTGGTCAACGCCCCCGTCGCCGTCGGCCAGAACATCTCGGGTTCCGTGCTCACGCTCAGGCTGACGCCCGCCTGCACGACGCCGTTGTCACCCACGACGATCAGGACGAACGGCGATCGGGTCGCCGTCTGAGCCGAGGCCTTTCGTGGCATGAACGTCTCGAGCAGGGGCAGCCCCAGCATGAGCCCGCCGGCCCCGCGAAGGACCATCCGCCGCGACATATCGAGCGATTCCGGTTTTTTCATGGGGTTTCTCTTGGACCTAGGGCAACCGGTTCAGGAACGCGTCACTCGTCACAATCGCGAGCTCCATGTCGTGAACCGAGAGCATCCCGGCCCGCGACAGCCGCGCGAAATAGTCCACCGTCAACTGCTCGTCGGCCGTCAGATCCCGGCCGTTCAAGTAGCTCATCATGTTCTGGACGTAGCAGGCGTGCGTCTCCTTGGCGTCCGCCAGCAGGTGCGACAGCTCCACGCCGTTGGTGAAGGTCTGGAGCTTTCCGTCCAACGTGTAGCTGTCCGACGCAATGACCGTCTTTCCCTGGTCCATGGTTCGGTACTCGCCGATGGCGTCATAGTTCTCGAACGCGTATCCCAGCGGGTTGAACAACGTCGCGTGACACGCCTCGCCGCAGGTCCCTTTGCCCGTGGTCATCTCCACGCGCTCGCGGTTGGTGAGACCGGCGATGTTCGGGATCATCACCCCCACCGCCTTCGGATCCGGCGGCGGCAGCGTCTTGCACAACAAACGTTCGGCGATGAACACGCCGCGGTGAATGATGTCGGGCTCGTTCCCCGAGGAGATATAGGAAGACAGGAAGCCCGCCTGGGTGAGGAGACCCGACCGCTTCGTCGAATCGAGATCGACCTTCGTCAGCATGGTCGGGTCGCTCGAGTAATTGCCCGTCACCCCGTAAAGCGGCGCGAGCAGCGAGTCCACGAACCCGATCGGCGTCGTGTAGAAGTCCTTGATCCCTTTATTTTGGGTGAACACCCAGTTCAAGAATTGCAGAACCTCTTGTTTCATCGCCAGCGGAGCGTTCGGCTTGAAATCGGGGAACGTCGCGTCGCGGGTAATGCCGTCGTAGACGCCCAGCCGGTAGACCTGCAGGTTGAAGTTGCTGAGGCCCGCCGTCCCCGTGGTCCCGTCCAGCAGCCGCTTGGCCTGGGTGGCCACGCCGGTCTTGTCGTGGACCTGCCCGGCGGCCGCCGCGGCCAGCAGCGTGTCGTCCGGGATCGTGTTGGTGATCGAGAGCGCCAGCTTGGAAGCCACCTCCCAATCATTGAGCGGCACCTTGGTGGCCCCTGCCGAGGCGGTCCCCAGCTCGGTCCGATAAAGGAAGTAGGGCGACTGCAGCATCGCCTGGATGACCAGGCTGGCGCCGGCCTTGAAGGCGTCGACGCCCGGGTAAAGGGTGGGCCCCTGATTGAACAGGCCCACGTGCGTGGTCACCTCGGCATTCGTCAGCGGCCGCCGGAAGGCCCGCTGCCCGAACGCCGTGATGAACGCCTTGCCCTTCCCCGCCGTGTCGGTGGGCGCGTTCGTCGGCACCAGGCGCGCCAGCGCGGTCGCGTCCCCCGTCACCTTGGTCGCCAGCGCCTCCGAGGCGTCGAAAAGCTGCGACCGCAGCTGCTCGGTCACAAACAGGAAGTCCGCCTCGTCGTCGAACCCGGTCAGCGCGTCGCCAGACACGTTGCTGGCGACGTCCGAGATGTCGGTCAGCTTCAGGAGGTCCCGCGCTGCGTTAATCCACTGCTGGTGGCTGAGGCGCGCGAGCCTGGGCGTCGCAACCAGCACGGCCGCCGGCGGTGACGCCGGGATCGCGTACGGGTCGCCGCCGAGGCCGGCCGACGACCCGCCAGTGCCAGTACCCGAGTGTGCGCCGCCGGAGGTCGACCCGGCGCCCGCACCGGCGCCGGTCGAGCCGCCGGTTTGCGCCGAGCCGGTCTGCGCCAAAGCGCCGCTCTGACCGTTCCCGATGACGCCCGTGCAACCGAGGCCGACGCTCAGGACGCCGGCAAGGAGGCCCGTCGCGGCGAGCTTGACGCGGCGCGGGACAGTGGCTGTATCGCCTGGCTGGGGCTTGAAGGGACGCCTCATCGCTTCCTCGCCGGTGTTCCGCGCATTTCGGGAACCTCTTTGGGGGTTCGCGCCGCGGGCAGAGCTGAACAAATCAGCTCCGCGCCGAGACGTACTGGGTATTGTCGGCAGGTGAGTGGACGTATAAACAAAACGTCGGCCCGCCGATTTTGCGAGATGTAGGAAGCGGGCTTACGTTCCGCCGACCACCACCTCAGCCAGACCAGCCGGCCGGCACCCCGACGAAGTACACACGCGTCAATTCCCCAATTCTGTCCCACGAAATGGGAAGTTCGGCGGTCCAGTGGGCCTAAAATCGGCTCTGTGGCGCGTCCGGTACGTCTGATCGGACTCTTGTTGGCGCTCGCGTGCGCTGGCTGCGGCAGCGGATCTTCGGCCGGTGGGAACGGCGGCACCAGTGGCCAGCCGGGAACCGGCGGGGCCACCGGCAGTGGAGGCCTGGGAACGGGCGGGAGCCCAGGACAGGGCGGCAGCCCCGCGACGGGCGGGATCGGCGGGACGCGCGCCGGCGCGGGTGGCGTCAGCGCGACGGGCGGGGACGCGGGAGCCGCGGCGGGCGGCGGTCGCTCTGGTACCGGCGGCGTGGCGGCCGGTGGCGCGAGCGGCAGCGCCGGCGCTGGCAGTTCGACCGGGGGCGCCGGCGGTGTCGCGGGCAGCGCCGGGTCCAGCGCGCCGCTGGTGCCGGCTCACGGGGCGCTGCTGGGCGCGTTCGTCGGGACCGGAACCCTGGCCAGCTTCGAGTCCACGGTGGCCCGCAAGGTCGCTATCAACCACCTCTTCATGGGCTGGGGGGACGATTGGACGGCCCAGCTCCCCGGATTGGCCGCGGGCGAGCGAATCCCGATGGTCACCTGGGAACCGTGGACGAACGGCAGCGTGGGCGCGCCGCTGGCGAACATCACCGGTGGCAGCTACGACGCCATGATCACGGCGCGCGCCAATGCGTCCAAGAGCTTCGGTCAGAAGTTCTTCCTGCGCTGGGGCCACGAGATGAACGGGAACTGGTACCCGTGGGACGGCTCGCACAACGGCGCGAACGCGGGCGCGGCGACCACGTACATCTCCGCCTACCGGCACATTCACGACCTGTTCGTGGCGGCGGGCGCCAGCAACGTCGTCTGGATCTTCTGTCCCAACGTCGACAGCGTCCCGAACGACGCGTGGAACCAGTGGAGCAACTACTACCCCGGTGACAGCTACGCCGACTGGATCGGCGTCGACGGGTACAACTGGGGCACCGTTCAGACCGGTTCGACGTGGCGGACGTTCTCGGCGATCTTCGGCGGCATTTACAGCGGGCTCGCGGCGAAGGGAAAGCCGATCATCATTCCAGAGACCGCCAGCACCGAGGACGGCGGCGACAAGGGCGCCTGGATCGCCGCTATCCTGCCCGCGCTCGAAAGCAGCTTCCCGGCCATCAAGGCGCTGGTCTGGTTCCAGATGAACAAGGAGACCGACTGGCGCGTCGATTCTTCCCCCGCCGCCCTCAGCGGCTTCATCAGGATAACCAAGGATCCGTACTTCAACCCCTGAGCTAGCGCCGCGCAGCAGTGCCGTAGACCGGGTGGTCTTCGAACCGGTGTTGCGTGTCCAGGAAACGCACGGTCCCGGACCGCGAGCGCATGACGATCGAGTGCGTTTCGGCGCCGGTCGCGGTGAAGCGCACGCCGCGCAGCAGGAATCCCTCGGTCACGCCGGTGGCGGCGAACGTGACGTCGCCGTGGGCGAGCTCGTCGAGCGCGAACACCCGATCGACGTCCGGGATTCCCATCGCGATCGCGCGATCACGCTCCTCGGCGCTGCGCGGCTTCAGCACGCCCTGCATGTCTCCGCCCACGCACCGAAGCGCGGCGGCGGCCAGCACCCCCTCGGGTGCGCCGCCGATGCCCAGCAGGATGTCGACGCCCGTCGACGGGTCGGCGGTCGCCAGCGCGCCACCCACGTCGCCGTCCGAGATCAGGCGGATGCGCGCGCCCGTCTTGCGGACCTCCGCGATCAGCGCCGCGTGTCGCGGGCGATCGAGGATCACCGCCGTCAGATCGGCCACGTCGACCCGCTTGGCCTCGGCCACGGCGGCCAGGTTGTACGTGGCGCTCTTGCGGATGTCGATCACGCCGCGCGCGCTCGGCCCCACCGCGATCTTGTCCATGTACGTATCGGGCGCGTTCAGGAACTGCCCGTGCTCGGCGATGGCGACGACCGCCAGCGCGTCGGCCAGCCCGTTCGCGACCAGGTTGGTCCCCTCCAGCGGATCGACGGCGATGTCCACCTCTGGCGCGTCGGCCGCCCCGTCGCCCACCGCTTCGCCGATGTACAGCATGGGCGCCTCGTCGCGTTCGCCCTCACCGATGACGACGGTGCCGCGCACGTGAACGAAGCCGAAGGTGTTACGCATGGCCTCGGTGGCGGCGAGGTCGGCGCCGTCCCGATCGCCGCGCCCGACGAAGCGAGCCGCCGACAGCGCGGCTGCCTCGGTCACCCGAACCACCTCGAGAGCCAGGTTTCGATCCACGGCTCTATTGTGCTGCCAACGGAGGCAGCCGGATAGCCTACTCGGCTATGGCCACCACGGGGGCGGGCGCCGCCGCGGCGGCGGCCTGGGCGGCCCTGCGCATGATCGCGCGATTGATCGGGTACATGAGCAGGATCGTCAGAGCCATGACGCTGGTGACGACATACCCGAGCCTGTCGTAGTGCAAGAGGTGGCCATCCGCCGCCTGCACGACGATCACGCCCGCCAGCGACGACGCGACGCCGCCCGAGAACTGCTGCAGCGATGCATTGACCGACATGAAGGCGCCGCGATCCGCCAGGTCAGGCACCGCCGAAATGAGCGCAGACGCGGAGATCATGCGCGAGGTGATCGCCAGGAACAGCACGGCGTTCAGCGCGAGGACGATCGACAGCGGCGTCACGCCCAGGTTGCAATAGATCGCGACGATCCCCGCGCCGACCGCCGTGCCGATCACGAAGACCTTGTACTTGCCGATCGCGTCGGCGAGCTTGCCGAGCAGCGGCCCGGCGACCAGCGTCACCGCGCCCGTGCTCATGTAGACCCACTTCTGCGTTTCGAAAGGGATGCC
>JBJMQQ010000073.1:0-32407 GCA_045802645.1 Polyangia bacterium
AACTTGCCCTGCTTGTAGGGGTTCCGGTCGACGGTGAAGTCCAGGAAGTCGCCGCGGATGCCGCAGTAGTTCAGCAGCGTGTTGCCCTTGCCCGGCGCGCCGTAGCCGGCGATGCGCTTGCCGGCGCGCTTGGCCTGGGTCAGCAGCTCCAGCAGCTTCCGCTTGGTCTCGCGCACCTGCTCCTCGAACGTCAGGTAGTGCGGCAGGTCGTGGTAGCCGGCCGCCTTCTCCTGCTCGCGCAGCTTCAGCACGCGATCCGTGATCGGCCGCGACCCGTCGGCCGTCCGTCGCGCGAAGATGCGCAGCGAGCCGCCGTGGGTCCACAGCTCCTCGACATCGAAGATGGTCATGTTGTGGGCCGCGAAGATCCGTTCGGCCGCGATCAACGAGAAGTAGCAATAGTGCTCGTGATAGATGGTGTCGAACTGGTTGCCTTCGACCAGGCGCTGCAGGTGCGGGAACTCGATCGTGCAGGTGCCGGTCGGCTTCAGCAGCGTGCTGATGCCGGCGACGAACGAATTGAGGTCGGGCACCTGGGCCAGCACGTTGTTCCCCAGCACCAGATCGGCCTGCCGCCCCTCGGCCTTGAGCGTGGCCGCCAGCTCGCGCCCGAAGAACTTCACCAGCGTGTCGACCCCGCGCTGCTCGACGGCGACCTTGGCCACGTTGGCGGCCGGCTCGATTCCCAGCGACGGGATCCCGCGCTTGACGAAGTACTGCAGCAGGTAACCGTCGTTGCTGGCCAGCTCGATGACCAGGCTCTTCGGCCCCAGCTTCAGCCGCTCCGCGATCATCGCCACGTAGTCCTCGGCGTGCTTCAGCCAGGCCGTCGAGTACGACGAAAAATAGGCGTACTCGCTGAAGATGTGCTCGGGGCTGACATACTCGTCCAGCTGCACCAGCAGGCACTTCGTGCAGACCCAGACGTGCAGCGGATAGAACGGCTCCATGTCGTTCAGCTTGTCCGCCGGCAGGTAGCTCTCGCACAGCGGCGACATCCCGAGATCGACGAACGACCGCCGTTCGGGCGATCCACAAAAGCGGCAAACGGAGGCTTTCGGAGCGGGCTTGTCGGACGTGGTCATGGGCCGATCCACGGTAAATGATCCCGCGCCTGCCGACAAGCGCACGGGGCGGCGCCAGGGCCCGGTGATATGCTGCCGGCGTGCGATTTCGACCCACACCGCTGGCGGGCGCCGTGCTCGTCGAGCAGGAGCGACACGGGGATGACCGCGGCTTCTTCGCGCGCACCTACTGCGACGACGAGTTCGCGGCCGCCGGGCTCCCGACGGCCTGGCCTCAGCACAACGTCTCGCACAATGCGCGCGCGGGCACCCTGCGCGGCATGCACTACAACGCCGCGCCTCATCGGGAGGCCAAGCTGGTCAGGTGCGTGACGGGCGCGATCTGGGACGCGATCGTCGACCTGCGGCCGGACTCGCCGACCCACCTCAAATGGTTCGGTGTCGAGCTGTCGTCCGAAGCGGGGAACGCGCTCTACGTGCCGGAAGGGTTCGCGCACGGGTTCATCACGCTGCAGGACCGGGCCGACGTGTTCTACCTGATGGGCAAGAAGTACCAGGGCGCCGTCGCACGCGGTTTCCGGTGGAACGATCCGCGGATCGGGATCGTCTGGCCGGCGGCGCCGGTCGTCATCGCCGACCGCGACCGCACCTACCCCGATCTGGACCCGGCCGATCCGGACGCCGTGCGATGAGGATCGACGGAGCTGCGATCACCGCGCTGATCGAGGAGCTTTACCCGATCTGCCGCAGCATCACGGGCGACGGGCTGCGCGAGACGCTGCGGATCATCGCGCGCCACATTCCGATCCAGCTGACGGAGGTGCCGTCGGGAACACCGGTGCTGGACTGGACGGTCCCGCCCGAGTGGAACATCCGCGACGCCTAC
Organism: Polyangia bacterium; assembly: GCA_045802645.1. GTDB lineage: Bacteria > Myxococcota_A > Polyangia > Fen-1088 > Fen-1088 > JADGRB01. Next base: position 1,912 of record JBJMQQ010000073.1, read on the forward strand.
GTGGCGGACGCTGGCGGACGCCGGGTCATCGACTTTCAGCGCCACAACCTGCACGTCGTGAACTACAGCACGCCGGTGCGGGCGCGCATGTCGCTGGCCGAGCTGCGGCCACACCTGCACGCGATCCCCGCCCATCCCGACTGGATCCCGTACCGCACCTCGTACTACGCCGAGTCGTGGGGCTTCTGCCTCACGCAGCGGCAGCTCGACGCGATGTCGGACGGCCCCTACGACGTGGTCATCGACTCGACGCTGGCGCCCGGCCACCTGACCTACGGCGAGCTGGTGCTGCCCGGTGAGCTCGAAGACGAGATCCTGATCTCGTCGCACGTCTGCCACCCGTCACTGGCCGACGACAACCTGTCCGGCATCGCCATCTCGACGCTGCTGGCGCAGGCGCTGGCGGCCCGTCCGCGGCGGCGGCACACCTTTCGGTTCGTGTACGCGCCCGGCACCATCGGCGCCATCACCTGGCTGGCGCGCAACCGCGACCGCGCCGCGCGCATCAAGCACGGCCTGACGCTGACCTGCCTGGGTGACGACCACCCGTTCACCTACAAGCGGTCGGTCGGCGGCCGCGCGCCCATCGATCGGGCGGCAGCGCACGTCCTGTCACACGACGGCGCCGCCCATCAGCTGATCGACTTTTTCCCGTACGGATACGACGAGCGGCAATACGGCAGCCCGGGCTTCCGGCTGCCGGTCGGGTCGCTGATGCGCGGCCGTCACGGCATGTTCCCCGAGTACCACACGTCCGCCGACAACCTGACGTTCATCTCGGCCGAGCACCTGGCCGAATCGGCGAGCATCGTCGGCGAGATCCTGGACGTCGTCGACGGCGACCGTCGCTATCGCAACCTGCAGCCGTACGGCGAACCGCAGCTGGGCAAGCGCGGGCTTTACCGGGCGATCGGCGGCACGAACATCCCCGACCTGCAGATGGCGATGCTCTGGGTTCTGAATCAGTCCGACGGCGAGACCAGCCTCCTGCACATCGCCGAACGGGCGGGCATCCGGTTTTCGGTCATCCAGACGGCCGCCGACCTCCTGCGCGACCACGACCTCCTGGCCCCGGCCTGAAACAGTTGTAGCCTTCCCGCCTCTACGCCCCGCGCGGGCAGAAAAGGTGGTCGTCATGGTCAAGGTCGGTCTGCTGGTCCGTATCGAAGCCAAGCCGGGCAAAGAAGCCGAGGTCGCGCGTTTCCTGGCGGGGGCACTGCCCCTGGCCCAGGACGAGCCCGAGACGGTGACCTGGTACGCCATCCAGATGGGTCCTTCGACGTTCGGCGTGTTCGACACGTTCGACGCCGAGAGCGGCCGGCAAGCCCACCTGCAGGGACGAATCGCCGCGGCGCTGATGGCCAGCGCAGCCGAGCTGCTGGCCAAGCCGCCGCAGATCGAGCGCGTCGACGTGCTCGCCGCGAAGACGTAGCCCGGCTCAATCCGCCAAGCGGGAGACGGCCAGGTCGGCGAGGGCCAGTGAGGCGGTGAGGCCGGGGGATTCGATGCCGAACAGGTTCACGAGGCCGGGGACGCCGTGCTGGGCGGGGCCGTCGATCCGGAAGTCGTGCGCGGGCGCGCTGGCCGGCCCCAGCTTCGGGCGGATCCCCGTGTAGCCGGGTTGAAGCGCCCCGTCCGGCAGCGCCGCCCAGTAGCGCCGGATGGCTGCGTAGAAGGACGGGGCGCGGCTGTCGTCGAAGCTGTAATCGACCCCGTCGACCCACGAAACATCCGGACCGAACCGCGCCTGACCGGCCAGGTCCAGGGTCACGTGGACGCCGAGGCCACCCGCCACCGCAATCGGGTAGACCAGCCGCCGGAAGGGCGACGGTCCCGACAGCACGTAGTAGTGCCCCTTGGCGAAGTGAGCCGGGGGGACGTGCGCGGCCGGGAACCCCGCCAGGCATCCGGCCACCTGCTGCGCGAACAGCCCCGCCGCGTTGACGACGGTCCGGGCGCGGACCGTCACGGGCGCGCGGCCGCCGATCTCCAGCGTGATGCCGCCGTCTTCGACCGCGCCGGCGACGACGGGCGCCTCCAGGACCAGCTCCGCGCCGGCGCGGCGCGCGTCGCGCAGATAGGCCGCCATCAGGCCGTGGCTGTCGATGATGCCCGTCGACGGCGACAGCAAGCCGCGCACGCAGGTGACGGCCGGCTCCAGCGCGCGCGCCTCGCCGGCGCTGACCCAGGTCAGGTCGTGCACGCCGTTTCGCTCGGCGGCGGTCTTGTACGACTCCAGCGTCGTCACCTCCGCCTCGGTGGTCGCGACCAGCAGCTTGCCGATGCGCTGGTGGGCGACGTCAGCCTCGGCGCAATACGCGTACAGCGCCTGCCGTCCCGTCACGCACAGCCGCGCCTTCAACGAGCCCGCCGGGTAGTAGATGCCGGCGTGGATGACCTCCGAATTGCGCGAGCTGGTGTGGGTGCCGATTGCGGTGGCTGCTTCCAGCACCACCACCTCGCGCCCCGCCCGGGCCAGCGCGCGCGCGATCGCCAGACCGACGACGCCGGCGCCGATGACGACGGCGTCGAGATCCCGATCGGCTGCGCTCATGCGCCGATTCTTATCATGCCGTCCGCCTGCCTCAGCGCCGCGCGACCGCGGAGCCGACGGGCGGCCGCGATCCCGTCGCGGCCAGGATGTACTGCTGGCCGGCGCGCTCGATGGCCAGCTGGGGCTGCAGGCCACGCGACAGCGCGCGCGCCAGGGCCGCCCGGGTCGCCGCCGTGTGCCCGCCCGGCACGCCCAGCATGTCGCCGCCCGCGACGCCGAGCGCGGTCAACTCGCCGGGCTCCACGACGAAGAACCGCTCACGACTCTGGGCGATCTCCTGCATCTGCTCGACGGTCAGCTCGGGATAGACCGTCGCCAGCAGCGTGAGCCGCCGGGTCACGCTGGCGGCCTCGGAGGGCGGGATCTCCACCATCCGAAACGGATGCCCCGCCGGCATCAGCCGCGGGGCGAAGGCGGCCAGCGCCTTTTCGACGGCCGAGGCGATCGCCTCCAGGGCGGCGCCCTTTTGTCCCTTGGCCCCCACCTCCGGGTCGTTTGGTATCCCGCTGGTGACCGTCTCGACGGACCCCAGCACCTGCTTGGAACCGACGTGCCGCACCTCGATGTGGGCGTGGAAGTCGACCACCACATGCTTGCCGACGATGAACCCGGGGATCGCCGACGTCCCGGGGACCAGGCGTCCACCCGTGGTCACGGTCAGCGCGAACGCCAGCGTGCGCGCCGGATCCTCGCCCAGCGCCCGCAGCGCGGCGGTCACGGCGGCCTCGTCCTCGCCCTCGACGAGCTCCTCGGCGATGACGGCGCGTCCGCCGGTCGCCTCGATCAGAAGGTCGCTGGTCCGGCGCTGCAGCTTGCGGAGATCGGCGTCGCCGCCCCAACCGATGCTGATGGGCAGGCCCAGCACGGCGTCGATCGTGGGCGCCACGGCGTGGGCGGCGGGACGGACTTCGATCGTCGACGAACAGCCGGCGGGGAGCAGCAGGGCGAGCAGCGCGGCCGGGATTGCCAGGGTTCGCCTGTGATGCTCGACCACCCCTGGATCATCGGCCCGATGGTGGGGGGTCTGAACCTGGGCCGTGGGGGCCAGGACGAGGACGAGGACGAGGACGAGGACGGGTTAGAAGACGACGGCCAGGGCGGTGTAGAGCTCGGTCGAGTCGCCGACCAATGTGATGGGGGTCGTGTTGGAGCCGCCCGAGACCTGAGGGGTGTAAAGTCCGATCGCCCGGCGGAATCCCAGCCGCAGCCGCAGCTCGCTGGGACGCCCGGCGGCGGTCAGGGGGAGCTCGATGCGCGCGCCGGTGTGGATCTGGAAGCGGCTGCCTGCACCGGACGTCCGCCCGTCCCGCTCGTAGCCGACGCCCACTTCGGCCGCCAAGGTGTGCAGGACGCGCATCCCGTAACGCAGGTCGTCGGCCCCCACCCCCGCCAGCGGCCGGACGACGAGGAAGGCATCCAGCCCGAGGCGGTCGACCGGCGCGGCGTCCGCGGCGTGAAATCGCCCCGAGGCGGCCGTCGAGAAGGCGCCCAGCTCGAAGCCGACCACCCCGTCGCCGAACCCGCCGACCCCGAAGAATGCCGGGATCGGGTGCGCGCCGTCCGCGAACCCGGTCGCGTCCAGCGAGGCCCCGAACCCGACGGCCAGCGACATGCGGGGGCGCGCCGGCGGCTCGGGTGGGGAGCGCTCTTCCAGCGCCGGCGCCGGGCCGGTGGAAAGCGGTGGCGACGTGCCCACCTGCGCGCGCGCCGCACCCGCCCACAGGCAGACGAGCAGCGCCAGCGGCGTACGTCCGGTCACGCGCGTGGACGGAGCTCCGCGGGGCATGGCCCGCTTTTAACACGTGCCCGACCGGCCGTTCGAGCTATGCTCGCGCCCGGATCGTGGAAGGAGAACGCCTGTGATGGAACCCGGCAGCCCTGAGGTGGTTCAGACGCCCGACAAAGGCGTTGCCGACATTCTCGTCGAAGCGTTCCGGCTGTACCGGGCGCACGCGAAGCCGCTGCTCCTCACCTGCGCGTTGCTTTTCGTGCCGGCGGCCATCGTCAATTCGCTGGCGCGCGCCGCCATCCTGGGGCCGACCATCGCCATGGCCCAGACGGGTGACCCGGCCACCGTCGCGATGGCTGGGACGTTCTGGATCTACATGCTCGGGTTGGCCGGAACGCTGGTCACCGGGTTCTTCCTTTATGGAATCATCGTCCCGCTGACGAACGGCGCCCTGACGATCGCCGTCGCCGACCGCATCCTGGGCGGCAACGCCGGCTGGCGCGAGGTCTGGATGCTCCTGTTCCGGCGCCTCGGGCTGCTGATGTCGGCGGTCATCCCGGCCGCCATCGTCGTCGCGATCGGCTGCGTGTTCTTCCTGATTCCCGGGCTGGTGTGCGCCCTGTTTTTCGCCTTCGTGTCGCCGGTCGTTCTGATCGAGGGCATCGGCGGCCGCGCCGCGCTGGAACGCAGCACCACGCTGGTTCGTTCGGACTGGTTGCGCGTCGCGCTGGTGCTGCTGAGCTTTGCGCTGGTCCGCGGGCTGGCGCAGGTCGTGGGGACGGCCCTGGTCGCACCTGGGTCGATCTTCTTCGGGTCGCTGCTGTCGGACCTGGTGACGATGGTCCTTCTGCCGATCCCGGTGCTGGGCGCCGTGCTGCTCTACTTCGACATCCGCCGCAAGCTGGAGAACTTCACGCCCGACAACCTGCGAACGGACCTGGACGCCTTGAAGAGCAGCTAGCTCTTCTCTTACCCGTCCTCGTGATCGTCCTCGTCCTCGTCGCCGTCCTCGGAACGCGAGGACGAGGACGAGGACGATCACGAGGACGGGTAAGAATCAGTTCAAGCAAACTTCCGAGTTCGAATCGCAGCGCAGCAGCCCGGGGGTCGTCAGGGCGTAGCTGGCCGAGACGTCCATCCCGCGTAGGGTGAGCCCGAAGCCGCCGCCCGTCGAGATCACGCGGTGCAGGCAGGCGCCCGACGCCGCCCGGCACGTGGCCACGGGCAGCTCGGCGAGCTCGAAGTTGCTGTCGATCGGCCGGAACATCGAGTCGGACACGGGCACGCCGTCCAGGTTCAGCACCGCACCTGATTGGCGGACGATCGCGACGATCTGATCGAAGACGGGCAGAGCCGCGAACGAGACGTTCGTGAGCAGCGCGTTCGGGTCGGCGCTGATGGCCAGTGACAGGCTCGGCTCGCAATCCATCCCTTGTGTGACCAGGACCGGCCGCGAGGACGTGACCGTGAAGGGCGCGCTGGACACGCGCGTCACCGACTGTCCGGCACGCAGCCAGACGCGTTCGGGGGATGGGCCCCCGAAGTCGACGCGCGTGTCGTCCTGGTCGGCGACCACGCGCCAGATCGATCCGCCGCCGACACCTTCGCTGTTCGCGAAGAACGACGTGCAGCTGATGCTGGTCTGCGGAGCCAGCGGCGCCGCCACGTAGAACTTGCTCCAGCTCGACAGCGGCGGCATCTGTTCGTGCGCCATGTCGGCAGAGTTGATGCCGCTGGCGTTCGATCCGTAGGAGGTCGACACGTTCCCCGAGAACACCGCCACGGGCGCGCCGGACAGGACGGTGACCAGGCTGCCCGTCAGATCCTCGTCAGCGGCGTTCGTGTAGATCTGGAAGACGTCGCCGTCGTTGAGGGTGACCTCCAACGGCTCACCGGCCGCCAGCGGCGGGACCAGCTGCCCCGGGCCAGGATCTCCCGAGACGGCCGCCACGGGTTTGAAGCTGATTCGCGTGCCGGGCTGGGTCCCGACGACGATCACGCGCGCGGCGCCCCCGCGGCTGCCCACCGCCTGCTGCACGTCGTGGGTCGCCTCCTGCGGGTACGTGACCGCGCGGTAATTGCTGCCCAGCGACTGCAGAGGCAACACGACGGTCCCGCTGCTGCTGGTCGCCGGCTGCAGATCGTCGTCGCTCTCGATCTCGGCGACGCTGATGGGGCGGTCGCTGGAGACGCGCACGGCGCCCAGCGGGTTGATCCCCGGGTTCGTCACCTCCAGCCCGGGGACCTGCAATCGGCCCGAGCTGCCCGCCGGGATCTGAACGCTGTCCGCCGCCTCCCAGATCGTCGATTCGTTCGTTCCGGGCATCGCCCGCTCGAGCTGGACGTTGGCGGGATCCGTGCCCGCGTTGTTGATCACGTAGCTGGTCTGCGCGGCCTCGTCCGCCGCGACGTTGTCCGGCTGAAGCGTGTAGAAGAGGCAACCGATGAGGCTGCGCGTTCGGGCTTCCGCCACCTGGCACGGCGCGGAGGTGCAACGTCCCAGGCTGCAGGCCTGCCCGCGCGACGCGCAGTTGTCGAGCACGGCGCCGATGGTCTTCCCGTCGCACGAGTGAACCGCGCCGTCATCCCCGCACACCAGCGGCACCGAACAGTTGGACGGTACGGTGCTCGCGTCGCGCGGCCGGGACGCCGGCGACCCGGAGCAGCCCAGCGCAACGGCGGCCGCGACGATCCACATCGCAGCGGACCACATGTGCGACCAGCGGTCACACATCGGTTGCGCCACACGCGCGTGCGCCCGTTGCGCACCCGCGCCCAATGGTTGCGCCACTTCAGCGTCGCTCGATGGGATCGCGCCGTTCACGTGGTCCAACATCTTACCGTGTGTTTAAGGCTGTATTTCTCGTCGAGAAATTTCACAACGGCCGACGACGAACCTTGCCAAGCGCGGCGCGCAAGGGCTACGATTTTTTCGCGTTGCTCCGTGCTGCCCTCGTGCTCTCGCTCTTTTACGGGCTCACCAACGGGACACCGGCCATCGCCGCGCCCCCGATGGGCGCCCCTGAGCCCAGCAACCCGTTCGAGGATCGCGGTAACGATTCGACGGCAGACACGACCAACGACGCGGCTACCGCCGACAGCGCGGACGACGACGGTGAGGCTGGCGCCGCCGAGGAATCGGCGGAGTCGGCGCTGCACGGCCTCGCCTGCCTGGAAGGCGACGCGACCGGCGGCCGGCGCAAGGGCGTCCAGCGGCGCGACTTCCTGAAGCGGCACCGGTTCGAGCTGTCTGGACTCGGCGGCTTCTACGCGTCGGACGCCCTGTCCTCGACGTACAGCTACGGCGGCGCGCTGGCGTTCTACCCGTCCGAGGACTTCGGGGTCGAGGTGTTGTTGACGCGCACACCGATGCGGTTCCGGCTGGAACAGCCGTTCACCGCGTTCGACCAGCAGACGCACTTCCAGGCCAGCGTCGCCTGGCAGGGGATCTTCTCGCTGCTCTGGTCGCCCATTCACGCGAAGCTGAAGTTCAGCGAGACGACGATCTTGCACGGCGATCTGTTCGTCGTCGCGGGCGCGGGCCGCACCGCCGATCCGACCGTGCAGGGGCTGACGTGGGAAGCCGGCGCCGGCGCGAAGATTTACTTCAACCGATTCTTGTCGTTCCGCCTGGACGTCCGGGACTTCGTCGTCCCGCAGGAAGTGCTGGGGCGGGGGCGCATCACCAACAACGTGACCGTGCTGGCGGGTCTCAGCCTATGGCTCGGCTAGCACGCCTCCTCTGGGCCGCCGCGCTGGTGGCGGCCGCCGGTTCCGCCGCGTACGGCGCCGACGACGCGCCCATGTCGTCAGAGCCCGACCCGGCGGCCGAACCGAACGTCACGCCCGCGCCGCCCGCGCCGGAGCCGGCGGCGCCGGCCACCAGCCAAGGTGACGCGTGCATCGACGAGAACGTGAAAGCGGATCTCTTCGCGAAGCGTAAACAACGCACGACCCGCGAACGCCTGTTCCAGCAAACCAATCGGCACGAGCTGACGGTGCAAGGCGGGTACTACGTCTCGGACCTGTTCGACGGCACGTACACCGTCGGCGGCGCCTACACGTATCACATGACCGAGGACCTGGGCGTCGAGGCCTCCGGCATGTACACGCGGTTGGCGTCGTCCGGCGGCCCCGAGCTGGAGCGGACGTTCGCGGTCCTCAAGGACAAGCCGCGCCGCGAGCTGATGTTCGACGCGGACCTGGTCTGGGTGCCGGCGCACGCCAAGATGCGCTTCGGCGGCGCGATCACGCACTTCGATCTGTACGTCGCGGCGGGTGCCGGCGTCGTGGACTCCGTGCTGTCGCAGAACGTGGCCGGCAACGCCGGGTTCGGCCTGAAGTTCTTCGGACAGCGCGCCTGGGCGATCCGCCTGGACGTGCGCGATCACGTCTATCGCCAGCAGCTGCTGTCGCAGGTCATGTGGGTCAACGACCTGACCGCCACCATCGGCGTCAGCCTGTACCTGCCCGTGACGGAGTGATGATGACGAACCTCGCCGCGACCCTGGTTTCCGCCCTGCTGGCCGGCAGTCCCAATCCACCTGCCGCGTCCGCGACGCCGGCCGCCGACACCGACCAGCCGGCGGAGACGGCGCATGAAGCGTCGCCGCCGCCCGTCCCGCCGTCGATCGATCTGGCCAAGCTGCGCGCGGAGTACGACAAGCTGCGCGACGAGCTGTTCCGGGCCCGGGCCCGGGCGGCGCTGGTCGAACAGGGGATCTACGCGTCGCAGCTCGGCGCGACCTTGCGATGGAAGGGCGCGCCGAACTTCCTGCTGCACCGGGCGGAGATTCGCCTCGACGGCAACGTCATCTGGGACTCGGGCGAAAAGGCGATGGTCGACGACCTGATCACGGTCTCGCAGCGGCCCATCAAGCCGGGGCCGCACACGCTCACGGTCAAGATCGACGTGCGCCCCGGGAAGAAGGCCGAGAAGGAGCACGCGGACCTGGGTTACGAGTCCGAACAGACCTTCGTCGTGAACGTCCCCGACGGCAAGCGCACCACGGTGGCGTTCACGGGCGACGACGACGGCGACCTGCCCGAGTACGAGCCGGAGATCGAGATGGAGCTGAAGAGCGAGAAATGATCGCCCTCCTGCTAGCCGTCATCCTGGCCCAGCCTGCGGCCGCGGCGCCTGCCGCGGACGTCGATCCCGTCGGCCACTACCTGGCCGATCTGGAGAAGAGCGGCGCGCTGGGCGACGACAAGCAGCCTGCGACGCTGGACCGGCTGCGCGTCGAGCTGGCCGGGGCGGAGGACGATCTCGTCACGGGCAATCCCGAGGTCGCCAGCATCCGCCTCTATCGAATCGTGGAGTCGCCGCGCTATGCGCAATTCCAGTACGCGCCCGACTACGCCACCGCGGAGCTGACGCTGGCGCGCGCGCTGGTGCGTGCGGGCGGGTACAAGTCGGCGGAGCGGTACCTGCTGCGGGTGCTGGCCCGCGGGGCCGCCGCGCCGCAGTTCGCGCCCGCGTACCGCGCGCTGGTCGACGTCGCGCTGGAGACGAAGGAAGAGGCGGCGGTGCTGGCGGTGCTGGATCACGCCCAGCCCGCGACGCTGCCGCGGGACGCAGCGGCCGAGCATGCGTACCTGGCCGCCAAGGTGGCGTACGAATCAGGAGACACGGGTCGCGCCGAGAGCATGTTCGGACAGGTGGATCGCCAGTCGCGTTTCTACGCGGCGGCGCTGTACTTCCGGGGGCTCATTCAGGCGCGGCGCGCGCACTTCGCGTCGGCGCGCGCGAACCTGTGCGAGATCGTCGAGCAGGCGGACCAGGACCGGTTCACGTTCTTCATCGACGGCCGCTACTTCGCGATCAAGGACCTGGCCTACCTGGCGCTGGGGCGAATCGCGCACGAGCAGGGGAAGTACGACGACGCCTATTACTTCTACTTCCGCGTGCCGACCGATTCGGAGCGGCTGCCGGACGCGCTCTTCGAGGCCTCGTGGTCGATGTTCCAGAAGGGCGAGTACGAGGCAGCGCGCGCCTTCCTGGACGAGTTCGATCACGACTTCCACACGACGCCCCTGGCGCCCGACGTGATGCTGCTGCACGCGATGATCGATCTGAAGTCGTGCCAGTTCGATCGGGTGAAGCAGACGCTGGCGACGTTCATCACCACCTACGCGCCCATCGAGGCGCGCGTGACCGAGCTGCTGAAGAACCCCGGGGAGCGCGCCGCGCTTTATCGACGCCTGCTGAGCAAGCAGTCGATCGCCAGCCCGCACGACCCGATCGCCGAGCTGCTGAAGGTCGACCCGCGCTTTTACAAGTTCACCGGCGACATCCTGGCGCTGGATCGAGAGGCCGGCACGATCCCCAACGAGGTCGCGATCTGGGACGAGCTCACCGCGCACCAGCAGGGCAAGGACGGAAACGGCGCGAACAGCGATGCGACCGAGGCGGTTCGACTGGTCCAGGACGTCGAGGCGCTGCGTCCGCTGGCCGCCGGCGATCCGGTGATGGAAGAGCAGGTCGCCCAGCTCGCCGACGAGGCCCATCGCGCGGCGCGGCTGAAGAACGTCGCGGGCGGTCCCTACGCCAAGGAAGCGGCGGCCACGCTGGCCCTGGGCGGCGAGGCGAGAAGGCTGCGCGCACGCCTGGTGGCGGCGACGGGCCTCATCGCGACCCAGGCCCTGGGCGACCTGGACCGGCGGCTGCGCGATCTGCTGCGGCAGGCGCGCCTCACGCAGATCGACGCCATCATCGGTAAGAAGAAGAAGCTGGAGATCGAGATCGAGCACCTGCGCGACGGCCGCTACCCCGCCGACCTGTTCGCGACCCTTCAGCTCGAAGGCCTCATCGGCGACGACGAAGAGTACTGGCCCTTCGAAGGTGAGTACTGGTCGGATGAGTACGAGAATTACAAATAGACTTCGTCGCGGCGTCGGCGTCGCGGTCGCGAGTGCGTTGCTGCTGCTCGCGCCGGCGCGTGGGCACGCGTCTGCCCCGACCGGCAAGCCAGAGCCGGACGCGGCGACCGAGGACACCGAGAAGAAGCTGCCGCCCATCCTCCAGAAGGCGCTCGAGCAAAAGGAGGGCGAGGTCGTCGACGCGCGGCGCGAGGCGATCAAGCTGCTGGAGGCGTATCTGGCGGAGAACCCGCGCGGCTCGGCCGGGTTCCGTGCCAAGGAGCAGGCGGAGGCGCTGTACAAGCTGGCCGAGCTCTACTGGGAAGAATCGAAGGCCGTCTACCTCGAGAAGATGGGCGTCTACCAGGCGGCGGTGACCGCCTGCCACACGGATCGCGCGGCCTGCCCGCGCGTGCCACACCGCCCGCCGACGATCGAGCTGACGCAGGCCCAGGCGACCTACCGGCAGCTGATCGCCGAGTACCCGAAGTTCCGCAAGATCGACACCGTCATCTACCTCTACGCGTTCTCGCTGCGCGACCAGGGCAAGCTTGGCGAGTCGATCAAGTACTTCCAGATCATCCTCGATCGCTTTCCGCGCTCGCGATACGTCGCCGACGCCTGGATGGCAATCGCCGAGTATCGATTCTACGAGCAGCAGAGCTACCCGACGGCGCTGGAAGCGTACGAAAAGGTCCTGAAGCACCCGAAGTCCACGCTCTACGATCTGGCGCTGTTCAAGACGGCCTGGTGCTACTGGAAGCTGGGCGACACGACCAAGAGCGCGCTGCGGTTCAAGGACGTGCTGGACCTGGCCAAGAAGAAGGCCGGTCGCACCGACGCCCAGCAGAAACGCGCCGAAGAGCTTCAGGGCGAAGCGCTGGAGTACCTGGTCGAGCTCTTCACCGAGGACGACACCAAGACGGCCCGCGACGCGTTCGAGTTCCTGGCCCAGATCGGCGGCAAGCAGTACTCGCGCAAGGTGTTGAAGCAGCTGGCCGACACCGTCTTCGACCAGACACGCTACGAGCGAGCGGTCGAAGCCTACCGGCTGCTGATCGAGCTGGACCCGAACGCCGGCGACGCGCCCGACTACGCCGGCAAGATCGTCGAAGGCTATCAGCTGATGGGCGACACGAAGGGCGCGGTCACGGAGATGCGCAAGCTGGCCGGCGACTACGGGCCGCGCAGCGCCTGGGCCGCCGCCAACAAGGACCGCCCCAACACCGTCTCCCACGCCCGCACCATCGCCGAGTCGCTGATCCGCAACCTGGCCAAGACGATGCACGGCGAGGCGCAGCAGAACGAGAAGGCCAGCAAGGTCGTCGACCGCGACCGCTACGCGCGCGCCGCCGAGGCTTACGACTTCTATCTGGCGAACTTCCCCGACGCGCCCGACGCCGCCGAGCTGCGCTACCTGCGCGCCGACATCCTCTACTTCAAGCTGGGCAAGTACGAGGACGCCGGGCGCGAGTACCTGGCCGTCGGCAAGACCCAGCCCGTCGGCAAGTACCACAAGGACGCGCTCCTCCAGGCGATGGCGGCCTTTGAAAAGGTCCGCAAGCCGATGTCTGCGAGCGCCGGCAAGCGGGAGATTACCGACAGCGACCGGCTGTTCGGCGAGGCAGCGGATCTCTACGCAACGCTGTTCCCGAACGACAAGGAGATCGTCACCGTCATCTACAAGAATGGTCAGTTCTTCTTCGACTACGGCGACTACGACGAGGCGGTGAAGCGCTTTGGCTTGATCATCGAGCGCTACCCCAACGATCCGAACGCGGGCTCGGCGGGCGACCGCATCCTGGAGGCGCTGAACAAGGCCAAGAACTACGAGAACATCGAGGCCTGGGCGCGGCGGCTGAAGAAGACCAAGGCGTTCGCGCCGCAAACCGAGCAGGACCGCCTGGACAAGCTGATCGTCGGGGCCGTCATGAAGTCCGGCGAGAAGTACGCGCAGAGCGGCGACTACGACAAGGCGGCGGCGTTCTTCCTGCGCGTGCCGCGCGAATACCCGAGCAACGGCTACGCGCCCAAGGCGCTGAACAACGCGGCCGTCGTCTTCGAGAAGGCCAAGAAGGAAGACGACGCGGTCGCCGCTTACAAGGAGCTGGCGGACAAGTACCCCAGCGCCAGCGAAGCCCCCGACGCGCTGTTCACGGCGGCGCGCATCGAGGAGAACGTCGCGTTCTACGACAAGGCCGCCGCGCTCTACGAGCAGCTGGCGCAGAAGTACCCGCAGGACGGGCACGCCGCCGACGCGCTCCGCAGCGCGGGCGTGCTGCGCCAGAGCCTGGGCCAGCACGATCGCGCCATCAAGCACTACGGCGAGTACGCGCGCCGTTACAAGGACCGTCCCGACGCGAAAGAGGTCGCCTTCCAGGCGGCCGTCGTGCGCGAGGACCAGAAGGACTGGCGCGGCGCGGCCGCCAGCTTCGCCGCGTTCAGCAAGACCTATCCGGGCGACGCGAAGACCGTCGAGGCGCTGGCGCGCGAGGCGGATGCGCACCTCAAGGCCGGCAACGACGCCGCCGCCAAGGACACCGCGGCGCGGGCGCTGGCGCTGGCCAAGCGCGGACATGCCGGCGACGAGACGTCGTACTACGCCGCGCAGGCGCGCTATATCCAGGGCGAGCTGGCGTTCATCGAATACGAGCGCATCAAGATCGCCGGCAAGCCCAGGCAGCTCGCGAAGGTGCTGGAAGAGAAGGCCAAGCGGCTGGAAGAGGCCAAGTCGATCTACCTCGATGTCGTCGCCTACCACTCACCCGAGTGGGCGACGGCGGCGCTGCTGCGCATCGGCCAGGGCTACGAAGCGTACGCGAAGGCGATGCGCAGCGCGCCCGTGCCGCGCGATCTCAAGGAAGACGAGAAGCAGATGTACCGCGACGAGCTCGAGAAGGTCATCGTCGTGATCGAGGACAAGGCGATCGACGCGTACAAGTCGGGCTACGCGCGCGCGCTGCAGATCGGCGTCTACAACAAGCACACCCAGGCGATCCGGCAAGCCCTGTCGCGGCTGGCCGAGAATGAATATCCCAAAGAGGCCGAGCTGCGTCTGTCGACGCGCCCCGGAGAGCCGCGCGTGACCCTGGACCGCATCGAGGAGATCCGTCGTGACCAGTAGGTCGCGCGTCATCGCCGGATTGGCGACGGCGCTGGTGCTGGCGGGCTGCGCGCACAACGCGCCGGCGCCTGGCGCGGCGCCCGTGAACCCGATTGCGCCCGTCGCGCTGCCGAAGACCAGCCCCGAAGCCCAGGCCGCCTTCGATGAGGGCGTGCGGGTCATGCGGATGGGGCGGCGTCACTACAAGGAAGCCGTCGAGCCGTTCACGCGCGCGACGCGCCTCGACCCGCGCCTCTACGAAGCCTGGCACGACCTGGGCGTCCTCCACACGGCCACCGGCGACCTGGACGCCGCCGTCGACGACTTCAAGCGCGCGCTGGACATCCAGCCGGGCGCGCGCAAGACCGTCCTCGCGTACGGCGAGAGCCTGAGGCGCAACCACGAACAGAAGAAGGCGGCCGACGTTTACGCGCGGTGGCTGAACTCCGACCCCGGCGACTTCGAGATGCGCGCGCGTTACAGCCAGGCGTTGCGCGAATCCGGCAACGATTCTTTGGACGCGGCGCTGGAACAGGCGCGTCTCTTGCTTGTTTCTGCGGGTGGGAACGTGTCGCACACGGTAATTGCCTATAACGCCCTCGCGCTCACCTACTATAAAATGTCGAAGTTCGAACTTGCCGAGACTGCACTGCGGAAGGCAGCAGATCTCGACCCCAAGAGCGCGTTCGTCTGGAACAACCTGGGGCTCGCGGCTTTCGAGCGGGGTCACGACCAGGAGGCTTTCTTGGACTTTCAAAAGGCGTCCGAGCTCGATCCCAAATACGTCGAAGCCCGCCTCAACAAAGCCGTCGTCTATCTCGACTGCGGCGATTACAAGCACGCGCGCCAGGATCTGGAAAAGGCCGTCGAGATCGACCCCAACGATCCCGAATCGCAGGTCGCGCTGGGCGTTGCCGCGCGTGGCGACGGCAAGCTGGACCAGGCGCGCAAGGCCTACGAGCGGGCGCTGGACATCGAGCCCGATTACGCCCCGGCGCTGTTCGATCTCGGCGTCCTCTACATGGACTTCGACAAGGATCCGGCCAAGGCCAAGGACATGTTCGGGCGCTACCTGCAGGCGGCCGGGAAGAACGACGCGCGCCGCGCGGACGCCGAAGGCCGGCTGAAGGAGCTCAAATGACGCGCGGACGGTCCCGACTCTGCGCGATCGCGGCGGCGACGCTGCTGCTGCTGGGCGGCGCGGCGTCGGCGAAACCGGCCCGCCACAAGCCGCCCGCCCCGCACCGCTCGACGTCGGGCGCGCCCAAGCGGGCGCCGGCGCCCTCCCCCGCTACACCGGCCGACACGTCGTCGTCCGAGACCGCCACCGCCGCCGACAGCGGCGACGCGCCCGCCAGCGGTGTGGCGCCCGGGACCAAGGTCAAAACCAAGACGTACACGTTCGGCGCCATGGACGTGGAAGGGAAGCTGAAGACACCGCAGCTCCTCTACTTTCTCAACCGGGTGAAGCTCGAGCTCGACATGTCGGCGCCCGATCAGCGCTCGTTCATGAAAGAGCTGGCTCAAAGCGCCGATGACAAGAGTCTCTGAATTTCCGCACAGGTGATCCCGTGGCATCCATGCACTCACACGCACTCCCGCCGCCTTCGCCCCGACCGGAACCGGAACGGCGCCCGACCGCGCCGCGGCCGGTGACGGAGCGATCGATGCTGCAGGTCGCGGTGATCTGGCGTGGGCAGATCCTGGGCTACCGCCTGCTCGGGCGTCGCGGGCGCGTCACCGTCGGACCTTCGAAGCGCGCGACCTTCTGCACGCCGCCCCTCGACGGACAGGACAAGTACCTGCTGGTCCGCCCGCGCAAGGGCACGTTCTTGATCGCGCTGACCTCCACGTTGCACGGCGAGCTCACGCTGGGCGGGATCGCGACGCAGGTCGCGGACATCGCCAACCGCGAGGTGACGCTGTCGCCTGGCGACAAGGCCAAGCTGATCTTCGGAGACGGCAGCGAGCTGCGGGTCGAGATGCGGTGGGTCGACCCGCCCGAACGCATCGCGCGGCCGCGCATCAAGGACCCGCACATGGTCCAGATCACCGTCGGGACGGCGGCGGTCGTGGGCATGTTCGCGCTGCTGCTGAACCTGATCTGGGAGCGCGACGTCCCGCGCCCGCCGCTGGCGCTGGACTCCGCGCGCATCGCCAAGCTGGAGACGCCGCAGTTCGTGGACTTCGAGAAGAAGCAGCAGAAGAAGCAGGAGGCCGAGAAGGCCGCGGAAAAGTCCAAGGAGAAGGAAGGGCAGACCAAGCGCGCCAAGGAAAAGGCCGGCCGCCTGGGACGCGAGGACTCCGTCGAGAAGGACACCGTCATCCCCAAGGGCAAGGACGACATCCTGCGCGAGAAGGTGCAGAAGGTCGGCATCCTGAGCGTGCTCGGTCACCAGAAGGCGCCCGGCTCGGGGCTGTCGAAGCTGTTCGCGCAAACGAACGACGTCGAGCAGGCGATGAACGGAATGGCCGGCGCCAAGATGGCGGTCGGGCACGGCGCGGGCGGGCTGTCGACCGCCGGCTCGGGCCCGGGCGGCGGCGGCACCGGCTACGGACACATCTACGGCGCCGGCAACCTGGACACGGGCGGTCACGGCACCCGTGGCCGCGGCCGCGGCCCCAAGCTGGCCGAACGCGGCGAGCACGAGGTCGGCGTCAGCCTGGGCAACGGCGGCGGCGAGACCGACGGCTCGCTGTCGAAAGAGCAGATCAACAAGGTCGTGCGCGCCCACCTCGCGGGCGTGAAGTACTGCTACGAAAAAGAGCTGCAGCACAAATCGTCGCTGGCCGGCGGCGTCGACATCTTCTGGGTCATCCAGCCGGACGGCACGGTCAGCAAGGCCAACGTCAAGCAGAGCACGATGTCCGACGCCGCCGTCGAGGGCTGCATCGTCCGGCAGGTGAAGCAGTGGCAGTTCCCCAAGGCGCCCGGCCAGACGATCGTCGGCCGCTACCCGTTCATCTTCAAGGGGGGGATGTGATTCGCGGACGGTCCCTGGCCGCGCTGGCGCCGCTGGCCGTCTCGTTTTGCGCGTGCCAGCAGATGAACACGCCCCTCTACTTCGCACCCGAGATGTCGCCGCTGACGTTGCCGGTGATGTCGGACCACAAGCCGGTGCGGATGGAAAACGGGCTGGCGTTGCGGTTCCGCAACCCGACGGACGCGGAGCAGAAGTCGCTGGACCAGCAGGCCAGCGCGCTGGGGTTCGCCGTCCCCTGGATTCAGCGCGGGCATGTGCACCTCGAGCTGATTTATCAGGTGACCAACAAAGAGGCGGCCGCGCCGGCGAACAGCGGGGACGTCGCCAGCTTCGCGATCGCGATCGACGGCGCGAACGAGTACACGAAGTACGACGAGAACATCGTCGCCCAGGCGCTGCAGCAGGGAAACAACGACCAGCCGACCTACGTCCCGCTGATCTCCGTCACGCCGCAGACGATCGCGCCCGGCCAGACCATCAGCGGCATCGTGCGCGAGGACGACTTCGCCGAGGCCGAGCTGGATCTCGACGCGATCGGCAGATGGAGCGCGCCGTTCGAAGCGGTGCTGATCAACAATTCGCAGGTGAACCCGATCGGGCTCGAGATGGTCCCCGCCAACGCCGTGATCCCGGCACTGATCGAGGTGGACGTCAACTTCACCGCCAACCGGCTGATGACCCTCACGTACGACATCCGCGTGCGCGACGACGACGGGCAGCTGCTGCACGTCGCCAGTGACACGCTGTTCTCGCCGACCCCGGCGTTGTTCCAGCCGCCGGCCATGACCCCCTAGCGTGCTTTGAGACCCCGACGATCCCGAAGGTTGATGGCGGCGGTGGCGACGTCTTGGTTGCTGTGGGGCGCCCCGGGGCGGGCCCAGGTGACCAACGAGCCCAGCGCCGTCATCTTCCCCGATCCCGCCAAGTTCGCCCGCGGCCTGTACACGGAGGGTGAGATGGGCGCCGTCGCGTTCTTCGGGCGCGCCGGCAGCGAGGTCTCGCCGGGCGTCTCGATCGGCGCGCGGGTTGGCTACGACCTGACCAGCTGGCTGGCCGTGCAGGCGCACGTGCTCGGCTCGACCCACCAGATCGCCGGCACCAGTCCGCTCAACGGGCAGCTCCTGCAGACCTATCAGGCGATGCTGGAGGCCAAGCTGACCTACCGGTTCACCCAGACCTCGCTGTTTGCCGAGGGGGGCGTGGGGATCGAACGACTCTCGACCAACGCGCTCTACGTACTGGGGGTCGAGCCGCAGTACCGCGCCGGGCTGGTCTTCGGGGGCGGCGGCGGCATCGACTACCACTCTCTGTCGCGCCACTTTTCGATCGGCCTGCGCGGCGACTTCGAGGTGATGCAGCAACTGACATCCAGCCAGGAGCTCCTGGCGTCGGGTTACCTGAGGTACACGTTTTGATTCTGCGGCGGTTCGCGATCGCGATGCTGGCGGCGGGGCTGCTCGGCGCCGCAGGCTGCGAGACGGTCGATCTCGGCCCACCGCCCGCCGAAGTGAACGCCTGCATGCCCGGGCAGATGTGGTTCGTGAACCAGATCTGGCCGAACTTCCTGGGCAAGGACTACAACGGCAAGCACTGCACGGATTCGTCCTGCCACGGCAGCGGCAGCAAGACCACGATGACGCTGGTGAACCCGGTCGACCCGGTCACGTTCCCGCTGACGGGCGACTGGGCCAACGACTACGTGCAGGCGGCGCACGAGATGAACTGCGCCGACGTCAAGGACAGCGCGCTGCTGCTGCTGCCCGAGTACGTGCAGGTCCACGGCGGCGGCCAGCTGATCATGAAGGGCGGCCCCGAAGAGATGCTGGTCGAGCAGTGGATCACGCAGCCATGAGACGGGCGGCGCTCCTCGGCACGCTCGCGGCACTGCTTCTGTGGGCGGGCGCGGCGCGCGCCGAGGACCGCGCGCTGGTCCGCGTGATCGCCGAAGAGGCGCAGATCCACACGGGCCCCGGTTTCGGCTTCCGCGTCGTCTACCGCGCCGGGCAGGGCGAGGTGCTGCCCGCGATCGGGCGCGCCAGCCACGATCACTGGTTCCGGGTCGAGCTCCCCGACGGGACCTACGGCTGGGTGCTGGGCGACGAGGTGTTCCCGCTGGACGTCGACACGGCCGCCGCCCACGAGGGGCCGTCGATCTGGAAGCGGATGGGGACCGCCGTGTTCTCGCCGCCGCCGCTGCTGGACGACGACTTCGGGTTCACGTTCTCCGCCGGCATACTGGGCGGCGACGGCATGTTCATGTTCCGCCCGTCCTGGCTACTGGCGCCGCACGTCTCGCTGGAGGGGATGGTCGGCGAGACGGTCGGCAACCAGGTGGACGTCATCTACGCCGGCGGCGGCTTCAACGCGTTCCTGTTCGCGTCCTCGCCGGTCACGCCGTTCGTGGGCGCGTCGGCGGGAGGGGCCTTCGCCCGCTTGAAGGCCGACCAGTTCGCCGTCCAGACGGGCAATTACTCGATGCTGAACGTGGGTGGCGGGCTGATCGTCGCACTGAAGAAGCGCCTCACGCTGCGCGGCGACGCGCGCCAGTACGTCATCTTCAACGCCAACCACGAGCAACAAATCCAGGAGTACAGCGGTGCATTGTCGGTCTATTTCTAGAGCGATTACCGGGCTGCTGGTCCTGGCCGCGCTGGGGCTGGGCGGTGGCGGCTGCGCTGTTTCCAAGTGGACCGTGCGGCCGCACCAGCGCGAGCTGCTGGCCGACCGGATCATGCAGCTCGACGCCGAGCAGCAAGAGCGCGCCGCCGAGGAGCACATTCTCTCGAACCGCGAAGGCGCGGTCGGCGGCAACGGGACGTCTGGCGGGGGGTGCGGTTGCAACTGAGGCGGTCGTCGCGCCTGCTGCTTGCGGCCGCGCTGCTCGCGACGGGGCTGACGTCTGCCGCGCGCGCCGCGGACAACCCCACCGAGGCGTCGGCCCGCCTCACGTTCTTTCAGGAGCCGTCCAAGGCGAACGGCGGCATCAAGGTCATTCACCCGCAGGTGGACGCGGCCTCCCCGCTGGGCGGCGGCGTCGGCGTCGCGGCCGGGTGGGCGGCCGACGCGGTCAGCGGCGCGACCCCTGCCGTCTTCGGCCCGCACGTGGGCGTCGACGCGATCACGGCGGCGACGCAGTTCAGGGACCTGCGCCAGCAGGCGCACGGCGCGCTCAGCTACGACCGCCCCGACGCCGGTATCGCGGCCAGCTACGCCTACGGCTGGGAGCACGACTATCGGTCGCACTCGCTGTCGGTCACCACGCGCGACGACCTTTACGACCACAACTTCACGCTGGGACTGTCGTACACGCACAACTGGGACCGCGTCTGCGATGCGAACAACGACGCCGCCACGACGACCCTGGACCTGCAGCCGCTGACGTCATCCGCGCACTGCTTCACCGCGGGGGCGACCGACGTCGTCAGCCGCCATCTGAGCATCGACGCCGTCGAGCCGTCGCTGTCGTGGACCATGACGCCGCGGCTGGTCGTACAAGGCGGCGGCACGATCCAGCTGCTGGACGGGTTCCAATCCAACCCGTACCGGCGCGTGTTGATCGGCAGCCAGCGGCAGGAGCCGCAGGAGCACGAGCCGACCTACCGGCAGCGGTATGCCGTGTTCGCGCGCGCGGCCTACGCGTTCCCGCAGTGGCGCGCGTCGGCGCTGGCGATGGGACGCCTTTACCAGGACAGCTGGGCGATGCAGGCGGTCACCGGCGACATCCAGGTGAACAAGTACCTGGCCCAGTGGGCGCTGCTGACGCTGCGGGGCCACTACCACCTTCAAAGCGGCGCCAGCTTCTACCGCGACGGGCAAGGCTACCGGGTGAGCGGCCCGGCCGGGCAGTACTGGACCGGCGACCGCGAGCTGTCGCCCATGAGCAACTACTTGATCGGCGGGCGCGTGGCCTTCCTGCGCCGCCCCCAGCAGGAACGCGGCTCCTGGTTCGCCGAGATGGAAGCCGACGTGAAGTACGAGGTCTTGATGTATCACCTGGACTCGGTGAACGCGCCCAACGCCGACCGCCCCTACGCGCACATCCTGCAGGCCGCCTTCGCGCTACGCTTTTAGCCACGATGAGGTTTTCGCGGCGTCGGGCCCTGGAGCTGCTGGTGGCTGCGGGCGCGACCGGATGCGCCCGGGCGGCATCCAAGCCAGGACCGATGAGCACCGCCACCCCCGCGATCTTCCTGGCCCACGGCTCCCCCGTCCTGCTGGACGACGCCGGGTGGGTCGCCGAGCTGGGTGCGTGGGCCCGGGCGCTGCCCCGCCCGCGGGCGATCCTGATGCTGTCGGCCCACTGGGTCGACCGCCCGGTCACGATCGCCGCCACGCGCACCGTCCCCCTGGTGTACGACTTCTACGGCTTCCCCGAGAAGTACTACCGCGTGACCTACCCGGCCCCCGGCGCGCCGGGCCTGGCGGCCCGCGTGCGGGCGCTGCTGGCCGGCCAGGCCATCGCCGAGGCGCCCGACCGTGGTCTGGACCACGGCGCTTACGTCCCTCTCATCTGCATGTACCCGCAGGCTGACGTGCCGGTGCTGCAGGTGTCGCTGCCGTCCATGGACCCGGCGGAGCTGCTGGCGCTGGGGCGGGCCCTGGCGCCGCTCCGGCGCGAGGGGGTCCTGATCGTCGGCAGCGGCTTCCTGACGCACAATCTGCGCACGCTCGACCTCCGCCCCGGCGCAGCGCCGGCCAGCTGGGCTCTCGAGTTCGACGCCTGGGCGGCCGACGTGCTGGCCCGGCGCGACGTGGACGCGCTGCTCGACTACCGGCAGCGCGCGCCGGGTGTCCGGCAGGCCCTGCCCACCCACGAACACTTCGTCCCGGTCATCACGGCCCTGGGCGCGGCCATCGACGACCCGTCCGCCAAGCCGACCTTCCCGATCGCCGGGTTCACGTACGGCTCCATGACCCGCCGCTCACTGCAGCTGGGCTGATTCAGCGGCGGGCTTCTGGCCAGAACAGGCGGGAGACGGCGGCCACGATGCCGTCCAGGTCCGGCTTGTAGAACACCGGCGCATCGATGCTGACGGCCAGCATGGGGTCGTTGGTCGCGGTGACCGCCATGCAGGGGACCTCCCGGTGGGGCCCCTGACGGAACCCGCGCAGGAAGGCGGCCCCGCCGCTGGGGAGGTCCAGGTCGACCAGCATCAGGCCCGGCGGCTCCTGTTGCAGGATGGCGCCCGCCTCCGACGCCGTCGCCGCGCATCGCAGCCCGAACCCTTCCGCGACCGCCAGCTCCAGCAGGAGATCCCGCGTCTCCAGGTCGACCGTCAGGGCCAGCACGGCCGCCGTCAGCTGCCGGACGCCCGGGCCCCGAATGCCAGGGCCTTGACGGGAGGTCTTTCCGGAGGGCGAGGGCGCAACCGACAGCATCGCCCTCAATCATTACAAACGCGTGTTTCGGTTCGTTTTCGGCCGGGCCCGTTCTCCGTAACGATCGCCGACTTTTTTCGGCGGCCGAGCCGCTACCTCAGCTGCTGAGGCGGGAGGCCCCGCGACAGGGACACCGAGGCCCCCGTCAGCGCGTCCGCGCTCGCGGCGATGTCCAGCTCGACGCCGGACAGGCTGCCGTGGCAACCGGCGCAGATGGCGTTGAAGACGGCACGCGGCGGGCCGGGCGTCACGTACTCGCCCGGCGTGAGCTGGTGCTCCTCGCTCATCGTGAAGAGGGGCTTCCCCTTGGCGTCGTCGACCTCCAGGATCAGCGGCACACCCGCGGGGAGCAGCGCGATGACGGAGTGGTCGCCCAGCAGCGGGGCGGACCCGATCGGCTTCCGGTCGGTGTAGGTCTTCACGGTCGTGCCCGAAAGCTGAACGGTGTCGGCGGTCGAGCCCGGCGGCGGAGCCTGCTCCTGGTAGACCTTCAGGGCTGCCGCGGTGTCGAACGCGGCGACGTTGCGGCCGCGGCGCAGATTGGCGCCTAGCAGCGTGGCGAGCACCGGAAGGTCCGGGAAATGCATGATGCCGTTGCTGGCGATGTCGGCCTCGCCGGCGTGTCCGCCAAACACCAGCTGCGGGCGGTTCGTGAACAGCTCGGCCTCGCCGCGCTTGAACCCCAGCGCGGCCTCGACGTAGGACAGCTTGGCGTCACTGGCCAGCGGCCGGCGCGACCCGTCCTGCGGGTTCACGGCCACCAGGCCGTACCGGGGAACAGCCGCCTTCGCGTCGGTCACGGCCGCGTCGTAGGAGACCAGGATCTCGCCGTTCGGCAGCGAGAACGGCGAGCGGTAAAGCCCGGTCTGCCCGGCCACCGTCGCGCCCGCGTCCACCACCACCATCGATTTCAGGAACGTGACCTCGGTGCGGTCAGCCTCGAAGGGGCCGATCGAGCGGTTGAACGTCGCCAGCCCGCCCCCTGCCCCCTGGGCGTCCGGGTCCGACACGATCAGCACGAAGTTGCGGTCCAGCCCCTCCCGGATCTCGGTGGCCTGCTGGTAGCCCACGGACGGGTAAAGGTCGCTCGAGAACGTGTTGGTCGACTGCGCGCGCTGCGCCAGCAGCGGGTGGTAGTCGGTCAGGTCCCAGTTCATGCGGCGGCCCGCCAGCTGGTAGAAGTCGGGCGTCGCCTTTTCGGCCGTGAAGCTGACCCGCCCGTCCTGCATGAACGCGGGCGACAGCTCGGCGTTCAACAAGAAAGTCATCTGCTCTGGGTTCGTGAAGTCGAGATCCGGCTTCACCCGGAACAGGTCCGAGTTCGGCAGGAAGTTCTTCAGTGTCAGCGAACCGGTCCGCGTCGACGCGAACACCACGCTGCCGTCGGGCGCGAACACCGGGTCGAAGTTGTGCACGCGCACGCCGTTCACCTGCCGCCCGCCGTCCTGCGTGAGCTGCTTGCAGCTGCCGCCCGCCAGATCCAGCAGCCACAGGTCCAGGCCGCTGGCCGCGCCCGGCCGCGCGGCAAAGATCACCTTCTTCGCGTCGGCGCTGAACTCCGGGCCGCGGACATCGACGTCGTGACCGGCCAGCCCCGCGCACGCGGTGAGGCCGCTTCGAACGTTGGTGACGGCCGTGACCTTGCCCGTCGCGTCCAGCGCCGCGTCCGCCAGCTTCAGGTCGGCGCCGCCTTCATACGTGTCGAACTGCAGCAGCGTATCGGGGTTGGGGGGACGCGCCACGAACGCCACCGGCAACACGTCACCGGACTTCATCGGCGACACGACCGCCGCGCGATCCTGACGTTCCACCTGGTGCCACGCCTGAAACACGCAGAACGCGCGCGTGCTGGTGGCGGCGTCGAACGGCTGCGGACAGGGGTCGTCGACAGTGTGCCCCTCGTCCTCGAGGATGGCGCCGGCGCGGTGGGGCGTGCCGCCCCGCTGGGCGGGGATGTTCTTCTTCACGGCGCGCGACTGTTTGACGTCGACGGTGTCGAACGCCATGAACTCGTCGGCCGCCGCGTGATAGTTGCGCGCCAGCGCCGCGGGGGCGAAGAACCCGAACGCCCCCGACCGCAGGCGGAAATCGTTGAAGCCGTCCGGGCTGTGGCACCCCTCGAGCGCGCAGCCCCGGACCAGCAGCTTCGGCATGACGTTCTCTTCGAAGAACGTCTGTCCGGCGGTCTTGGGGCCGACCGCCAGCGGGCTCTGCTGGACCTCCTTGGCCCAGCCCTCCCACTGCAACCAGGTCTGGTCCATGCGCGACTGGAAGAAGGTGCCGCCCGTGTGCGACACGCCGCCGGCGGCCGGCGCCAGCGGGCGCAGCAGGATCTCGCTCTGGTCGACGTTGTCGGCGGTCGCGGCCGGATCGGGGGCGATCACGAATCCCGCCACCTGGGCGTAGTTGAACTTCGTCTGCTCGTCGTCCTCGCCGCAGGTCAGGTACAGGTCCGCCTGCGGCGAGCTGTGGCAGGTGCCGTACGCGCAGGACCCCAGCAACACCGGCTGGATGTTCGCGACGAAGTCGGCGTACGCCTGGGTCGTCGTGTCGACGGGAACGCGCTGGGCGACCGGCGGCAGCGCGGTGTTGCACTGGCCGACGCCCTGGTTCGAGACCGGGATCGGCGCGATGCCGTCGCGGTTGGCGCCGTTGTCGAGCCAGTTCTTCAGCTCGAAGTACGCCTCCGTGTTGGGGGCCAGCGGCGAGCCGCCGCTGTGCTTGATCTCGCTGGGGTAGAACTTACCGCGATACGGAATCTGGATCGCCGACGCCGGCAGCGCCTTCAGCAGCAACAGCGGCTGCGGGTAGCTGCCGTACGTGCGCAGGACGTCGCGCCGCTTCTGAACGCCCTCGAACGAAGAGAGGTCCAGGTTGCCGAGCGCCGTGTTCGTCGTCGAGTCCACCTTGTGACAGGGGGACGTGTTGCCCACGCAGAAGGTGTTGAACACCGGCTGGATGTGGACGTCGTAAAAGTGCTCGTCGGCGGGTTTGTTGACCTTGCACCCGGCGGTGGCGGCCACGGCCACGGCGGCGCCGAAGATCACGGCCCGCCCCTTTGCGAAAGCACGCATGAAGGGTCCCCGATTGTATCAAGCCCGGATCGGCTTGAATACGCTCAATGGCGCCTCAGCCGGATCGGTTCAACCAGCCGAGAGCTGGGTCAGCGCGATGTGGGCAATCGACCGCACGGCGGCGCTGGAGTCGCTGCTGGCCGCGTTCGAGAGCGCGGCGCCCGCCACGGAGGACGGCGCGTGGATCGCGCCCAGCGCCCAGGCCGCCTTCTTCCGCACGTTGGCAGAGGGGTCGCCGAGCGCGGCGACCAGCGCGTCCGCGGCGCCCGCGTACCGGAACGTCGCGATCGTGACAGCCGCCTCGGCGCGCACCGTCTCGTCGGCGTCGCCGACCAGCGGCGCGGCGACGGAGCCGTCACGGAACCCCGGGATGCTCCGGAGCGCCACCAGCGAGGCCGCCCGCACCTTGGGCTGCTCGTCGCCCAGCGCCGCCGTCAGATGCGGCGTGCAGGCGGGCCGCCCGATGGTCCCCAGCGCCTGCGCCATGGCGGCACGCGCGTCCGCCGAGAAGGTCGGGTTCGACAGCGCCGCGCCCAGCGCCGGCACCGACGAAGGGGTGTGCAACTCGCCGAGCACGTCGGCGGCGTTCCGGGCCGCCGTGGAGTCCGACTGCGACAGACGGTTGAGCATGGCGACCTGCACCTGGGCCCCGACGGCCCGCCGGGCCAGCCACCACGCCGCCACGCGCCGCACGCGCGCGTCCGGGTGGTCGACCAGCGGCATCACCAGATCGGTGCAGGCGGCGCAGACCAGGTGCTCGGCTCGCTCGAGCTCGGCCTGGATGGCGTCGACGGAGTTGGCGGCGATCGCCTGCTGAATGGCCGCCGGGCTGCCGCCGTGGCCGGCGCGGGCGACGCCCGGAACGACCGCCGCCAGCGCCAGCGACGCAACGACGGCGAGCTCGGCCTTGTGCCAGAACTTGAGGTTTCGCATGTGATGGCTCCGCATGTTCGTGGCCCCCGATTACGGAAGGTTCTCCCGGAAGTAGAACTGCCCGCCCATGTCGATGTTCAGGATCAACAGGTAGTACTCGTCGGGCGTCAGCTCGGTGCCGCCGACGTCCACCGGGTGTGGCGTTCCGGGGAAGTTCATCGGCGTGCCACCCACGTTCATCGAGAACGCCGCGGTGCCGAACGCGCGGACTTTCGGGTCGGCCGGGAAACGCTGCGGCGGGTTCAGCAGCATCATCAGCGGGCTGGCCTCCGCGGCCGCCGGCACGACGTAGTTGGGCGGGGTGCCGGTGATGCTGACGACGTCGTCGCCCAGGATCTCACCCAGCCCCAGCAGCGACAGGTACGACGCCGTGTAGTCGCCGGTCATCTTCTCGCCGACGGTGACGGGGAGCTTCTGCCCGCGCAGATCGAAGACGAAGGTCTGCGAGGTTCCGGTGG
The DNA here is from genome assembly GCA_045802645.1 of Polyangia bacterium. GTDB lineage: Bacteria > Myxococcota_A > Polyangia > Fen-1088 > Fen-1088 > JADGRB01. The sequence continues at coordinate 28,987 of JBJMQQ010000073.1, forward strand.
TCATGTCGGTGACCGTGTAGCTGGGGTTATAAGTCTTGGTCGCGTCACCGTCGTGGCAGGTGGCGCACTTGCGCGTGAGGATCGGCTGAATCGCCAGGTCCCACGGTACGCCGCGCACGCCGACGTCGCCGGCGACGTCGCCCGCCGGCAGCTTGCCGCTGCCGTCCAGCGTGGCCGCCGGCAGCGACTTGCGCATCTCGCGCGGGACATCCAGGTTCACGATGCCCGAGAGCACGCTGGCCTGAACGCCCGGCGTGAGCGGCGTGGTGGCCAGCCGGTTCTCGTGGCAGCCACCGCAGAAGCGCGCCTCGCCCGGTCGGCCGCTGAACCAGATGTCCTCGTTGGCGACGGGGGTCGACGACGCCGTGCCATGCGACCCGCTCACCGTCGCGGCCATCGCGAACTTGTCGATCAGCTGGATGTGCAGCGGCACGTTGGCCGGCACCTTGGCGGCGAATGACCGATCGTCGGAAATCGGAATCTCGCCGTAGCGCGACTGTCCGTCGAACTCGGTGGTCCCGAACATGGAGATGCCCCCCTCCTCACCCGAGAAGCCCTCGATGAGGCGGGCCTTGACGGCGCTGCCGGCAGGAACCGTGAAGAGCGACGAGTTCGTCACATCGAGGCAGCCGATCGTGGTGCTGGTGCCGTCCGTCGTTCCGACGGGCGAGGCCAGCATCGGCGGCGTCATGCGCGGCTTCACGGGGCGCGGCAGGATGTCCCAGTAATGCGGGTCGTTGTAGATGGGCGACCGGCCACCCGTCTGGCCCCCGGCGTTGTTGGCGTCGAACACGTAGACGCCGAAGTCGGCGGTGCTCTTGGCGCGGTCGAGCTGCTCGGACTCGACGGGGCCGTCCGACCACGACGCCAGGAACTGCCCGGGCGCCTCGTCGCCGACCGGCTCGGCGTCGTAGTAGCGGCCAATCCCCAGCGGGCTCGGCGTGCGGTCCGCGGGGACCAGCGGCGTCAGGTTGTGGGAGACCGACGTGGCTTCGCTGCCGTTCAGATCGACCAGCATCAGCTCGCCCGCCTGCAGCGTGCGATCACGCGAGGTCGCGATGGCGATGACCTGATAGTTCATGACCGACGTCTGCGTTCCGTCGGGCAGCGACAGCATCGTCGGGGTGCTGGAGACGTACCGGGCCTTGAGGTAGCTGTTCGCGGAGGCGTTGCCGCCGGCCAGCTCGTCGCCGAACGCCTCTTTCATGCCGGTCATGTCGGTGTTCATCATCCGGAGGTGGCCGGTGTTGACGCCGCCCATGTGCATCCACTCGGTGTAAAGGACGTGACCGTCCGGCAGCAGCGCCGGCGACACGCGGTGCGAGACGTTGCGCGGCCCCAGCGTCAGCTTGCTGCCGTCGACGTTCATGGTGCCGACCTGCGCGGTGACGGCGCGTTCGTACTCGTCGTGGAACTGCTGCGACATCGGGTCGGTGTCGGCCTCGACGTTCCGGTTGGTCATGAACAGGATCTGATCGCCGGGCAAGTACAGCGGGTACACGTAGTCGTTCGCGCCCGTCGTCAGCTGCTGGAGGTTGGTGCCGTCCAGGTTCATCGAGAAGATGTGGAACTTGTCCTCGCCGGGGACCCGCGCCGAGAACACGACCGACTTGGCGTCGAACGACAGGTCGTACGACATGAGGTCGGACCCGCCGACGCAGTTGCTGACCTCCGCCGGGGTCGCATCGGCGCCCAGCAAGCTGGTGCACGTCGCCGCGGTCGGGAACAGCACGCTCAGCTTGCCGTCCGCCGACGGCGGCGACAGCGTGACCAGCCGCCCGCCGGGGTGGAAGGTCGTGTAGTCGAAGACGTTGCCCTGATCGTTGAACCGGTCGCCGTTGGCGTCCAGGCGTGGCCGCTGCAGGAAAGTGATGGCCTTGACGTCGGCGGGCAGCGCGCTGACGTTGGTGCTGCTGCCGCTCGAGTTACAGCCGCCGGCGGCGGCTGCGAAACCCACCGCGACGAGACCGGCCCGGAGCCACCTGAGCTTGTTAGGCATCGCGCTCTCCATGTGCGCTTGATTACGCAATAAAGGGGCCAACGGAGGCGACAGGCTCGACCGCAGCGACCTGCCCTGCGCGCGACAGACCGTTGACGATGTTGCGCAACCGAGAAACATCGCCAATCCGGCCGCAGCGGGGGGGTCAGCGCGCCAAGTGGCTGAGATGACGGGCCAAACGGCCGCGCGCGCTGGTTGCGCAACAGCAAGACGACGGCGGCCCGGACCGCGATTCTGATATTCTGGCCGCCGGATGGCTGCGAGCGGCGCTCTGGCAACCGTCGGTCGGTACGAGCCGATCCGCCGTCTGGCCGTCGGCGGCATGGCCGAGATCTTTCTCGCGCGCGTCCCCGGCGTCGGGCTCGAGGGGTTCGAGAAGCTCGTGGTGCTGAAGCGCATCCTGCCGCAGCACGCGCTGGACCCCGAGCTCTTGCGGATGTTCGTCGACGAGGCGCGACTGTCCGCGACGCTGACCAGCCCCCACGTGACCCAGGTGTACGACGTGGGCACCGACGGCGACGCCCCGTTCTTCACGATGGAGTACGTGCACGGCGCCAACCTGCGCGAGCTCTTGCGCGCCACGGCCCGGAACGCGGGCGACGTGGCGGCGCCCCTGCCCCTCGGCCCCGCGCTGACGATCGTCGCGGCGGCAGCCGACGGCCTGCACCACGCGCACGAACGGCTGGGCCCGGGCGGCGAGCCGCTGGGCATCGTCCACCGGGATGTCTCCCCGTCGAACGTGCTGGTCTCGTTCGACGGCGGCGTGAAGGTGTCCGACTTCGGCATCGCCAAGTGGGCCTATCAGCGGACGCGCACGCAGGAAGGGACGCTGAAGGGCAAGTTCGCCTACATGTCGCCCGAGCAGTGCCGCGGCCGCCTCGTCGACCGGCGCAGCGACATCTTCGCGCTGGGAACGATCCTGTACGAGCTCACCACGGGCGCGGCGCCGTTCGCCGCCGAGAGCGACCTCGAGATCCTCAACCAGATCGCGCAGGGCAGCGCCGCGCCCCCGACCTGGCCGGCGGCGCGCGGACCCTACCCGCCGGCGCTGGCGGCGATCGTGATGCGCGCGCTGGCGCCCGATCCGGAGGCGCGGTTCGCGACGATGCGCGAGCTGCAGGTCGCGCTGGAAGGGTTCGCGCGCGACGCGGGCCTGGCGCTGTCGACGGTGAGCCTGGCGGCGCTGATGCAGGACCTCTTCGCGTCCGAGCTGGCGGCCTGGCACGCGGCGCAGCGCGCGGGCAAGACGCTGGGCGACCACCTGGCGGCGCGCGCGGTGCCCGCCGCAGCCCCGACCGAGCGGACGGCCACCGACGCGTTCGCCACGGCGGCCGGGCGGCCGCGGTCCGGCGCGCGCGTCCGTCGCGCCCTGGGGCTGGCGGCGTTCGCGGCGCTGTTCGCCGTCGCCGGCGCGCTGGCCAT
>JBJMQQ010000008.1:0-8631 GCA_045802645.1 Polyangia bacterium
GACGGGCGCGGGACCGACGGGTCGTCCATCGGCACGATGGTGAAGGGCTCGGTCGCCGACTCCGGCGATTCGGCCGGCGATGCCACCGGCGGCAACTCCAGGGCGAGGAGGGTCAACAAGACGCCGAGGAGATTCATGGCGGCGCGCTCACCAGCGAACGTACGGACGCGCCGAACGCCGGCAACGCTGCGCGCCCGGCGCGTCACCCAAATCCGCCGGGTCCTGATGGACCGCTCTTGATCATTCTGCTCGGCTCAGCTTGCACAATCAGCCGCCGCCCTGAAGACTGTGCCGGCCGCGGGCAGAACAACCGTCCGCGGTGCAGTCGCAGCACAATGTCCCGTAACTCGTTCTCGCGCCGATCGTTGCTCAAGGTGGCCGGCGGCGCAGGCGCGCTTGGACTGGTGGACGCAGCCTGCGGCTCATTCCGCGATCGCTGTCCGAGCGGCCCGCTGCCACCGCCCGCGCTGGCGGCGAACAGCCCCGCGGCGACTGCCCGGCAGCTCCTGTCGGCCGTCGACACGATCGTCGTGGTCATGATGGAGAACCGCTCGTTCGACCACCTGCTGGGCGGGCTGGCGACCGACCCGACCTACCCGTCCGCCGACATCGTCGACGGGCTGACTGGCGTCGAGTGCAACCTCGATCGCGCCGGCAATCCGATCGTCGTCAACGTCGCGAGCGGCGACGTCTCCACGCTGGACCCGAAGCACGACTGGGACTCCTCGCACCGCGCCTTCAACAACGGCGCCAACGACGGCTTCGTGTCCGTCAACAGCGGCTCCAACGTGGCAGAGGTGATGAGCTACCACCGCCGCGAGACGGCGCCGTACCTCTACAGCCTGGCCGACCAGGGGGTGGTGTGCGACCGCTGGTTCTCGTCGGTGATGGGCCCCACGTGGCCGAACCGGTACTACCTGCACGCCGCCACCGCGGGCGGCCACAAGAAGAACGTCCCCATGGGCCTCGCCCCGCCGCCGACCGTCTGGGAGCGGCTGGCGGATCAGTGCGTCTCGGCCGGGTACTACTTCGGCAGTCCTGCACCCTGGTACAGCGTGACGTTCCCCGAGAACAGCTTTTCGGGTGACGACGCGGTGAACCCCGTTCCCGTCGATCGGTTCTTCGACGACGCGGCCCACGGCGTGCTCCCCAACTTCTGCTTCATCGAGCCCGACTTCGGGGTCAACGACGGGCACCCGCCCTACGACTTCGGATTGGCGGAAGCATTCCTGGCCAGCGTCCATCGCGCGCTGGCGGCGAGCGTGCACTGGCCGCGCGCGCTGCTGGTGGTCCTCTTCGACGAGCACGGCGGCTACTTCGATCACGTCCCGCCGCCCACGGTGCCCGACCCGGATCCGGATTTTCGGCAGATTGGCTTCCGCGTTCCGGCGCTGGTCGTCGGGCCGTCGGTGCGACCGGGGGCTGTCGTGTCGACTCCCTACGACCACGTGTCGATCCTGTCGACGCTGGCCGCCCGCTTCGGGATCGCCAGCCTGGGCGTCAGGATGGACGCGGCTGCCGACCTCTCGGCGTGCATCGATCCCCAGCAGGCCGGGGTGTCTCAGTCGCTGCCGCCGCCTCCGCCCGCCGTCGAGCTCTCCGCCGCGATGCTGCGAGGAGCGCCTTTCCGCCCCACCAGTCAGCCGGAGCTGGCGGCTCTGGCGGCGGCCGGCCGCGTGCCGCAGCACCATGTCGATCGGCGCAGCGCCGAGGAACGCCTCCAGGCCTGGTTGCGCCGCGGCCAGGAGCTGGAAGCCATCCGGGTCGTCGGTTGATCGGGCCTGCCGCGATCATGCTGGCGGCAGCGCTGGCGGCGACCCCAGCGGACAACGCCGGCGACGCGACCACCGTCAGCCGCGCGGCGGAGGTCCCGGCCGACAGCGGCCGCCCGGCCGCCAACCGCGTCGAGCTCGAGCTGCGCCCGGTCCTGGGCCTCACGGCGAACAGCTGGGGCGGACTGGGCGAGCTGCGCTACGCGCACGACTTCCGCGCGCCGCTGACGGTGGGGATCGAGCTGGCGCCGTTCAGCGTGGTGTCCAGCGGCGAGGGGCCGGGCACCGAGATCCAGGCGCGCCTGCACGCCGCCTATTCGACCACCTACGTCGCGGTGGGGCTGGGCGCCGGCGGGCAGCTGCGGCGGTTTGGGCGGAACGCCCTGTCGCTGGCGTCCACCCTGCGCCTCGGGCGTCTGGACGGGCTCTCGTTCACCCTCGAGTACGCGTACGCGGTGGGCGCGAACAAGTACACTGGACGCCGCACGATCGGCTTTTCGGACGTGCTGGCTCGCGTGCAGGTTCCGCTGACCGATCGGCTGATGCTGCGGGTCGAGGGGGGCCTCGACCTGCAGTCGTGGGTCTTCACGACGATCGGCCTGCGCCATCGCATCGTCGGTGACGGCGGCGCCGGAAGCTGGTTCGTGTCGGGCGGGTTCGGCATCGCCGGGATCGAGGACCGCGCCTCCTGCGCCAACCCGGCGCTGGCCTGCGGTCGCTCGGCCCTGTCCTACGGGCCCACCATCTCCTTCGGCCTGGAACACCGGTTCTAGCCGGCGCTGGCCGGCATTACGCCGCCGCCTGATTCCAGATTCGTCAGTCATCCACCGCCTGGCGGATTCGGGCTGTGACGCCACCGTTGAAGCTCTCGGAGAAGGAGAGCTCATGGATGGTTCGCCCAAGCGCTTGTGCGGCGGTCTGACCGCGCGGGCAGCAGGAGTCTGCGTACTGGCTGGCCTCACGTTCGCACCTCCCGTCGCGGCGTGGGCCGCCGACGCGGAGAGCCCGCCGGTGCTCGAAGCCCACAGCCCAGTGCCGCCGGACGCTCCGCCGCCCCGCCCGCTTCCGCTGCTCGACGAGCGCACGGCCTACACCATTGGCCGGCACACGGTGAAGCTGGGCATCCTGGCGTTCGAGTTCGGCATCCTCGACAACCTGTCGATCGGCACGGATCCACCGGCCTGGGCGCTGCGCAGCTTCACCAGCGTCCTGGTTCCGAACCTGCACGTGAAGTACGAGTTCTTCGATCACGGTCGATGGGCGGCGGCCGCCCACGTCGCGGCCTATTACGCGCATCTCAGCAGCGGAGACACCTCCGGGGACCTGTTCGACATTCCCCTGTCGCTATTCGTCTCCGTGCACGCGGAGCAGCACCTGTTCCTTCACCTGGAGGCCACGTACGTGTACGCGCACTTGACTGGATCGGGCGACATCTCCAGCGCCTCGGTGGACGGCGCCGGCGCCGCCAGCGCGGTGCAAACCGGATTGGTCGCCGAGTTTCGCCTGACGCGCATCTTCTCGATCACCGCCACGGGCCGCGTCCAGCCCTACACGTCCAACGTTTCGTTCGGCGCGACGAAGACGGTGGACCCTTACACCACGTTCCAGCTCGACGGACAGGTGGTTCCCCGGACCCGGCACCCCTGGCAGGTGGTGGGCGGCGTCGCATTTCTGTGGGACCACTTTCACCTGATCCTGGGCGTCGGGTACGGCAACTACTTCGCACCAGGCATGGACATTGCGGTGCCGAAGAAAACGATCGTTCCGGACGGCTCCCTGGCGGTGCTGTTTTGAAGCCTCTGGCGCTGGCTGTGGTGCTGGCCGCCGGTTGCAGCCAGTCCAGCCTGGACATTCCGGAGCCCCCGATGGCCGCCGAGACCGTGCAACTGGCCGCCAGCTACGACGCGCCGACCGCGATCATCGACGGGACGAACATCCAGCAAGCCTTCACTGATGCCCAGGCCAAGCTGGACTCTCTGCAACTCGGATGGCTGCCGGGCCTCGTCGTCGATCTGCTGGTCCGGGTGAAGGGGCGCCTCAAAGCCGCCGGCCTCCCGGACAAACCCCCGAAGTTCACGGCCGGCGGCGCGCCGGTCGACGCGGTTGTTCAGGTCCACCGCATTTGCAACGGCTGGCAAAACCCCTCCGGCTCTCCCGACGAGAACGCCAACGGCGCGCTGGAAGCGGTCACGATCATCCAGGACGGCAACCTCTCGCCCCATCTGTGGGCCACGGCCACCAACTGCCAGTCGTCCGTCGGGCCAGACGGGTCCGTGCTCGGGTCGACCCTCTCGGTGAACGCATCGCTGGACGGCACGCTGATCTTCTACCTCTTGGGGGCGCTGCCCAACTCGACGTCGGACGCCAACCTGCTGGTCGTCGTCGACGGGACGGCCAGCGTGGCCGGCCACACCGGCTCGACGTCCTTCGACTTCGAGCTGACGACCTCGGGCGTCCGGTTCCAGGTCTCCGCCGGCGGCGGCCAGGCCACGGTGACCGTGGGCGCCACCACGATGCAATTCGCCGGCGCGAACGCCACATTTTCATGCGACGTCGCGACGGCGATTTGCGGACAAGTTCAGTGACGGGCGTCAGCTCAGAACGCGACGCCGATGTTGCCGTTCACGCCCCAGGTGTTCAGATTCCCACCGCTCGAAGCCAGCAGGTTGTTGTAATAGGTCGGCACCCACGACCCGCGCAGGTCGACCATCAGCGCGCGGTGCGCGAACGCGATACCACCACCAACCGGCACGGTCATGACGTTGTCGCTCGCCGAAAGGTCCGACAGCGTGGACCGGTTGTAGTTCGTGATCCAGTAGTGCTGGTAGCCCAGGCCGGCGAATCCGTACGGCTCGATCAGCATGTCCCCGCGAACGATCGGGATGTTCAACCGCAGAGCGCCCTGGCCACCGCTCGACACGAGGTCGGCGTTGGTGGACAGACCCAGCGGCTGGATGCTGCGCGCGGAGCCGACGTAGGCCCCCTCGAACCCGATGATCGAGTGCGTGCCGATCGCCAACCGGACGGCCCAATCGCCGCCGGCCGAGGTCGTGTCACGCAGGCGCTGGCTCGTGAAGTCCGTGTAGCCACCGCCGACCAGCAACGCGAACCCGACGGACGAGCCGTACGGCTTCGCCTTGGCAGGAGGCGTGTCCGCGTCCATCACGGGCGCGACCGCGACTGGCGCGACGACCACCGGCGGGGGCAACTCGGCGACGGGCGCCTCCGCCTCTTCCGGCGGCGGCACGGGAGCGGGCGCCGGTTCTGCCTGGGCGACCGCGGTCTTGTCACACCCGATGAACGTCACCGTGCGGCCGCTGGCCGGCAGCGCACCCGAGATCTCCTCGCCGCGCCCCACCGCGCCGATGCGGCTGCCGTCGACCCCGTGTTGCAACAGGTAGTCTTTGACGACGTCCGCGCGCTTATCGCTCAGTGTCTGGTTCGAGCCCGGATCTCCGCTGATGTCCGTGTGACCGGCCACCTTCAAGGTCCGCGACTCCTTGGCGGCCATCCATTGCGCCACGCCGTTGAGGGCGCCCTTGCCGTTCGTGTCCAGCGCGTACGACCCGGAATCGAAGCTGACCGTGATGCCGATGTCGCGGCAAGCCGGCGCAGCCGCTGCCGCCGCTGACGGTCCGCTGTCCATCGGATCCGCCGTCATCTCGGCGGCCCCCGCGACGCTTCCGAACAAGAGCGCCGTCCCACCCACCATCCACCCTGTGACTTTGGTCTTCATTTGCCGTACCTCCTTCACTCGATATCAATGTGGTTCCGCGGGCCGAGTGTCGCTTGTCGGGCGAACCTGGATCCGGGGACAATCCCCATAAAGCAAATGCGCGGACCACGATGTCGTGGCCCGCGCATTTCGACGGGGTTTGAACGAGGCCCCGCGCTCCGTTCCGCGCCGAGGAGAGGACGCGGAACGGAGGCGCGGAACCACTAACGAATCATCAGTGCGCCGGACGCAACGACGCCGCGGTGGCCTGCCGGTACGTGACCTGCACGACCTGGCCAGGTTTGAGACTGAGGAGCAAATGCTGCAGCCGCGGGTCACGCACCTGCACGGTGCGCGTGCCGTTCGGGCTCTTGAACGAGACGATGTTCTGCCCCAGATCAACGGCCAGGATCTCCGCCGAAACGGTCGTTTCGTCGGCCACGTTGGCGCCGGTGCCGGCCGACACGGAGCGCGTCTGGTGCTGGCTCATCGACGGTTTGGAGCCGGGCGGCAACAGCGACACGGCGATCCCCTCGTAGTACTCGATGTCGACGTTGTCGCCGACCTTCACCTGATCGAAGCCCTTGATGTCGGCGGGCACCTTCACGGAGTTGGTCTGGCCGTCACTGCTTTGCAGCGACAGCAGCCGGTCGTTGGTGTCGATGGCGGTCACCTTTGCCGTCTTGCGCACGACCCGCGCCGCGCCGTTCTTGGTCTGGACCTCGGAGGTGCTGTCCGCGCGACTGGCCACGCCGATCGAGAAGATGGCGCCGAAGACCATCACCGCCCAGACCACCTGCATCACGCGAGACTTGCTGTCGACCCTGGTGTCCATCTCTCACCTCCGTTCGGAAGGTAGTGCGTCGCAGCGCGCGCACACGTCCGCCAAGGGATGACAATGACGTCGCGCGGGCCGCTGCGGCGAGCAACGCCACTACGTTGCACCACCAGGAGCGATGGCATGCGCTGCAATCTCCAGATGGCTGCGACACTGACGCTGCTGACCGCCGGTTGCATCGAAAGCACCGCGGTCACCGTGACCCCCTACGAGGACGCGTATCTGTACGCGACCTATTATCCGGACACGATCACCTACGCGGCTTACGGCTGGGCGGACGATTGGGGCACCAGCGCGGTCGTTCTCGCTCCGGAGAGCGCGACGCCGGTCGTCAGCGACGCGGGCCCGACCCCCGATTCGGGCGACCACACGGTCGCGGGGCTGGCGGGCGCCATCCAGGCGCTGGCGAGCGGCCGTACGGTTTGCCCCGGGCAGGTCCTGGTCGCAACGAAGACCGCCGCGCCGGCCTGTAGCGGCGGCGCGGGCGCGTCTGTTCGCAACGGCGTGACGCTGACGTTCAATGCGTGTCAGTTGGGGACGGAGACAATTGACGGCGTCGTCGATCTGACCTCCAACCGTTCGGCGTCGGACGCGACCTGCGCCGCGACGACCACCATCACGCTTCGCTCCACCTTGACCTTGACGGGTGTCGCGATCCGCCCGGCGGTGGGCGGACGCATCCTCATCCCGTCGCAATCCGTGACGACGATGGCCACCTACACGTACGGGCAGACACCCACAACCGTCCAGGCCATCCATTCGGGAGAAATCCTGGCGTTCGACAGCGCGGACCTGCTGAAGGCGGACATCACGTTCGACGGCAGCGGGACGTTTTCCGTCGGCGACGGCGCCTCGTTCATCGTCGACGGTACGGCGACGTACCAGGACACGGTCGGGGCCACCGCCACGATCACGAAGGCGGACCTCACGCGCACCGCCGGCTGCTGTCGCCCAACGGGCGGGGCGGTCGTTGTCGACCGCGTGGGAGGCCCCCTTCCCGCCCGCACGACCTGGTCGTTCGGTCCCGGCTGCGGCATGGCCGGGCGCGACCGAATGCGGACGATGCTGCCGAGCTGCGTGGATTGACGTTGCGAACTCAGACTTCGTCCCATTGTTGACGACGCGCCGCGTGCGCAGATCGAGCCTTCGTGGAGAACTCGTCGTTGTCGTCGATCCCCAAACTCGCCAACGCTGCGATCGCAGGGCCCGAGCCGGCGCGGTCGGAATCCAGCATGCGCATCCTGGTGGTCGAGGACGATCCCAACGTGCGCGACATGCTGTCGCTGCTCCTCGGAACGCGGTGGAACGTCAGCATCGCCGCCGACGCCGCCGCGGCGCTGGATCTGGTCCGCCGGACGACGCCCGATCTCGTCATCAGTGACGTGCGGATGCCGCAGGTCGACGGCATCACGTTGTTGCGCCGCCTGCGTGACGAGCCTGCCTCCCGGGACGTCCCGGTGATTCTCGTATCGGGCCAGGCCGGCGAGCAGGAGACGATCGCCGGGCTCGAAGCGGGCGCTGACGACTTTCTGGTCAAGCCGTTCTCGGCGCGCGAGCTGCTGGTTCGCGTTCAGACGCGGCTCGAGGTCACGGCCATGCGCCGCCGCAACGCGCAGCAGGAAGCGGCGCTGGAGAGCATGCGCCGCCACACCGCCTGGACGGAGCGCCTGCTCGATTCGCTGCCCGTTCCACTTCTTTTGCTTCAACCGGGCGAGGCACGGATCCTGTTCGCGAACCGCGCCACCGTCGCTCTGTTCGGGACCCGGCTCGTGCGCGGCATGCCGCTCTCCGAGTTCGCCAGCCTGCGCCTCCCTGACGAGGAGGGCGCCACCGAGATCCCACCCGACCAGCTGGCCCCCCTCACGTCGGGTACGCGGTTGCAGGGACGCCGGCTCGTGTGGGACACGCCCGCGGAGAAGATCTGGCTGCTGGCCGACTCCGAGCTGGTGCCGGGCCTGCACGAGCACCCCGACGACGTGGCGGTGCTGACGCTGCGGGACATCACCCGCCTCGTGACCCACGAACACGAGCTGCGCCGAACGGTCCACCTGCGCGAGGAGTTCCTCTCCACCGCCTCCCACGAGCTGCGCACGCCCATCACGACGCTGGGGCTGCAGACCGAGGTGCTCCTGCGAAACCACGACGGTCTCCTCGACGACACGCTTCGGCGGAAGTTGACCGTCATTCGGAACCAGGTGCTGCGGCTGGATCAACTGGTCAACGTATTGCTGGACGTCTCGCGCCTCATGGCCGGAAGACTGATTCTGTCGGTCGACGACTGCGACCTCTTGACCATCGTGGGCGAC
>JBJMQQ010000074.1:0-22322 GCA_045802645.1 Polyangia bacterium
AGCTGGGGGGCGCCCAGCTGGCGCCGGCTTTACCTGGTCCTGTGGCCGTTCTTCATCTGGTGGACCTTCGCGCTTTTGTTCACGGCGCTGTCCCCGCTGGCCTGGTTGATCCGGTCGTTCTCGCACCTGCCCGTTGGTCCGGTCCGAGACGCCACCCAGGCGCTGGCTGGCCTGGGGACGGTCGCGGCGCTCAGCGGCCGGCCGCGCGTCCACCGGCAAGAGATCGCCATCCCGGGGTTGCCGCCCGCGTTCGACGGCTACCGGATCGCGCAGATCTCCGACCTGCACTGTGGCCCGTTCGCCAGCGGCGCGCGGGTCGATCGCTGGGTCGCGCAGGTCAACGCGCTGGAGCCGGACCTGGTCGCGGTCACCGGCGACCTCATCGCCAGCGGATCGGCGTTCGTGCCGGTCGTGGCCACCGCGCTGGGCAAGCTTCGCGGCCGCGACGGCGTCTTCGCCTGCATGGGAAATCACGACTACTTCACGGACGGTGAGGCGATGGTGGCCGCGCTGGAAGGGGCCGGCCTCGACGTGTTGCGGAACCGCGGCGTGGCCGTGCGCCGCGGTGAAGAGGCCATGTACGTCGCCGGCGTGGACGACACCTGGACCCACCGCAACGACGTGCCGCGCGCGCTGGCGTCGCGGCCGGCGAACGCGCCGGCCGTCTTGCTGGCGCACGACCCGGCGCTGTTCCCCGAGGCAGCGGCTCACGGCGTCGACCTCACGCTGTCGGGCCACACCCACGGTGGCCAGCTGGGCGTGCCGTTCCTCGCCAAGCGCTACAACCTGGCGCGCCTCATGACCGAGTTCACGACCGGCATCTACAAGCGCGGTCCGTCGACCTTGTACGTGAACCGCGGGCTGGGCGCGACGGGGCTGCCCGTGCGACTGGCGGTGCCGCCCGAGATCGCGGTCTTGACCCTGCGCCGGGCGCCCGAGGCGGCGTCGACGGAGGCTGCTCGCGCCCGGTCGGGGCCGCTGTCGCCCAGCCAGCTTCGCTCCGCCTGAGCGGCCGTTACCAGGCCGAGCCCACGGCTGAGGTCAGGTTTCCGCGCGGGCCTCCGATGGAGTGGCTGTGTTGACGGGCTGTGCCAAGGGCAGCCCGCGACGCAGGGCCCTCCGGGGGGAGGGGGTGCTGGCGTACGTCGCGGCGCTGATGACGGTGATGGCGGGTGGCCAGAAGGCCCAAGCCACGCCCAACGTGGGTATCACCACGGAGACGCTGAACCAGACGTTCAATACGCCCGTCGGGGGCGGATCGTACGCGCACACGGTGAAGTCGGGGTCAAACGTGGCGCTGGTGGTCACGGTCGGTATCACCAACGCGACGGTGTCCATCGCCTCCGTGCAGTGGGATCCGGACACCACGGTTTCCGGCGACGAGCAGGCGATGTCCTGCCCGGCGGCGAATCTCCTGACCATGGGGACGAACCGCAAGCTCGCGATCTGTACCTTGCTCACGCCGACGCCCAGCAGCGGCAACGGTCAAATCAAGATCACCTTCAGCGGCGGGACCGACAGCTTCACGTCCAGCGCCACCACGTTCACGGGCATTTCGGGCTTTCGCACACCTACCACCAGCGGGGGCGGCAAGACGTTTGGGACCTGGACCGCCTGCACGCTGGTGGGGGGCACCATGACCTACACGTGCTCCCTTGCGGTGACGACCTCCACGGACGACGTGGTCTTCGATCTGGTCGGGCAGGGCGAGCCGACTGACAACACGACCCGCACGTATACGGCGGGCACGGGCCAGACCAAGCACGAAGACGCCGCCAGCCTGACCAACATGAACAACAACCGCGTCGCGACCAGCGTCGCGATCGCGGCCGGGTCCACGACGACGATGACCTGGACGTACGGCAATGCGGGCTCGGGGAACGGCGTGGGGCAGGTGGCGCTGCCGATGATCCCGGCGTCGACCGTCACGGCGGCCCGGCTGGGCGCCCGCACCGCCGTTCACCACGGCGCCGCCGGGACGCGCATCGCCTGGCAGACGGAAGAAGAGGCCAGCCACCTCGGGTTTCAGGTCTGGCGCGACCGTCGTGGCGTGCGCGCGCGCGTGGGGCGCGGATTGATCCCGGGCTCGACGTTCGCCACCGGCGCGCAGCCGCTGGCCGGCCGGCGGGGGTACGAGGCGTGGGACGACCACGCGCAGCCCGGCGATCGCTACTGGCTAGAGGAGATCGCCGCGCACGGCCCGTCGCGCTGGCACGGCCCCATCGTTCCGTCATCCGTCGCCGAGTCCCCGGGGCGCCAGCGCCCCCAAAGCCCCGCCACGCCAACCTTCGCCGCGCCAGCCGAGACGGCCGCGACGGCGCCGGTCGTGCCGCGCCCCGCGCTGGCGGAGTTGACGCCGGCCAGCGCGTGCACCAACCGCGCCGCCGGCCGGCCGGCCGTCAAGATAGCGGTCTCGGCCACGGGCTGGGTCCGCGTCGCCGCCGCGGCGCTGGCGGCGGCCGGTCTTCCCGACGGCGCCGATCCCTCGTCGCTCTCGCTGTGGGCCGACGGGCAGCCGGTCGGCATGCGCGCGATCGGCCTGGGCCACCTCGAAACAATCGAGTTTTACGGCCGAGGAACGGACACCCATGACACCGGCACGCGGATCTACTGGCTGGTCGCGGACAATGGCCGCGGGCGGTCGATTCCGTTCGCGCCCGCGGCGCCGGCCGGTTCGATCGCCGCCGTCGCGGACAGCTCGATCGCCGAGGTCACGTTGCGCGACCGATCGTTGTACGTGGCCGCCTTGCTCAACGGCCACGCGGACAACTTCTTCGGCGCCGTTCTTTCGACGTCGCCGGTGACTGAGGTCGTGGCGGTTCCCGACCCAGTGCCGGGGCAGTCCGCGTCGCTGCTGGTGGCATTGCAAGGCGTGGCTTCGGGCACGCACGCCGTTGCGGTGAGCATGAACGGCACCGCGCTGGGCACCGTCACCTGGAATGGTCCTTCGCCCGTCGCGCAGGAGCTGCCGCTGCCCGCCGATCTGCTGGCCGCCGGTCCCAACAGTGTCGTCTTGACGCCTGCTGGCGGCAACGCTGTCGCGGTCGTCGACCGACTGACCGTTCGCTACGCGCGCCCTTTCCGCGCCGTCGCCGACCAGGTGGAGGCGACCGCGGCTGCCGGTACGCGCCTCACGCTGACCGGGTTCACCCGCCCCGACGCCCGCGCGTTCGACGTCACCGATCCCAACGCGCCCGTCGAGTTGGCGGCCGCGCCGTTTCCGGCGCCCGACGGGTTCGGGCTGGTGGTCGAGCTGCCCCCGGCGGCCGACGCGGGAGGCGCGACGCGGATCGTGCGCGCGCAATCGTCGGCGGGGTTCGCCGTTCCGGACGCCGTGACCGCGAACGTTCCGTCGGGGCTCTGCCAGGCGTCGGGCGCGGAGGTCGCCGTCGTGGCGCCGCGCGCGTTCTTCCCGGCTCTCGCGCCGTGGGTGGCCGCCCGCCGGGCCGCGGGCTGGTCCGTCGAGCTGGACGACGTCGAGGACGTCTTCGACGAGATGACGTTCGGCGCGCACCGGGCGGTGGCCATCACGGACTTCGTGCGCCTGCGCCGCGGCGGTGCAGAGCCCCGCACGCGCTATCTGCTGCTCGCGGGCAGCGCCAGCCTGGATCCGCGCAACTTCCTGGGGACGAACGTCGCGGACCTGGTCCCGACGGCGCTCATCGACACGGACGTCATCGAGACCGCGTCGGACGAGGCGCTGGCGGACCTGGACGGCGACGGCGTGGCCGAGCTGGCGGTCGGCCGCTGGCCCGCGCGCACCGCCGACGAGCTGAGCACGATGGTGGCCGCGACGCTCTCGCTGCAGGGCGCGACGCCATTCGACGCCACGCCGCTGGTCGTCACGGGCACCGACGGCGATCCCCAGTTCCTGTCGTTCGGGCAGACGCTGGCGGGCGTGCTCCCGGTCGCTGCCGACAGCTTCGATCCGCAGGGGCTCAGCGCCGACGCCGCGCGCGCCGGGTTGCTGGCGCGCTGGTCGTCCGGTCCCGGTTTCATCCAGTACTTCGGCCACGGCTCCGAGCAGATCTGGCAAGGGCTGCTGTCGACCGACGACGTCGACGGCTTGCCCCAGACCGCACGCCGTCCGGTGATCAGCGCGATGACTTGCCTGAACGGCATGTTCCAGGACGTCTACCAGGACTGCCTCGCCAGCCGCCTCATGCGAGCGACGGCGGGCGCGGCCGCGGTCTGGGCGTCGGCCGACCTTTACGACGCCGGCGCGCAGGGAGCGCTGGCCGCCGCCTTTGCTGCGAACGCGCGCACGATGGCCCTCGGCGCCGCCGCGCACGCGGCCCGCGTCGAGACGGGTGGCGCGGGGCGGGCCATGGTGCTGTTCGGCGATCCCACCCTGTTTGGAGCCCCGACGCCGGCGCCGGTTTCGATCGCGGACGCCGGCGCCGCCGATGCCGATGCCGGCCAGCCGTCGCCAAGCTCGCCGCCTGCCGTACCTGATGCCGGTGCACCACCCAGCGGGCCCGCCCAGAGCGGTGGTGGCTGCGCCGTCGCGCGCGGGCCCGTGTCGCCGGCCGCCTTCTTGATCGCGGCCGCCGCCCTGGTCGTCGTACGGCGGCGGCGCCGCTTCACCGCCGCGCGACGCTGAAACCCGCGAACGACTGATCGACCGGCATCAGCTCGATCGCGTTCACGTTGACGTGCGCGGGCAGGGTGGCGACCCAGTGCACGGTCTCGGCCACGTCCTCGGGCCGCAGTGGCTCGACGCCCCGGTACACGTCCGCCGCGCGCTGGTCGTCGCCGTGGAACCGGACATTCGAGAACTCGGTGCCAGCGGCCATGCCGGGATGGACCACGGTGACCCGCACGCGCGTCTTCATCAGATCGGCGCGCAGGTTCAGTGAGAACTGGTGGACGAACGCCTTCGTCGCGCCGTAGACGTTCGCCCCCAGGTACGGCCAGCCCGCGGCGGTCGAGCCGATGTTGACGACGTGCCCGCGATCGCGCGCCACCATCCCCGGCAGCACGGCATGCGTGACGGTCATGAGGCCCTTCACGTTCGTATCGACCATCTCGTTCCAGTCGTCCAGCGAAGCACGCTGGGCCGGCTCGAGGCCAAGGGCCAACCCGGCATTGTTGACCAGCAGATCGATCTCCGCGACGCCGGTCGGCAGCGCGGCAATCGCCCGCTGGACGGCGGGGCCGTCGCGCACGTCGAGGGCGATGGTGTGGGCGATTGCGTCGCCCAGCTGGTCACGCAGGGCGGCCAGCCGCTCGGCGCGGCGGCCGGCGGCGATCAGCCGGTGCCCGTCGCGCGCGAAGCGCTGGCAGATGGCAGTCCCGAACCCGGAGGTCGCTCCGGTGACAAAGACGATCATGGCGAGCCGGCAGCATAGCGCGGCTTGGTCTCCGGCATCTTGAAGACGTAGAGCGCGCCGCCCGCGACGGCCATGGCCGAGAGCCCCCAGAAGCTGGCGTCGAAGCTGTATCGGTTGGCGATGAAGCCGAAGGCCAGGTTGCTGAGGAATCCCCCCAGCCCCATCGCCGATTGCACCGTCCCCTGCAGAAAGTTGAACCGGCCGGACCCCTCGGCCAGGTCGGCGGTGACCAGCGTCAGCAGCACGCCGTAGATGGCGGCCGCCACCCCGTCGAACGTCTGCAGCGCGATCAGATACCAGGGCGCATGACTGACCACGCCCAGGGCGTTCCGGATGGCCAGCATCGCGAACGCAAAGATGAACAGCGGCTTGCGTCCGCGTTTCGCGGCGCCGCGGCCGGTGACGAAGGCGGTCCCGACCATCACCGCCTCGGCGACCAGCACCGCCATCGCCGTCTGCCAGGCGGCCGAGCGACCGTGGTGCCCCTGCCGCGTGAACAGCTGCCCGACCAGCGGCAGCGTGGCCGAGTTCGAGACGTTGAACAGGACGACCGCCAGGATGTAGATGAGGATTCGCCGGTCGCCGAGCAGCGCCCGCGCCGTGCGACGCGCCAGCGCCGCGCCGTCCGGGGCCACCGCGCCCGCCCGGGCGGCCTCGTAATTGATCTCCGCCTCGCGAATGAACACCGCGGCGCCAGCCATGCCCGCCGCAAAGATCGCCGCGGCGAAGAAGATCCCGCGCAGCGCCAGCATCGTCCCGACGATGGCCGCGACGATCGCGAACACCACGTTGCCGGTATGCGTGAACACCTCGTTGCGGGCCAGCCGGTGCGGCAGCTGCTCGCGCCCGACCAGCCCCAGCGCGAACGCCGCCGTCGCGGCTGGAAAGACCGTCACGCCAAGGCCGATGATCAGCTGGACGACCAGCTGGCTGGTGAAGCCCGGCAACGTGGCGATGCCCAGCGCGCCCGCCGAGACCGCCAGCGCCGCAACGGCCGTCAGCATCCGCTTGTGGCGGGATTCATCGACCAGGTGGCCGACCAGCGCCTGCGTGAAGATCCCGGCGAAGGACTGGCAACCCAGCAGGATGCCGATTCGCGCCGGATCCCAGTGGCGCGTCGACCCGTAGTAGATCGAGATGAACGGGCCAAGGCCGGTCTGGATCCCCGCGTTGCAGAAGTTCAGCGCATCCAGCGCGCGGCTATTTCGTTTCATCACTGCGTATGGCTGGCGAGCGGACTGGCGATCGACTCCAGCGACTTGCGTTCGGCGTCGACGCCAATCAACGCCTCGACGACGCCCCCGACGATCATCGCGAGGGCTCCGCCCAGGTAACCGCGGAACAGCAGCTCGCGCGACCCCGTGCCGACCAGGTACGCGAACAGCGCCGGCCCCGCCACGCCGCCCGCGAACGTGCCGCAGGTGTAAAAGAGCGCGATCGCGAGCGCGCGAATCTCCAGCGGGAAGATCTCGCTGACGGTCAGGTACGCCGAGCTGGCTGCCGACGACGCGACGAAGAAGATCACGCTCCACGACAAGGCCTGCGTGAAGTTCGTCAGCAGCTTCTCGCGGAAGAGCCAGGCCGTGATGGCCAGGAGGACGCCCGACAGGATGTACGTCCCGGCGATCATGCGCCGGCGGCCGATCGTGTCGAACAGCCGCCCCATCAACAACGGACCGAAGAAGTTCCCCAACGTCAGCGGGATCAGATAGAGGCCAATGCGCTCGGCCTTCACGTTGTAGTAGCGCAGCAGCACCAGGCCGTACGTGAACATCACGGCGTTGTAGAAGAACGCCTGCGTCACCATCAGCGTGAATCCCAGCAGCGAGCGCCGGCGGTGCTCGAAAACCATCGCCCGCCAGATCTCGCGCCACGGCACGCGCTTGCGGCAGCGGATGCGCAGCTTTTCTGCGGGCGGCGGCGGGCTGGGGTGGCGGTGAACGACCGCCATCTCGACGTCGGCGACGATCTTTTCGGCGTCGGCGGGATCGCCGTGCACCATCAGCCAGCGCGGGCTCTCGGGGACGTGGCGCCGCAGGAACAGCACCGCCGCGCCGATCGCGGCGCCAATGCCGAACGCGAACCGCCAGGCGTACCTCGGCGGAATCCAGCCTGTGTTGAGCAAGAGCAGCGACGCGACCGACCCCAGCGCGGCGCCGATCCAGAATGACGCGTTGATGGCCAGGTCGACGTGCCCGCGCACGCGGCCCGGGATCAGCTCGTCCACCGCTGAATTGATGGCCGCGTATTCGCCGCCGATGCCGGCGCCCGTGAGCGCGCGCAAGAAACAGAACGAGGCGAAGTTCCAGGAAAAGGCCGTGGCTGCCGTCGCGCTGAGGTACAGCATCAGCGTCAGGCTGAACAGCTTCTTGCGGCCGAGCCGGTCCGTCGCGTAGCCAAAGACCAGCGCGCCCGCGACCGAGCCCAGCAGGTAGATGCTGCCGGCGAGCCCGATCTGCGCGTCGGTCATGCCCAGCGTGTCGGGGCGTTTGAGAACGCCCGACAGCGCGCCCGCCAGGTTGCTCTCGAGGCCGTCCAGCAGCCAGGTGATGCCCAGCGCGATCACGACCAGCGTGTGCCAGCCGCTCCAGGGCAGGCGGTCTAGCCGTGCGGGGACGTCGGTCTCGATCCAGGCGTCCTTTTGCTCGGATGACACGTCGGCCTCGGCGGACCAACGTAAGGCCGAGGCCCAATGCCGCAATCGCGGCGGGTTCTACTTGCGGGGATCACCTGGGCGCGGCGTGTTCTCGGCGACCTTGCGGTCGCGCGCGACGTCCGCGTTCACGCCCTCGTCGTCGGTCGTCTCGGTCGACGGCCGCGTCTTCCAGGCCTCGTCATCGCCGCGCCCCTCGTGCGGGCGTTGTTGATTCATCCGTGACGGATCCGAGCTGCTGTGAGCCATGGAGGATCCTTAACCACTGGACAGGGCCTCGGGCATCGGGCCTCAGTTGGCCGTGAAGACGGGCTCGCCCAGGCGGTCGGCCAGCTGGCGGGGCGTCTCGCCGGCCTTGTTCGGGGCGTCCGGGCTGGCGCCGGCCTTCAGCAACAGCCGAATCACGTCGTACCGGCCGCGCGCCGAGAACACCGCCCGGCTGAGCGGCGTGTTCCCTTCCTCATCCTGCAGGTTGACGTCGGCGCCACGCCCGATGAGCAGCGTCGCCGCCTCGGGCAGGACCTCCTCGGCGGCCATGTGCAGTGCCGTGGCGCCTCGGCTGTCGCGCGCGTTCACGTCGGCCTTCGATTCCAGCAGGAGACCCAGCAGAGCCACGCTTCCCCCCAGCACCGCCGAGAAGATGGGCGTCCGCCCGTCCTCGTCGCGCGCGTCGGGGTCGGCTCCGCGCGCCAAAAGCGTGCGGACTCGCATCAGATCGCACACGAACGCCGCCTGTGCCATTTGCTGATCCAGGGCGCGGCGCTCTTCACTGCTGATCGGCATCGCGCGGGAGCTTAGGCGCAGCGATGCAGCCACGCCAGAGCCGCTCGACGCACTGCGGTCCCCGTGACGCGCGCTGACACGAGATTGCGCGGACTTTCGCCAGTTTGCACTTGTGGTCGGAGGCGTGAGACTCCAGATTTCCGGCACGATGAGCTTCCCCCGCCGACCAGCGCCCGGCGTCATCGCCTGGGCGCGCCTGTCGGTCATAGCCTCGCTCGCTTTTGCTTTCCTGGCTGCTGGCTGTGGCAAGACTTCAACTCCCGCCAACCCCGACGCGCTTTCCGTACGCCACGACGCCGGAACAGACGTCGCGTGCAGCGGCGCGCTCGACGCGCAGAAGCCGAACGGCCAGCCCTGTGGCTGTGCGGCCGACTGCGCCAGCGGCTTCTGTGCGGACGGCGTCTGTTGCGACAGCGCCTGCACGGACACCTGCAAATCCTGCAACATCACGGGCGCTCCGGGGGTCTGCACGTTCGTTCCAGCCGGCAGCGCGCCGCCCGCGGCCGCGACGTGTCCGAAGTCCGACGTCGCGACCTGCGGTCTGGACGGCACCTGCGACGGCAACGGGAGCTGCCGGCAGTACCCGGCCGGCATCGTGTGCAAGCCCGGCACGTGCGCGGGCGCCGCGGTGACCGGCACCCAGGTCTGCGACGGAATGGGGAGCTGCCAGACGGGGCCGCAGACGATCTGCGCCCCCTTCAACTGCGACGCGACGGCGGGACAGTGTTTCCCCGATTGCCGCTCGGACACGGACTGCGCGCCCAACGTCAAATGCGTCTCGGGCAGCTGCGGCCCCAAACCCCAGGGGGCCGTCTGCACCAACGGCACCCAGTGTGCCTCCGGCTTCTGCGCCGACGGCGTCTGCTGCAACGTCGCGTGCGGCGGCGCCTGCGTCAGCTGCAATCAGCCGGCGCGACTGGGTGTCTGCTGGCCCATCCAGGCCGGTGTCGCCGACCCCCACAAGGTCTGCCGCGACCAGGGCGCCACCTCCTGCGGTCAGACGGGCGTGTGCGACGGCCTCGGCGGCTGTGACCTCTACAAGGCGGAGACGGTGTGCTTGCCGCCCGTGTGCAGCGCAACCGATCACCTGAAGACCGCCGGCACGTGCGACGGGCTTGGGATCTGCCGGGCGCAAGGCAACGAAAGCTGCGCGCCTTTCCGCTGCTCGGGCGGCGCGTGCCTCAGCCGCTGCGCCACGGACGCCGATTGCGTCGGTGGCCAGTCGTGCCAGAAGGGGAGCTGCGGTCTCAAGCCGAAGGGGCAGTCGTGCGGTGGCGCGGGCGAGTGCGCCACCGGCTTCTGTGTCGACGGCGTCTGCTGCGATTCGGCGTGCACGGGAAGCTGCCGCAGCTGCGCGCTGTCGACGGCGATGGGGACCTGCACGTCGATCCCGGCCGCAACCACCGACCCGCGGAAGGTCTGCATGGATCAGGGCGCCGCGTCCTGCGGGACTGACGGAAAGTGCGACGGCACCGGCGGCTGCCGGACGTACGCACCCGGGACCATTTGCGGGGGCGAACGGTGCGCCAGCGGCGTCTACACACCACCTTCGACCTGCGACGGGACGCGCCAGTGCGTGGCCCCGTCGTCGACGGCGTGCACCCCCTACGCGTGCAACGGCTCGCGGTGCTTCACGGCGTGCACCATCGACGCGAACTGCTCGGCGGGCAACATCTGCACCGGCAACTCGTGCGGCAAGGTGCCGATAGGCGCGTCCTGCTCGACCGGCACCCAGTGCGCTTCTGGCATTTGCGCGCAGGGCGTTTGCTGCAGCACCGCTTGCACAGGCTCGTGCAAGTCGTGCGCGCTGGCGGGGTCGGCCGGCGTGTGCAAGAACGTCGGCGCCGGCGCGACCGATCCAGCGGGCGCGTGCCTCGACAAGGGAAGCGCCTCGTGCAGTACCAACGGCAAGTGCGACGGCGCGGGCGCCTGCCAGCTCTACGCGAAGGGCACCACCTGCAAGGCTGCGTCGTGCAGCGCCGGCACCTTCACGGCCGCCGCCACCTGCAACGGGGCTGGCGCCTGCGGGACGACGGATTCGACGACGTGCGTTCCGTTCGCCTGCAGCGCGTCCGGGTGCAAGACCACCTGCATGGCCGACGCGGACTGCACGGCGCCCGCCGTGTGCCAGGGCGGCACGTGCAAGACCCTGAGCGGCGGCGGAACGGCATGCACCAGCGACGCCGCCTGCGCCACCGGCCACTGCACCGACGGGTTCTGCTGCGCGGTCGCGTCCTGCGGCAGCTGCCAGTCGTGCGGCCTCAAAGGCAAAGAGGGGACCTGCACGCCGGTGGCGGCCGGAACGGTGGACGCGACCTGCCCGATCATGGCGCCCACCAGCTGCGGCACGACCGGAAGCTGCGACGCCGGCGGCAAGTGCGCCGTCTATGCGGACGGAACCGCGTGCGGGTCAATGGGGTGCTCGACGACCAGCGGCGGGATCGTCAGCCCACTGTGCAGCAAGGGCACCTGCGTCAACACGATGGTGACGGACTGCGCCCCATACAACTGCGACCCATTGACGGGGCTCTGCAAGCTCTTGACGTGCACGAGCAAGGACGACTGCGCGCCCGGCTATTCCTGCAACGCGTCCGCCGGCGCAATACTGAAGACCTGCAACTGACCGCGGGCGGCCCGCCCGGCCCCGAACGGATGTTCAGTTTCGAATACGGGCGATGGGGAGGGGCGTGCCGGGGCTCTAAAGGGCATGAAGAACTGCTCTCGGCTGCGGTCGGTCGGCGGCGTGGCGGCGCTGGTGCTGGCGGCGGGCTGCGCCCCCTCGGGATCGGGCGGCGGGACCGCGGCAGGCGGGTCCCCCGCGATGTCCGGCAGCGGCGGCGCCAGCCCTACAGGCGGGACACGCGGCCAGGGCGGGACGCTCGGCTCCGGTGGGGGACCGTCCAGCGGCGGTAGTCCGGGCGCAGGCGGCGCGATCGCGACCGGCGGCAACCCAGGCACGGGCGGGGTCGCGACCGGGGCCGGCGGGACAGGCGCAGCTGGGCGCACAGGTGGGGGGGGCGCGGGCGCCGCGGGCCGCACGGGCGCGGGCGGCAGCGCGCGGGGCGGGGGCGGCGCCACCACGTGCACGATCACCGCGCAGTCCACGCAAAGCACCGCGATTCCGACGGTGTTCACGGTCACCTGGTCGACGACGCTTTCGGGGATGACGGGGGCCGAGATCGACTTCGGCCCGGCGTCCGCGTCAGCGACGATGGTGGCACCGGTGGACCTGACGGCGCCCAGCTACAAGACCGTGCTGGTCGGGATGAAGCCGGCGACCAGCTACGTCTATCGGATCTTGGCGCGGTCGGCGGCGGGGACCTGCACCAGCCAGGACTACACGATCATGACGGGCGTGCTGGCGAACGCGCCGAAACCAACGGTCACGATCTCTGCACCGGCGCAGCACGACAAGGGGTTCGTCGTGGCCAGCAGCGGGACCAACGGCACCAGCGCGTACATCATCGATCCCGACGGTGTGGTCGTTTGGGTCGCGCCCAGCGGCGTTCCGACGCAGCCGAGCCGGGTTCACCTGAGCTGGGACGCCACCAAGATGTACGAGATGTCCCTGAACGTGATGAACAGCGGCGCGGGAAAGATCGTCATCCAGCCGCTGGACGGTTCCACGTCGACGTCGCTGAGCGGCGTGGCCGCCTCACACCATGACTTGACCGCCATTCCGGGGGGCCTGGCCACGCCGATGTGGAACGCGTCGGGAATGGACGCCAACTGCTCGATCGTCGAGTTCACCGAGAGCGGGGCGAAGACCACCGTCGTCGCCGACGTGGGGACGGTCTACACGTCCAAGACGTTCCACACGAACTCGATTCACTATTACGAGCGCGACGACAGCTACACGATCGGCGATCGCAACCCGAACCTGTACGTCAAGATCTCGCGCACCGGTCAGCTGATCTGGCAGTTCGGTGGGACCAGCCCGAAGGACCCCACGAAGAACTTCTCCGGTGTCACGACGTGGCAGGTGAACCATGGTCACCACCTGACCGCCGATGGCACATTCGTGTTTTTCAACAACAACGCGAACGAGATGTGGAACTACAAGCTCGACACGTCGGCCATGAAGGCCACGCAGGTGATGCACTACACGGCCAGCGGGGCGGCCAGCAACGTGCTCGGCGACGCGCAGGTCCTGCCGAACGGAAACTTCCTCGTCACGTTCTCCACGGGCGGGCAAATGCACGCGATCACCCCTTCTGGCACGCTGGTCGCAAAGTACGCGGCGCCCAGCGGACAGCAATTTGGTTACGCTGAGTTCCGCGATTCGCTCTACGGGCCCCCGCCGTACTGATCAAAGGGACAGGCGCAGGCGCTTGATGCGCGAGGCGAGCGTCGTCGGCTTCATGCCCAGCAGCGCGGCGGCGCCGGTCGGGCCGTAGATCCGGCCGGCGCAGCGTTCCAGCGCGCGCAGGATGTTCTCGCGTTCGCGTCGCCGCATTTCCAGGTCCGGCAATACGCCGGTTGCCGCGTGGGACTCGCCGGGCAGCGGACCCTCGAACGCCGGCACGCGGGTGAGGTCCGCCGCCGCGCGCATGGGCGGCGCGGGTTCCCGCGGCGAATCGCCGGGCGGCAGCACGATCGGCTCGCCGGGCTGCGCGGAGATCACCGCGCGCTCGAGCACGTTCAGCAGCTCGCGCACATTGCCGCGCCAGGCGCGCGCGGCGAGCTCGGCCAGCTGTTCGGGCGCCAGTGTCACCGGCGCGCGGCCGAGGCGCCGGCAGATGCGTTCGAGCAGCCGCGGGGCCAGCGCGGCGACGTCCTCGCGCCGTTGGCGCAGCGGCGGCAGCGTGATCGGGTACACCGCCAGCCGGTAGTACAGATCCTGCCGAAATCGCCCCGCCTCGACCTCGGCCATGAGGTCGCGGTTGGTCGCGGCGATGACCCGCACGCGCGCGTGCCGCGTGCGGACCTCGCCCACGCGCTCGTAGGTTCCTTCCTGCAGGACCCGCAGCAGCTTCCCCTGCAGCTCGAACGGCAGCTCGCCGATCTCGTCCAGGAACAGCGTGCCGCCTTCGGCGGCTTCGAATCGCCCGACGCGGTCGCGGGTCGCGCCTGAAAAGGCGCCGCGCACGTGGCCGAAGAGCTCGCTCTCGGCCAGCTCGCGCGGGATCGCCGCGCAGTTCAGCTCGACGAAGGGGCCGCCGCTCACCTGGCTGCGCTGGTGGATGGCGCGCGCGGCCAGCTCCTTGCCCGTGCCGGATTCGCCCAGCACCAGCACCGTCGCGCTGGTGGTCGCGACGGCCCCTATCTGCTGGCGGATGCCGCGCAGCTGTTCGCTGCTGCCGATCAGATCGTCCAGCGCGTCGGGCTCGGCGCCGCTGCGCAGGCGCTGGTTTTCGACCAGCAGATGGCGGCGCATGGCGTCGACCTGCGCGAACGCCCGCGCGGTGGCGATGGCCGCCGCCGCGTGGTTTGCGACGATGCGCAACACGTCCAGCGCGGCGGGTGTCAGCGGCGCGCGCACGAACACGCCCAGCACGCCCAGCAGCTCCCCGCGCGAGGACAGCGGCAGCCCGGCGAACGAAGCGATCCCCTCTTGCCGGACCCAATCGGGGCGGCGGATCTTGGGGTCGGTGGCGGCGTCGGTGACCAGCACGGGGGCGCCGGAGGCGGCGACGGCGCCGACCTTGAACGCACCCACGGGGATGCGCTGGAAGTCGCCGTCGAGGCGCGTCGGCGTGACCGCGTGGGTGCGGCGGTCGCGCGCGGCGCTGGCGACCAGGTGCAGGCAGGCGGCCCGATCGGCGCACGCGGAAGCGTTCCGGCAGGCGCCGCAGCGGTCGCCCCGGTCCAGCAACCACAGCCGGGCCAGCGCGACGTCCTCGTGCTCCGCCAGTCGCCGCGTCACCAGCGGCAACAAATCGTCCAGCGACCGTTCCTGCGCCAGCTCCAGCAGCAGTTGCTTGAACTGATCGGACGCGGACGGAATGGCCTGCGACCAAAGCACGGCGCCAGCCTACGCGAAGGCTCGTTTCGGGAACGCAAATTCGTGGTCGAAATCTCGCGCTTTCGTGGCGCGACCCCGCGTGATCGCGACGCTGGACCGGCCTGAAACAACGCCTCGGCGTTTGCGAAACAGCTCCTCCGATTTTCGCCGCTGGGGTGCGCATTCGGCCCTGGTTGAGCGGTTGGCGCCGCGCTTGCTGTAGCCATGGACAACAACGTTCACAGCGCCCGCCGAGGAGGAATCACATGGCAGCCATCACGCACGCCGCCCACAAAGAGGGCGAGTTCCTGGTCGACCACGAAGAAAAAGTGTTCGAGGACGTCAAAGCCGCGCCGGGAGAAAAGGCGCTGGTCACGTTTCACACGGTCCCGTTCGAGGGATCGATCGGCCTCGTCAACATGCTGCAGGCGACGCGCCTCATGCGCAAAGGGTTCGAGACCAGCGTGCTCCTCTACGGGCCGGGCGTCATGCTGGGCGTGCAGCGCGGCTTTCCCAAGCTGGGGTCCGAGGCGTTCCCGGGCCACCTGGTCGTCAACCAGAAGATCGGCGGATTCATGGCCGAGGGCGGCAAGGTCTACGCCTGCCGGTTCGCGCTGTCGGCGCTCTACGGCCAGACCGAGGCGGCGCTGATCCCGGGCATCCGCCCCATCAACCCGCTGGACGTGCTGGACATCGTGCTCCTGCACCGGAAGGCGAACGCCTTCATCTTGAACACCTGGACGCTCTGAGCATGGGCGAGGCGCGAAAAGTGCGGGCGACCGCCGTGCAGCTGGCGCCCGTGTTGGGCGCCGGCGCGCGGGCCGGCACCACCGACAAAGTGTGTGCGGCCATCGCGGCAGCGGCGCGCGACGGGGCCGAGCTGGTGGTGTTCCCCGAGACGGTGGTCCCGTACTACCCGTACTTCTCGTTCATCCAGGCGCCCGCAGCGATGGGCAAGGAGCATCTGCGACTCTATGAAGAGGCGGTGACGATCCCCGGCCCGACGGTGGACGCGGTGTCCGACGCCGCGCGCGCCGCCGGGGCGGTCGTCGTCCTGGGCGTCAACGAACGCGACCACGGCACGCTGTACAACGCGCAGTTGGTGTTCGACGCCGACGGCCGGCTGGTGCTGCACCGCCGGAAGATCACTCCCACCTTTCACGAGCGGATGGTGTGGGGGCAGGGGGACGGCGCCGGGCTGCGGGCGGTCGACACGCGCGTCGGGCGCATCGGCGCGCTGGCCTGCTGGGAGCACTACAACCCGCTGGCCCGCTATGCGCTGATGGCGGACCACGAAGAGATCCATGTCGCGATGTTTCCCGGATCGCTGGTCGGGCAGATCTTCGCCGACCAGATCGAGGTGACCATTCGCCACCACGCGCTGGAGTCCGGCTGCTTCGTCGTCAACGCCACGGGGTGGCTGACGCCCGAGCAGCGGGTCGCCGTCGCGGGGGCGACGGGGCTCGAGCGGGCCGTCAGCGGGGGTTGCTTCACGGCGATCGTGTCGCCGGAGGGGGTGTTGCTGGGCAACCCACTGACGGAAGGCGAGGGGATGGTGACCGCCGATCTCGACCTGAGCCTCATCACCAAGCGCAAGCGGATGATGGACTCCGTCGGGCATTACAGCCGGCCGGAGCTGCTGAGCCTGCTCATCGATCGATCGGCGACGTCGGCTGCCACCGACCGCGTGCGTTCGCCGGCGCCCCTGGCTCGCGTGAGCGCGGCTTGACCGGAGGACTGACCATGACGGCGGACGCAGCTCTTTTGACCGACCTTCAGGCGCGCGGCGTGACTGTCGATCTCGACGGGGATTCGCCGCGTGACGGCGCGGTGGGCGGCCGGCGGGGCGGGGCGGGGCCCTCCGATCACCGCGCGCTGTCGGTGGGGACCACGACCGTCATGGTGCCGATGCGGACGGCCGGTCCGTCACCCTATCGATTGCGGGTCGTCGACGCGGACAGCGCGGGGGGCGCGGCGCGGGGTGTTCTGCTCCGCGACGACCAACCGATCGCCGAGATCGGGCTGCCGGCGGCGCCGCGCTTCTACACGCTTCGCACGGCCGACGGGATCCCTTACTCGCACATCGCCTTGCTCCATGCGCGGGGCGTCCTGGCCTCGACGGTGATGCAGTCGTGCGTGCGCTACAACGACGCGGCCAAGGCCTGTCAGTTTTGCGCGATCGGCACTTCCCTGGCGGCGGGCCGCACGTTGCCGCGCAAGTCGCCCGCCCAGCTGGCGGACGTGGCCGCCGCGGCGGTGCGCCTGGACGGCGTCGAGCAGCTGGTGCTGACGACGGGCACGCCCGCGACCGCCGATCGCGGGGCTGCTCACCTGGCGGCCTGCGCGGCGGCCGTGCGCGCCGCGGTGCCCGGCCTGCCCATCCAGGTGCAGTGCGAGCCGCCCGACGACTTCGCGTGGTTCGATCGTCTCAAGCAGGCCGGCGCCGACACGCTGGGGATGCACCTCGAGGCTGTCGAGCCGGCCGTCCGTGCCGCGGTGATGCCGGGAAAGGCCGAGGTCCCCGTCGAACACTACCTGCGGGCGTACGCCGCCGCCGTGGCGGTGTTCGGGCGCGGACAGGTCAGCACGTACCTGATCGCCGGCCTCGGCGACCGCCCGGAGAGCCTGGTCGCGATGGCGGAGCAGCTGCTGGGCCTGGGCGTTTATCCGTTCCTGGTGCCGTTCGCGCCGATCGCCGGTACACCCTTCGCCGATCGGCCGCCGCCGTCCGCGGCGATGATGGACGCGCTTTACCGGGAGGTGGGGGCCCGCGTTCGGCGGCACGGCATCACGTCCGCCGGCATGAAGGCCGGCTGCGGGAGGTGCGGCGCGTGCTCGGCGCTGGCGGCCTACGAGGTGGCGGCGTGACCGCCGGCGACGGCGATCGGTTCCCCTGTCGCCTGACCCGCACCGAGGCCGAACGCCGCGACTACTTCGCGCTTCGGCGCGCGATCTTCTGCGACGAGCAGGGCCTGTTCACGACCGACGACCGCGACGCCGTGGACGCCGCTGCCCATCCCATCGTCTGTCTGCACGAAACGGCGGCGGACGCGCGCGTCGTCGGCGTCGTGCGCATCTGGGAGTCGGCGCCCGGCGACTGGTGGGGGGGGCGGCTGGGCGTCGACGCCGACTTCCGGTCAGCCGCGACGGTCGGTCGCCGGTTGATCCAGACGGCGGTGGGGACGGCCCGCGCCTGGGGTGCCTGGCGATTCCGTGCCACGGTCCAGCAGCCGAACGTCGCGTTCTTTCGGCGGCTGCGCTGGACCACCGTCGAGAAGATGGACCTGCTCGGTCAGCCGCATCACCTGATGGAGGCCGATCTCTCCTGGTACGCGCCCGTTGCCGAGCGCCGGCCACCCACCCCGGAGTACCCGGCGGAGGACCGCGGTGCTGCCTGAGTTGGCGGCACGGCTGCGGGCAGCGCTGGGCGTTGCGCACAAGCGCGACATCCAGTCGGCGGCCCGGCATTTTTCCCATGCGCGCGGCGGGCCCTGGGGGTCCGGCGAAGTCCGCCTGGGCGACGACGCGGCCGCGATTCCGGACGGGGAAGGGCACCTGCTGCTGGCGGCCGAGGGCATGTCGCCCGACCTGGTCGCGCGCGAGCCGCGCTTTGCCGGCTACTGCGCCGTGATGGTCAACGCCAGCGACATCTACGCGATGGGCGGACGGCCGCTGGCGATCGTCGACGCGCTGTTCGCCGTGAACGCCGAGGCAGCCGAGCCGCTGCTGCAGGGCCTGGCCGACGGCGCGGCGCGATTCGGGGTGCCGATCGTGGGCGGGCACACGAACCTCCACAGCCCGGCCCCGGCGCTGGCCGCCGCGGTGCTGGGGCGTGCGCGTCGCCTTCTGACCAGCTTCGACGCGCGCCCCGGCGACAACCTGATCGCCGCCGTCGACCTGCGCGGGCACATGCACGGCCAGTCCTTCTGGAACGCCAGCACCGAGGGTCCGGACGCGCGGCTGCGCGGCGACTACGCGCTCTTGCCGCAGCTTGCGGAGGCGGGTCTTTCCCGGGCCGCCAAGGACATCAGCATGGGAGGCCTGGTGGGGACCGCGCTGATGATGCTGGAGGCCTCCGGTCTCGGCGCAACGCTGGTGCTGGACGACGTCCCGCGGCCCGCCGGCGTGCCGTGGGAGCACTGGCTGCTCGCGTTCCCCAGCTACGGCTTTCTTCTGGCCGTCGCGCCCGAGGCCAGCGCGCGTGTGGTCGAAACGTTCCGCGCGCGCGACATCGCCGCCGCCGTCATCGGGACCGCCGACGAGAGCCGTCGCGTCCGGCTGCGCCTCGACGGCGCGGAAGTCCCCTGGTGGGACCTCTCCCGCGAGCCGCTGACCGGCTTCGGTCCGGAGGCGCCATGACCGGGGCCGCGCCACCGCCGCCGCGCCGGATCCGCCTGGGCATGCCCCACCTGGACGCGGGGGGCCTGTCCGAGGGGTGGTTGTTTCGCCACGCGGGCGATCTGCACTGGGATGCGATCAGCCAGCGGCTGGGCGTCGCCTCCGACGAGATCCGCGGCGATGACCTGCAGCGCCTCTACCCCACGGTCGTCGCGCTGCGGGCCCGCTACACCGCCCCGCTCAGCGCCGCGCGCGAGAACGAGCTGTTCGACGGCAGCGTCGAGATGGTCCCGTGCGGCGGCGCTTGCGCGCACGGCCGCGTGTCGGCCGCCGTCGGCAGCAATCGCCTGTCCGTCGAGCTGGTGACGACGTTCGCGGCCCGGCAACCGGACGGGTCGATGCGGATGGCGCTTCCCGCGGCGCGCTTGGCGTCGCGCTGGGAAGCGGGCAGCGCGCCGTCGCGGCTGGCGTTGCTGGCGCGCGCGGCCCGCCGCCGCCAGCCGCTGGCGGATTCGTTCGCCGGCCCGTCGCTGGATCCCCCCGGACCGGCGCTGGGGCGCGTGCGTCACCAACCGTCGCCCTACGCCGACTACAACGGGGCCCGTCTGCTGTACTTCGCCGCGTACCCGACCATCGCCGACACCGCGGAGCGGCAGGTCGTCACCGAGCTGGGCCTGGTGTCCCGCCGCATCGACTGGGCACTGGCTGCGTCGCCGATCGCGCGCGACGTCTTCTATTACGGGAACCTGCCACTGGGCGACGGGCTGCTGGTGGACGTGCTGGCGTTCGATCCCACCGACGACGGCGTGAAGACGCGCGTGCGCTTGCGGCGGGTACGCGACCGCGCGCCGATCGCGGACGTGATCACACGCCGGGTGTTCGTCGACGGCAGCAACGGCAAAGGCGGTGCACCGTGAAAGCGCGCCGCGCGCGACCTGGGCGGGGCTCGATCGGCATCTTCACGTACTCGACGTTGCCGCGCGGAAGCGTCGTCCATGCCGCGGCGCTGGCGGACGCGCTGACCGACGCGGGGTGGAGCGCGACCCTGGTCGCGCTGGACAAGGACGGGCGCGGGTTCTTCCGGCCGCTGCGCGCGAAGCTGGCGTTGATCCCGGCCGCGCCCGCGCCGGCCACCACCGCCGGGCTGGTTCGTCTTCGGGCGCGCGAGATTGCCGGGTACCTGGAAGAGAACACACCGGCGTTCGACCTGCACCACGCGCAGGATTGCCTCAGCGCCAACGGCCTTCTGACGGCACGCGACCGCGGCGTTCCCCTGGCGATGATCAGGACCGTGCACCACGTCGAGCGCTTTGCGGATCCCGAGCTGACCGCCTGCCAGGAACGATCGATACGCGAGGCGGCGCTGTGCCTGACCGTCAGCGACGCGGCGCGGGCCGACGTCGCCGCGACGTTCGGCATCGGCTGCCCCGTCGTCGGCAACGGCGTCGACGTGCGCCGGTTCCAGGGCGTCGAGGCCGAGCGGCTCGCCGACTGGCGCGCGCGCCTGGGCGGCGGCGGACCGATCGTGCTGTCCGTCGGCGGCGTCGAGACCCGCAAGAACAGCCTGCGCATCTTGCTGGCGTTCGCACGCCTTCGCCGCCGCTACCCGCAGGCGCGCCTCTGGATCCTGGGGGGCGCGACGGTCCTGGACCACGGCGCCGCCCGCGCCGAGTACGACAGCGCCCGCAACGAGCTGCCCGCCGACGTGCGGGACGCGGTCGTCGAGCTCGGCGTCGTCGCCGACGAGGACGTGCCCGCGCTGTACCACCTGGCGGACGTGCTGGCGCTGCCGTCGTTGCACGAGGGGTTCGGCCTGGCCGCGCTGGAGGCGCTGGCCGCCGGGCTACCGGTGGTCGCGTCGGACCGCCCGCCGTTCACCGAATTCCTGGACCCGTCTTGCGCGACGCTGGTCGATCCCGAGTCGGTCGACGCCATCGCGGCCGGGATCGCGCGCGCCCTGGCCACGGGTCGCGTCGTGCGCCGCGCCGGGTCGGATCGCGCCCAGGCCCACAGCTGGGCGCAGGTCGCGGCCCGCCACGCCGAACCCTACGAAAGGATGCGCACCCATGCCGGAGATGCACTTCGTCGTTCGCTGGCCTGACGGCGGCGAAAGTCGCTGCTACTCGCCGTCGCTGATCGTGCGCGAGTACCTGCAGGTGGGCTGCACCTATCCACTGCCCGAGTTCATGCAGCGCAGCCGCACCATGTTGAACATCGGCTCCGAGCGCGTGCGCGCCAAGTACGGCTACGCCTGCTCCGCCGCGATGGACCAGCTGCACGAGCTGGAGTCGCGCGCGGCGGTCTTCGCGCCCGAACAACAGATCACCGTCACGGCGTTCGAGTTGCCACAGGGCGTTTAGCAATCGTTGAGGAGTCACCATGGACGAGAACACGCCACGGCCCCGCCTGGGCCGGCATTACAGCGCCGTCGTGATCGGCGGAGGCCAGGCGGGCCTCTCGATGAGTTACGAGCTGAAGCGGCTGGGCGTCGATCACGTCGTCCTGGAAAAACACCGCATCGCGCACGAGTGGCGCGAGCGGCGCTGGGACACCTTTTGCCTGGTGACCCCCAACTGGCAGTGCCGCCTGCCCGGGTTTCCGTACCACGGACCGGACCCGAACGGCTTCATGGTCAAAGACGAGATCGTCCGCTACGTCGAGGACTACGCGCGCAGCTTCGGGCCACCGCTCATCGAAGGGGTGTCGGCGACGGCGCTGCGGCGCGACCCGACCGGCGGGTTCGCGCTGGAGACATCGGCGGGCGCCTGCCACGCCGATCAGGTGGTCGTCGCGACCGGCGGCTACCACGTGCCGGCGATCCCGCGCCTGGCCGAACGCCTGCCCGACGAGCTGTTGCAGCTGCACGCCTCGGCGTATCGCAACGCCGCCCTGCTACCGCCCGGCGACGTGATGGTGGTGGGCTCGGGGCAGTCGGGCAGCCAGATCGCCGAGGACCTGCACCTGGCCGGCCGCCGCGTTCATCTGTGCCTGGGCAGCGCCCCGCGCACGGCACGACGCTATCGCGGGCGCGACGTCGTCGCCTGGCTGGACGACATGGGCTACTACAGCATGCCCGTTCACGAGCACCCGCTGAAGGAACGCGTGCGCGGCAAGGCCAATCACTACGTCACGGGACGCGACGGCGGCCGCGACATCGATCTGCGCCAGCGCGCGAAAGAAGGGATGCGCCTTTACGGGCGGCTGCGCGCCGTGCGGGCCGGCCGCCTCGAGTTCGCCGGCGACCTGCGCCAGAACCTGGACCAAGCCGACG